>JAJEAC010000075.1 GCA_022824315.1 Silicimonas sp.
GCCGAATCTCAAGCTACCTGAAGTCCATGGGCTACAAGGGCTACAACCCCATGACCGCCATACAGATCGCGCTCATGGGCAAGGCCGAAGAGATGGTTTGAGACCAACCCAGAATTCCGAAAAAATGGCCCGAGCAGTTACGGGAAAAGGAAAAAAGTCCGCGCGAATGACGCGAGCTTCTGCTGCCGATCAATCCTGCCGGTGTCTTCGATCTGGCCATGTATGTCGTTCGATCCAAGGACGACCAAACCGGCTATGAATTTGAATCGATGGGCGCCGACTTGCTCGTGAAGCTCGTGGGCCTATTCCATACTGACCACGATGAACTGTTCGAGGAAGAAGAGAGGCACAACGCGCTTGTCGAGTGGCTTGGGCTCTTCATGGATGCGGGGCCGACTTCGACCGCAAGATTGCGTTTGATGCCTCCAACCCTCGCCCGTATAGAAATGCGATGCATTCTACGAGCTTGAACCGAGCGTCTTCTTCTTCGATACGGGGTCATGCCGTTTCGGGCCAAACCCACTTGCCATTGGAGGCGTAGCCAACGCGTCCAATGCGTTCGCGCCGGCGTTTGTCACTTTCCGTCGCTTACAAATTCAGGATGAGTACTGAATCCTCACATTGCAAGGCGGCTGGCCATCATGTCCATGCGATCCACTGCACGACAGCAATTCGGAAATCCGCGCCCCGATACGCTCCGCTGCAGCCTCAACCTCTTTGTCCGCGACGTGCGCGTACCGAAGAGTCATTGTCACTCTGCTGTGGCCCAGGAGCCGTGCCACGACGGGCAGGGGGACGCCCTGCATGACAGCCTGACTCCCGTAGGTGTGGCGAAGATCATGCAGCCGGACATCCTCGATCCCGCATTCTCGTCGCACCGCGCTCCAAAGGGACAGTGAGTCCGAGATCGGCTTGGACGGGTCTCTCGGAGAGGCGAACAGGAAGTCTCCCGGCGCCGCTGCGAGGCGGCGCTCGACAATGTCCCTGGCAGCGTCCGACAGGAACACCGTCCGTGGACCCGTCTTGCTGTCCGCCAGCCTCAGGCATTCGGCATCCACTTCTCTTGTCCGCAGACGGACAATTTCGCTTTTGCGACACCCGGTCAGAAGCAGCAGTCGGATTATGTCGGCCTGCTGTCCGCGTTTCCCGCCAGCATGGCGGTCGAGTGCCTTGTGCAGGCGGTCGATCTCCTCCCGGGACAGGAACCGCGAGAGTTTCGGACGCGGGTTCCGCTTGACGCCCTTGGCGGGGTTAACCTTGATGTGCTCAAGCTTCACCGCATGGTTGAAAATCTGGCTCAATGCCTCAAGCGCCTTGTTGGCCGCCCCGGGCGATGTGCGGCTGTACGCGTCGAACCAGCGATGCACGTGGGTCGGCGTGATCCTGTTCATGCGAAGGTTGCCGAAGGATGGCAGCAACTGGGTGTTCAAGGTTTTGTCCATCCGGCAAATCGTCGAGGGTTTGCATCCGGTGGACCAGAAAGCGCGCCAGGTTTCTGCAACGAAGGCCGAGAACGCCGGAGCCGCAACTTTCCGGTCCGCGTCTTCGGACTGCATCCTGAGACACTCCCGGCGCGCCTCGTCGACCGTCAGCAGCGTGGCCGGACCCAATGACCGCTTTCCTTGCCGGTCCAGACAGACAAAGGTCCGGGTGCCGGACGATTGGACACGGACGCACAGCGACGGCATCCAGGCATCGCGGACCGTGTATTCGCGGGCACCGGGCTTCAGCCGCCGGATTCCCGCGTCGGTGAGGCGAACCTGCTTCATGAGATCCTCCCTGCAAGAAAGGTGCCCATCATGTCGGCGGCGTCACGCGCCGCGCTCTCGGCAAGATGAATGTACTTCAGCGTTGTCTCGGAATCGTTGTGACCCAGCAGGCGCCCGACGACGGGAACGGTCTCGCCCGTCGTGATTGCCAAACTGGCGTAGGTATGTCGAACGTCATGAAGCCGCACGTCCTCCAGTCCGGCCTCGGAACGCACGCGAACCCAGAAGTTCTCGACGGCGGTCTTCGAGACGGGACCGTCCGTCCGCGGGGACGGAAACACCCAGCGGGAGGTCTTCGGCAGCTCCGCCAGCACATCCCGGGACGGCGTCGAAAGCCACACGATTCGAGGACCTGACTTGCTGTCTCGAAGATGCAGATGTCCGTCCCGCAAGTCCCGCCACTGAAGGGTTCGGATTTCGCCGGCCCGGCAACCGGTCAGGAGCAAGAGCCTGATGACGGCCGTCGCCCATTGGCGTTCCGTCGCATGCAGCGAGAGGACGTCGCCCAGGCGCCGCAGTTCGGCCTCCGACAGGAAGCGTTCCCGGCCCTTCCGACGGTAGCGCCTGATGCCCTTGCACGGGTTCGTGCCTGCAGGACGGTAGCCGTAGACCTCGGCTTGGGCCATGATGACGGACAGAACCGGCGCCGAACGATCGGCGGCGACGGGCGTCGCGTGCAGGGACATGAACCAGTCCTGAACGTCCCTCCGGGTGATGTCGGCGACCTGCCGTCCCCGGAACCACGGCAGGATCTGGTTGCTCAGATACCACCTGTTCACCTTCAGGGTGGACGGCTTCCAGCGGCGACCGTAGCGGCTGAACACGTCCTCCGCGACGGCCTCGAAGCTGGTTTCGTCCGGCGAGGCAACGACAGGCTGGCCCTTGCGAACGGCGGCGAGGGCCGACCTTGCCGCTTCGCGCGCGTCCGCCACGCCCATCATGTCTGCATCGCCGATGAGCTTCCAGACGCGCTGCCCGTTGAACTGCGTGTGGATGAAGAAACGCTTCCCGCCCGAGGGCAGGATCCTGACGCCGAATCCTCTCAGGACCGCGTCTCGAACGTCCCGCGTCGTCTTTGCCGGATTTAGTGTCTTGATTCTTGAATCGGTGAGCCGTAGTTTCGCCACGCTTTTCTCCTGCAATCAGTTGCAGACGCGGACGAAACTGGACAAGAACCAGTCCGCATCTGCGGATTGACGAAGGAAAAAAGAACGCTATTTCAAAGCGTTAGCACCGCCAGGTGCGGGTGGGGTGTAGCCAAGTGGTAAGGCAGCGGTTTTTGGTACCGTGTATCGTAGGTTCGAATCCTACCACCCCAGCCAGGCGGTTCTTCGATTTCGGGCACCAGAAGCCTTACCAATGGCAAATCCTGGCCATTTGATCCCAAAAAGTGGTTCTGACTGAATCGGCCGTTCACGCGTCCTGTGACACGGTGAATTGACCCATCATGCCACAGTCTTCGTGTTCAAGAATGTGGCAGTGATACATGTAGGGTGCGTGATCCGGTGCCTCGTGGTCGAAGCGCACCAGAATCTCCGCCTTGCCATCCTGAACATGCACCATGTCTTTCCAACCCTGTGCATAGGACACCGTGTCATGGCTCTCCTGTCGCAGGATACGGAACGAGCAACCATGAACATGGAAAGGATGAATCTCTTCCTCCGCCGCAATCTTCCAAAGCTCTGTTTCGCCCAGCCGGGCGCGTTGGTCGATGCGATCCATTTTCATCGGTTGGCCGTTGATACCCATGCCCATGCCTTCACCGCAAAAGTTCCCCCAATTGGCTGCAAGAGTCGCCAATTCTTCACCTTCGCCCATGTTCAAGGTGAATTCCCTCGTTACCGTTGCCTCATCCGCACGAGCCGGGGAGAGGTTCGCCAGTCGGATTGGCATGGAACCTGTGAACCCCTTTTCTCCTGTTCGGGACAGTGTCAGCACCGCGGTTCCCGGGATTTGTTCACTGATGAACTGTGCCAGCAATCTGAAGAGCCGTCCGTAGCCGGGAAAGCTGGCTGCAATGAGACTGTTGGTCTCCAGGGTGCTCATGTCAACAAGCACTTCGTAGCGTTCGCCGGGCGAAATAATCAGGTTTTCGGTCTCTACGGCCGAAGCCAGAAAGCCTCCGTCGGACGCAATGACGGTCAGCGGCCCATGCGCCATCTTCAAAGTCAGAAAACGGGCGTTGCATGCATTCAAGATGCGTAGCCGGATCAAGCCGCTTGGAACATTCTGCCCTACCGGTGCAATGGTCCCATTGATGACGAAGGTGTCGCCAAGAATGCCATCTTCAAAGGCTTCCCCTGTCAGAAAATAGCTCATCGTGCCCTCGTCATCGAATATTTTGTCTTGCAAGACGATGGTGAAGTCATCGACGCCATAGGTCCGGGGCAGATCGGCGGACAAGCTGGCGTCATCCTCGATCAGCATCACGCCCGCAAGGCCCTTGTAGACTTGCTTGGCTGTCTTGCCGTGCATGTGGGAGTGGAACCAGGTCGTCGCGGCTTGTTGTCGGATAGGCACGTCAGGAGCCCATGTGTGGCCCGGCTCGATTTCCTGGTGAGGACCTCCATCGACCTCGCCCGGTATGTGCAACCCGTGCCAGTGAATGGTTGTCACTTCGCCGATCCCGTTGACGACATCAAAGGGCAAAGTCTGTCCTTGTTTCACCCGCAGCACCTGGCCAAGATAGTTGCTGTTGATGCCGAGCGTCCTGCTGGCAGTGCCAAAACCAAAGTCATGTGCGGCTGCGTTTAGGTTCAGCTGAATTCGTTCGTCAAACCCACCCGTCAAGTCATTCAACGGAAAGATCGGCAAGAGTTTCGATCGGGTCTGCGCCCAGGCAAGTCCAGCCCCGGCAAGGAAGGTGCCAGCGCCGGCTGCCTTCAAGAGTGTCCGTCGGTCCATTGAAAGTTCTCCCTGAGTGCGTCACTTTTTGATTGTTGCGTCGGCACGTCGATCAAGGTGAACGCGCAACTGCCGCTCCATCAAGCGAAAAATTTGTGCGTGTTTCCGTAGTTTCTCCGGTCTGCATTGAACTTCCGGGCATGAACATGCCTGAGGGACTTTTGTGCAGAGGCCTGTTCGGCAGAGATTTCAGTCCACTGTTGAGCGGGGCGTACCAGGGTTCGTCCTGGCAGCAAGGATCGTCTCCAGCGGATCCTGCTTTGCCACGCAGTGGTCTGGCTTGATTTCCTGAAGCCTCGGCCCGTAGCCAGGCTGCCCGCGTCCGGGTGGCAGAAACCGGAGCGCATCTTCCGGGTCGGACGACGAGATCAGGTCTCCGGGAACCCGAATTCGGTTCCGTATCCGCTCAACCCGGGGGTCCGGAATTGGCGCAGCGGAGATGAGCGTGCGGGTAAACGGTGTTCGGGTGGAGCCATGAGTTGGTACGGGTTCCAGGAGAGTGGTCTGAATCCCGCACTGGGCCTGTTCCCCAGCGTACCGGCGCTTCCAAACGCTGACCACGCATTCGGCATTTTTGCAAAGGCTGAGCAGCACCTGACGGATCTGCTGAACGACTGCGAGCAATTGCTGGAGCATCCCGTCGAGATAATCCTATTCTTCTTTGGCCTGCTGAATGCCGGTGTCGAATTCTCTGCCATTGGCCCTGCGACCTGGCTGTTTCTCCTGAGCCTGATCGTGGGAAAGCCCTTCGGCGTTTTTGCTTTTCGGCTGGTTCGCGGGCGCCCCAATGAAGCTTGGAATGCCGTCAGGCCTGTGCATATTCGATCTCTTCCTGATCGGTTGCGTGGCTGCGATCGGATTCACGGTCTCGCTGTTCATTGCCACGGTCGCCTTCGATCCGGGCCCTGTGCAAGATGCCGCGGAGATGGGCGCTCTTCCCAGCTACTTCGCTGCGGCGATTTCCCTGGTTGTCGGGAAACTCTCGAAGCGTGAGAAGCAGCACGGACAAGCCTGACAGCCGGAAACACTGAATCGCGGATTTCGGGTCTTGTATGAACCATCAGGCTTGCGCAGGTAACGCCCGCCCGGTTTCAGGCACTATGGACCGTCGGCAATCGGATTTCGATTCGAGCGGAGCGTCGCCATTTCCCGCCGAACTGACCGTCGGAACGGCGGCACGGGCAAACGAGCAGGTTTCAAATGAATGCAGACAGGACGGTGCCGGTCGACGCCATGTGGGTTCCGGTTGAGCACATGCTGTCCGGCAAAGCGACCGATCCCAGCGCCACCGATGCGGACAATCGGCGGTTCCCCGAGGCGGCTCCTTGGCGGACCTCTGAACCCGGTCGCGCTAGCGCGAAGCGAAATCCCGGTCGGGTTCCGGTCAGGATATCGAAGAGCTTATGGCGACAGGTCTTCAAAATTACTCATGTGCACGCTCCAATGATCCGCCAAACAGAAAACGGGCGGCATCCCCAACTTCGCGGAGACCCGGACCGTAGTGCCGCCTTCGTAGAGCTCGCCAGTCCAAACGTGTACCCAATCGCGCCCGGCTGGCAGACGTATCTCCCGGGAATTCGCGCTGGGTTCCAGCACGGGCGCCACCAGCAGCTTAGGCCCGAGCATGTATGCGCCCTGTGGGGTCCGCAGCGCGATGTCGGAGGGAAACGCGAAGGGCAAGGGACGCATCGGCGGCACGCCCGTCGCGGTGTATTCTGCCATGACCTCGGTCAGATAGGGGCGCAGCCGTTCGCGCAACTCCAGCAGCCGCTTCAGGATCTTTTCCACCTTGGGTCCGTAGCTCCAGACCTCGTTGTCGCCGCCCGTGTCCGTGAATACGTGGAAGAGGTCTCGCCCATAGTCGACTTCGCCGTCGACAGATGCGAACGGAACACCGTTCGGTACTCGAACGCCGTGCAGGCGGCAGACCGGCGAGAACACACCAAATTCGAACCAGCGAACAAGAAGTTCAGGGAACTTGGGATCGTCGGCGTGGCCCTCGTAGAATCCGCCGATATCGGTTGTCCACCAGCCGATCCCTGACATGGCCGCGTGCAGTCCCGCAGCGATCTGGGCGCGGTAGTCTTCCCATGTCGACCAGACGTCACCGGACCACAGGATGACCGGATAGCGCTGTCCGCCCGCCCAGGTCGAGCGGCATAGGAGCACCGATTCGTCGGCGCCGGCCTCTTTCAGGCCCTCAGCGTAGAGTTGCGCATGGACCAGCGGATAGGCCGACAGCATCTCCGCCCCGTTGCCAAGGTGGGTCCGCACATTTTCGGCATCGGCGGGTCGCATCTCGGGTTCGCAAGCATCCAGCCAGAAATTGCTGATGCCCCGATCGAGGTAGTTCCGCTTGGCCTTTTCCCAGTGGAAGTCACCGGCATCTGGGTTGAAGACATCATAATAGGTCAGGAAGTGCACCCCGAAAGGATCCTTGTCGGGGAACTGGATCACCGCAGGTACGCCACGCTCGGTGCGCAGTAGGTACCCCTTTTCGCGCATCTCGGTGAAATACTTCGCGTTCGCACCGACCGTCGGCCAGATCGAGACGATGGTCTTCACGCCCATTTCGTCCAGTTCGCGCACCAAGCCCTCGGGGTCAGGCCATTCGGCGGGGTCGAACTCCCACTCGCCTTGCCGGGTCCAGGCGAAGAAGTCGATCACGATGCACGACAGTGGAATCCCCCGCTGCCGGTAGCCGCGCGCGACGTTCACGATTTCCTGTTGCGAGCGATAACGCAGCTTTGATTGCCAGAAGCCGGTCACCCAGTCGGGGCATGCGGGCGGAAGTCCGGTCGCGGCGACGTAGGTCCGCAGAATGCGCTCCGGTGTCTCGCCGGCGGTGATCCAGTAGTCGAGGCCAGGCGTCGCGTCGGCCCGCCAACGCGTGATATTGGACGCGAACTCCGCCCGACCAACCGCCGGATTGTTCCACAAGAACCCATACCCTCGTGACGAAATCACGAATGGGACGACGACGTGCGTGTTCTGCTGTACGAGGTTGGTCGAGGTGGCCTTCAGATCCTCGCGCCCGTGTTGCGGCTGGCCAAGGCCCATCAGGTGCTCGTCGTCATAGGCCGTGAATGTGGCCTCAAGCTGGAAGCTTCCCGATGCGATCGGTTTGAACCGCCGCGGCGGAGGACCGGCGAAATGACTGCGCGCTTCAGACAGGAGTTCTTCGCCCGTCACCGTGTCGTAATATCCGATAGCCGGTTCTAATTGGACGTCCGCACCGAGCCGGCGCTCCAGCCTGACCCGTGCCTCGATTCGACCGTTTCGGATACGGGCGTGCTTCCCGTCGATCACGATTGACGCTCTTGACGACGCGGCTGCCAAGAGCGCGCTGACGTGCGGTTCGACGACCGTGCCCCCGGGGCGGGCCCGAGTTCTCAGGGCGTCCGGTCCCCAGGCTTCGACCCTTACGCACTCGCCGTTGAAGCGGATAACCAGCGTGTCACCGTCTTTCGTATACGTGTCAGTCACGCACGGCCTCCATCCGATTTGTATCGGGACGCCTGTCAAATTCGACCGGTGGTCCGCCGGGGTGCTCGGGCACTAGAGCCGCGATCTTCCTCAGCGCCCTTGGTGGCCAGCCTCGGGGTGTTGGACGGCTGTCATGGGAAATGTCCGACACCGCACCGTCGAAGACGTTGGCGGCATGGGCGCGAATGCCACGCGGCAGGTCCGGCCAGAAGGGATGATACCAAAGCGTCAGCAGCATCCGCTCATGATCAGTGGTGTTTGGATAGGCCGAATGTAGAATTCGGGCGTCGATGACAAGCACATCTCCCGGTTTGCTCGGAAGGGCAACCTCACCCTGGGCGCTCTGGTAAAGTTCGTGTCCCTCGTCCTCGACACGGGACAACCCGGCTTCGTGCGCCGTGATTGAGCCGTGCAGGCGGTGGCTTCGCAGATGTGAGCCCGGCAGCGCCCTTAGGCAGCCATTTGCGACGCTGGTCCGGCCTAGGTAGACCATCACACCGATCTGCTGCGGACGGGCATGATAGGAGGATCCGAGCGACCATCCCCACCAGTCCTGATGCCAGAAGAGCGCCGGCGAATGGCCGGGCTTCGAGATCAGGAAACCGGATTGAAATCGCAGATCGGCAAGGCCCAGACCCGCGAGCCCGTTCAGAATCTCCGGAGCGGCAACAAGCTCTGCGTATCCCGGGTCCGTCGCGATGTTGATCAGAGAACCCTGCGAACGGTTTGCCGCCCGATGCGCTGCGCTCGCCCGCGCCACGTTTGCCGCGGAGATGCGGATCAGCCGGGCCACCAGATCGTCCGGCAACAGGCACGGGAGGTGGGCATAGCCTCGTGCCAGCAACTCCCTGCCCATCGGGACCTTCTCGCTCATCGCATGCACAGGGAGCCCCCGTCCACAATCTGCTCGGTACCGGTGACGACGCTCGCCGCGTCGGACATGAGGAAAGCGATCGCGTCGGCGAATTCATCGGGCCGCGCCATGCGGCCGAGGATGTGTGCGTCGCCCTCCCTTGCCGTGACGGCCTCACCATCCTGCGGTTCGGCCAGCGCGTGGTCGGTGAAGGCGGTATCGACCCAGCCCGGGTTGACGGCGTTCACCCGGATGCCATGCGGGGCAAACCCGCCGCTCGTGGCCCGCATCAGGTCCGGCACGGCGCCACTGCATGTATGCGGATGCTTCGGTCGCCCGCTGCTTGGGAAAGTGCCGTTGTGGAGCCTTCGAGCGCCGCCATGGTCATGACGCAGGCCGGATAGTCGACCGAGGCGACGTGCCCCGAGGCCGAGGCCATATTGACGATCGCCCGCTCCTGGCCCTTCTCCAGCAGGGGCGGTCCGAATGTTGCGGTCAAGAACATGGAACTGACACTTGTGTCCATCTCGCGGTTCCAGTCCGGAACATCCATCGGCGCGACGGTCGAGTGGTGGTTGATCCCGGCAAAGTTGCCCAACGCGTCGAGTGCGCCGAACGCACCGCGGATGCGGTCGGAGGTTGGTCGACCGTGTCAGGGTCGGTCAGGTCGACGGCCATAGAAAGGCCCTCGCCGTCCTCCGGTGCTTGTGGCCGAACGCGGTCCAGCACCGCCACTTCGCGACCGGCATCCCCAAACGATCGCGTTACCGCGCTGCCGATGCCGCTTGCGGCTCCGGTGTTCGCCGCCATGCGCATGTCATCGCACCCGCGCGCCAGAAAATCGGTGCGCGATCATGGTCAGGATGATGACGAGGCCGAATATGAAGTCTGTCCAGTAGCCTGCAAAACCTGCGCCGACCGCGCCGGACGGGATCAGCGTGACGGTCATCGCTCCAAAGAACGCGCCAAAGATCGTGCCGACACCGCCCCAGGTCGGTGTGCCGCCGACAAAGAGTGCCGCGAGCGCAATCAGCAGATATGCCTTTCCGCTGGTCGGGAACCAGACCATGTTCGCCATCTGTACGAGCAATGCACCTGTAATTGCCGCCGCGACACCCGATACGACAAAGACGCTGACGCGAATGCGCTCGATGTTGATGCCCATTTCACGGGCGCTGTCTGTATTGTCTCCGACAAGCTGCACACGGTTGCCGAACCGATGATACTTGAAGAGCACATAGCAGAATGCCACCCAGACCAGCGACCAAATGAAGTGGTTCGGCACCCGCAGCGTCGTATCAAACAAGTGCCATTTTCCGACGAATAGCTTGTATCCGAAGCTGTTCATCGCCTCAGGCGCAGAGATGGTCCGACCTTGGGCGAGCAGGTTGACGATGCCGAGGATGAAGAAATTGAGACCGAGTGTCGCGACCAACGAGGAAATGCGCCCGTAGACGACGATCAATCCAATGCCAAGGCCGATCAGCGCTCCGAAGCCCATGGTCAGAAAGAACGCTGGTATCACGGGCACTCCCAGCACGACGGAGTACATGAACACTCCGCCGGCGGCGCCGACGACCGACGGAAATGCCAAATCGAGCTCGCCCGAAACGATGACAAAGACCAAGGAGGTGGTCAGAAAGATCGTCGCCGGAACCGAAAACAGGAATGCATTGTAGAACAGCGGGTTGAGAAAAAGCGCCGGGTTGTTCACCGCGAAAAAGACCCAAACCAGGACAAGGGCCAGGAATGCGTTTAGCGCGCGACCGTTCTTGCGGTAAAAGAGCGTCCATCGGGATTGCTCAGTGCAGGGGTCCTCTGAAATGGCATCGGTCGTCGCGTCATTCGCAGTGTTCATTCTCACCCCGGCTCCAATAGTGAACTCGTGTCTGCGCTGCCGGTTTCCGCGAGTTGGTGCATCATCTCGATCAGGTGATCGGCACCGGTGAAAGAGGACTTGGCACCTTCAAAGGCCTCAGTCCCACGGTCGATGACGAAAAACCGGTCGGCAATGTCCCAGACGTGATAGATGTTGTGCCCGATGAAGACCACGGTCCGACCCGAGGATTTGACCGCCTCCACGAAACGGAAGACCTTCTGGGTCTCGGTCAGCGACAGTGCTGTCGTCGGTTCATCCAGCACGATCACATCCGCCTGATTGTAGAGCGCGCGGGCAATCGCCACCCCCTGCCGCTCACCCCCTGAAAGCGTCCCAACCGTGCTTTCCGGGTTGAATACCTTCGAGGTGAAACCGATCTCGCGCATCAGCCTGTTGGCCTCGTCGATCTGCATTTGCACCCGCAGTAGACCGAAGGAATTCGTGATCTCGCGCCCCATGAAGATATTTGTCACTATGGAATGCTGCGGTGCCAGCGCGCGATCCTGGAAAACCGTTTCTATTCCTGCGTCGCGCGCAGCCGCGGGTGTCCAGGGCTTGCGAACCTTGCCTTTCACGATGATTTCGCCGTCATCGGGGTCGTGCACCCCGGCAAGGGTCTTGATCAGCGTCGACTTGCCTGCGCCATTGTCTCCGAGCAGCCCCAGAACCTCGCCGCGCCGGACGGTCATCGTGACGCCTGACAAGGCTTCGACCGATCCGAAACGCTTGACGATGCTGCGCAATTCGACGACCGGCTCTGATGCCGCGGACATGAGAGTGCTCCGGATTGGAACGTCTGGCCCCGGGCCGGTTTCAGAAGTCGGCCGGCCCGGGTGAAATCTTGCGCTAGCGGACGCCCTGTTCGGCGAGGGCAACCACGTCCTTGTAGTTGTCTGCCGTCACGAAGCCGGCGCCGGTGTCCACGTTGAGCGGTCCCAGCTTGTAGACCAGCTGCTGGCAGAGCGACAGAACCGGAAGGTATCCCTGCTGGTAGGGCTGCTGGTCTGCTGTCACCGTCACATACCCGCCGTCGAACGCGGTCATGACGCCTTGACCAAGGTCGAAGCCGACCGCCATGATATCGCCGGGACCCTTGCCAACTGCATCCATGAACACCGGTGCCGCGGCCAGCCACGGGCCGCCGGGATAGCCGATGAGCTTGGTGTCGGGGTTGGCGATCAGGGTCGAGGTCAGAACCGGGATTTGCAGCATCTGGTCGGCAGAAGCGCCTTCGGCCTCTTGCAGCTTGATGACCTTCATGCCGAACTCTTCCAGCACGTCCACGAGGCCGAGTTCACGCTGGGCGCGGTTTTCGCTTTCCCATCGGCTCATGACGATGGCTGTATCACCAGGCTGCAACCTGTCGCCCGCAAGACGCAGGGTCTCGGCGCCGAGGTTCCGTCCCTGCTGGTAAAGAGTGGCCCCGACGTACCCCGACCCGAAGGCCGCACGTACTTCCGGCACGTCCACGTTCATGTACATCATCGGAATTCCCGCAGCAGCGGCCTCGGCCGCCAAAGGCATGATCGCGTCATCTCCCGGGTGCCCCATCATTGCGATGCCGTCGGGTACCTGGCTGATCGCCTCGCGCAACTGGGTGACCATCTTGTCGAAATCCCAATCCGAATAGATGATTTGGACATTTGCGCCGGTGTCTTCGGCCGCCTGCAATGCGCCGCGATCAATGATCGAGTTGAATGCACCGCCGGCCGGACCGCCCGAGAACAGCCGGATCGTTTGTCCTGAACACCAGTCACCTGCCCAGGCTGTCCCGATACTCATCGCAAGGCCAGATACGGCCAGAATTACTGAATTACGGAACTCACGCATATTTTCCTCCCTGAAGCTCTTTGCGTCAAAACCCAAAAACGTTTTTGGGCTTCTCGTGGAAGAGTTGCGAATTTATGCCGACCGGTCAAGGTTTTTCGCGATTCTGCCCTCGGAATCGGCGAATTTCCTGCGGAATTCTTGACCGTTCTCCAAAAACGTTTTTGAATGTGGCGGCATTGCCGGAGACGACCGTGACGACAGAACGCCGTGAAGAGCACGCAGAATGGTGGCGAGGGGCCTGCATTTACGAAGTTTACCTGCGCAGCTTCAAGGATTCCGATGACGACGGCGAGGGCGATCTGAGGGGGCTCCTGAGCCGGATGGACTATCTCGCAGGGCTCGGGATCGACGCGATCTGGATCACGCCGTTCTTTCCCTCCCCGATGCACGATTCGGGCTACGACGTTTCCGACTACCGACAGGTCGATCCGCGATTTGGAACGCTGGAGGACTTTCGCGCGGTTGTACAGGCGGCGCATGGCCAGGGGTTAAGGGTCGTCATCGACCAGGTCTATTCGCACAGTTCGAACCAGCATCCATGGTTCGTCGAAAGCCGCTCGGGCAAGGAATGCGAAAAGTCGGACTGGTATGTCTGGGCCGATGCGAAGGCCGACGGCGGCCTGCCCAACAACTGGCTCGCGCGGTTTGGCGGAGTCGCGTGGGAATGGGCGCCTGAACGGCGTCAGTACTATCTGCACAATTTCCTGGTCGAGCAGCCCGACCTGAACCTGCACAACATGGAGGTGCAGGACGAAGTGCTTGATATCATGAAATTCTGGTTCGACCTGGGTGTCGACGGTCTGCGGCTGGACGTCGCCAACTTCTTCATGCACGATCCTGCGCTGCGGGATAACCCTGCGCAGGACATCGACGACGTGCCAGCCAATCCGTATTACATGCAGCAAAGGCTCTACGACCGTTCGCGACCGGAAAACCTGCCGTTTCTCGAGCGCATGCGCGCTCTCGCCGGGGACCGGATGCTGCTGGCCGAGATCTCCTGCGACTGGCAGGTGGAGCGCATGTCCGAGTACACGACGCCTGACAGGCTGCACACCGCGTACAGCTTCGCCCTGCTTGCTCCCGAGTTGAACGGTTCGGCCATCGCAACCACGGTTCTGGATGCAGGCAAAGGTCATGGCTGGCCGACCTGGGCGTTTTCAAACCACGATGTCTTCCGTGTGGCCAGCCGGTGGGGCGCCGAGGACAATCCGGCAAGGGTGACGATGCTGCATGCACTTCTGCTTTGTCTTCGCGGCACCGTCATCCTCTACCAGGGAGAAGAACTGGGGCTGCCGCATTCGCGCGTACCGCGTGAAGCGATCCAGGACCCCGAAGGCATCCGGTTCTGGCCGCACGATCGAGGACGCGACGGTGCGCGCACTCCCTTTCCCTGGGACAGCACGGACCAGCTCGGGTTTTCGAAGAATGCGAGCACTTGGCTGCCCTGCGAACCGTCCCATGCTGCGCTTTCGGTTGCTCGGCAGGACGGCTTGAGCGGGTCGATCCTGGAAAATTGCCGCGCGCTGATTGCGTTGCGCCGCGCGAGCGCGGCCTTGCGATATGGATCGTTCGAACCGGCAGAGCACGAGAAGGACTGGCTTGTCTTTTTCCGCGCTCACGGGGAACAAAGGATCATGTGCGCATTCAATTTCTCGGGCTCCCCCCGGCGTGTTCCATGGCACGACCGAGTGACCGTGCTTTCGGGCGAACTTCATGAGGCCGCGTTGCCTGCGCATGGCTACGTGATCGCAGAGGAAGACTGATGGGCGAACCTGCCAGACGACTGGGGATCAGGGACGTGGCCGAACAGACAGGTCTTTCGGTCTCGACCGTCAGCCGCGCGCTCAACGGGTACTCTGACGTCAAGCTCGAAACCCGCCGCAAGGTGGAGGCCGTTGCAGAGAAACTTGGCTACCGTGCGAGTTTCGCGGCATCGAGCCTGCGATCGCAGCAAACCAACACTGTGACCTTCATGGTCTCGAAGCCCTGGACCAAGTTCGTTGACCCGTTCTTCCTAAGCCTTCTCGACGGCGTTGAACTCTCGCTGCAGGCCCAGGGCTATGCGCTTCAGATCATCATGGCGCGGGAATATGAGACCGAGTTCGAGATCATTCGCAATTCCGTCGAGCGAGGCCGCTGCGACGGGCTCCTGTTCGGGCGCACCCGGCCCGAGGACGAGCGGATCGAATGGCTGCAGGAGCGCGGTTTTCCGTTCGTCACCGTCGGACGAACGGACAAGTCCGATCACGATTGGGTCGACGTGGACCACTACAAGATCGGGTATCAGGCGACCGAACGGTTGATCCGGCTTGGCCATGCCCGCATTGCACATTTGACGACGCCGCTCAGGTACGCCTATTCAATTCATGCCTTGCGCGGCTACCGTGATGCGCTGGACGCGCATGGCATAGGGCACGATCCCGCGCTCGAGATTGAATGTTACCTGTCGCGGAAGACGGGCGCGGATGCCGTGACCGAGCTGATTACCCGGGGTGTCGGTCCGACCGCGATTTTCTGCGGCAACGACGTGATCGCCCTTTCGGCAATGGAGGCCATGCGCCAGTTCGGGATCCGGCCTGGCCCGGACATGGCGTTGATCGGCTGCGATGACATACCCGTGGCGGCCCATGTCGGGATGGGTCTTACGACGTTTCGCCAGGATCTTGACGCGCTCGGGATGCGACTGGGGCGCATGATGGTCGCGAAGCTCGGTGGCGACGCCGGACCCCATCAGCAGTTGATCGACGCGGAATTGATCCTGCGCGGCACCGACCTGCCATTGTCCGGAGGACGCGCAGAATGAAGATGACGGTCAAGGACCTGATCGACCACAAGGGAAAGGGTCAGCTTGCCGAACTCAACGTGGCCTCGGTTGAACACGCCCTTGCTGCCGAGGCTGCCGGGATCGAGATCATCGTATCAGGCCGCAAGCATGCCCGCGACGATTTCCGCGCTGCCGCCCCGAACACGCATTTCACGTTCGGCTTGATCTACGGCGAATGCGCCAATGCCGACGAGGCCAGGCGCGCGGCCTTCGAGGCAATGGAGGCTGGAGCCGACAGTGTCTATTGTCCGATGCACTACGACGTGATCGAAGCCATGGCGAAAGAGGCGATACCCGTTGTCGGACACATCGGCTTCATGCCGCAAAAGGCCCGGTGGACCGGCTACGCGGCACGCGGCAAAACGGCAGAAGATGCCCTTGCCATCTTGAACGACGCCCGACGCTATCAGGACGCGGGCGCCTTTGCGGTCGAGATCGAAATCGTGCCGCCAGCGGTCGCGGCGGCGATTTCCCGGCGGACGTCACTCGTCGTGATTTCCATGGGCTCGGGCGCGGGCTGCGATGTCCAGTACCTGTTTTCGGTCGATATCCTCGGCGAGACGGAAGGTCACGTGCCTCGCCATGCCCGGGTCTACAGGGACTTCCGGGCCGAATACGCGCGGCTGCAACAGGACCGCGTGGCAGCGTTCTCCGAGTTCAGGCGCGATGTGGGTTCGGGGTCGTTTCCGGACGAGAGCGAACTGGTCCAGATCTCCGACGAAGAGTTGAACAAGTTCGAAACTGCACTGGAAAACTGGAGCTAGCCGAACCTTGGACCCGGTACGATTGATAACGTTTCCCATGGAGCGGGACTATTCGCTGACCGGTCCGGAGCGGCAGAATGCGTTCGACAAGGGCCTTGCGGGCGCGGAATGGTATCGGACGCCGGTTGACCGAAAGGTCCTGAAGTCCTTGATGAAACGCACGGATTGGCCGGCGACGCGCGATATCGCGATCTGGGTTGCCGTGCTGGTCGGCAGCGGCGCGGGTGGCATCCTTCTTTGGGGAAGCTGGTGGGCGCTGCCGTTCTTTTTCGTCTACGGCGTCTTCTATGCCTCGGCTGCCGATAGCCGCTGGCATGAATGCGGCCACGGTACGGCTTTCAAGACCCGATGGAAGAACGACGCCGTCTATGAACTCGCAAGCTTTCTGTTGATGCGAAACTCGGTGGTCTGGCGCTGGTCTCACGCTCGCCATCACACCGATACGATCATCGTGGGCAGGGACCCGGAAATCGCGGGCATGCGACCACCGCAGCTGATCGTACTCTGTCTCAACCTGTTCGGGATCGTTGCCGTACCGCAAAGCCTCGCTGCCTTGGCCCGAAACGCCGCGGGGATCCTTCCGCCGGACGAGGCCGACCTCATCCCCGAATCCGAACGCGACAATGCCATTCGCGTCGGCCGCATCCATATCGCGATCTACGTTCTCGTGGCTTTGGTTTCTCTCTGGTCGTGGTCGCTCCTGCCACTCATGATCATCGGGCTGCCCCGGGCCTACGGGATCTGGCTACTGCTCGTGATGGGGCTTCCTCAGCACCTCGGACTGGCGGAAGACGTGCTCGACTACCGCATCAATTCACGCACTGTGCTCATGAACCCGATTCTGCGCTTCATCTACTTGAACATGAACTATCATATCGAGCATCACATGTATCCGATGGTGCCCTATCACGCCTTGCCCAAGCTGCGCGAGGTGGTGAAGCACGACCTGCCCGCGCCCAACCCATCGCTCTGGAACGCTTGGTCCGAGATCATCCCCTGTGTGCTGCGGCAGCTTCGCGACCCGCGTCACTTCATTCGCCCTCAACTGCCCGAAGGGGCGGGTGTATGGGAGCCCGTTCGGTCGAACCAGACCGCCTGACACCGGAGAACGTGATGCCCTGGATAGATGCCTGCGCACTTGTTGACATTGAAGAAGAGGATTTGGTTCGGTTGGACCACGAGGGACGAACCTACGCGGTCTACCGGATATCGGGCGAAGAGGTCTATTGCACAGATGGCCTTTGTACGCACGAAAAGGTGCATCTTGCCGACGGGTTGGTGATCGATCACACGATCGAATGCCCCAAGCACAACGGTCAGTTCGATGTCCGGACGGGCGCCGCGATCAGGTCGCCTGCCTGTGAAGCGTTGAGTACTTATCCGGCCCGTGTCGTGGACGGCAGGGTCCATGTCGAGATTCCATGACGATTCACCAACGTGACGCAGCCAATGCCGGTGCTGAACACTTGCGTTTCGTTGTCGAATTCGAACTTGCTCGCCCAGGCATACGAACCAAGAAGACCAACAACCGCAGACATGTTGGGCGACAACGACTTTTCTGGTGTGCCATGCGAGGGTAGGGAAGATGCAAAAGCACGCTTGCGAGTTTTGCTTTGGAGCATGATCGGCGCGAGGAACGATGATCACGCCCGCCAGAGCGACGAAGTGCAAGGTTGTCAGATTGCCTGGTCCAGTGGCGAAGGTCATCGCCCAACAACTCTTGCTGCCTGCGACGGGTTCGATCAGGGTCGGTGCCTGTGGGTCGTTGCTTATGAATGCCATGTGCGCGCTGCAACTGTTCGCGCGCCCTGGCCGAAATGCCTTGTCATCGACCGGAAGTCCGTCCCGTCGATTCAAGGCCGCCAATTCCGGAGCAATAAGGTCAAGCGGTGCTTTGCGGTCGTACCGGGCAAGAAACACCTGAGGCCACACGCGCAGCTCGAAAATCGGGTTTGGTGACAGATCTGATAGTCGATGAAGGTTCCGCAAAGGCACTGTGGATCGCCAACGGCGTGAACCGAATGGTGCAAGCACTTGTGCGGAATGGGCAGTCCTGGCGTCGCTTCGATTGATGCTGGGTGTACCGATCTACCTGCAAAAAAGAAGCGCTAAACAGCGGTCTGCCGCTACCTGCGGAAGTGCGCGACTTGAAATCACTTGACTGTGCAGAGAAGAAATATAATAAGAATACTTATTCTCTTTAAGAGCGCGGGGCCGGTACTCATGTGCAAAGAAGAGCGCGATGATTGAAGAGCTCCAGTATGACTACGTCGTCATTGGGGCAGGGTCGGCTGGCTGCGTCATCGCCAATCGGCTGATACAGGATGGACGATTCACGGTTGCATTGGTTGAACGCGGCGGCATGGATACGAACCGCTGGATCCATATTCCCGCCACGTACCATAAGGCACACCAGACCCAATCCGTTGACGCCGTTGTCTCCGAGCCTGATGCCACGCTCAACGGAAACCAATTTGCCGTACCGCAGGGACGTGTCGTCGGGGGCGGGTCATCCGTCAATGCGATGATCTACATGCGCGGTCATGCCGCCGATTACGATGAATGGGAGAACGAACACGGCTGCGCGGGCTGGAGCTTCAGGGACGTCTTGCCATCCTTCGTACGCCAGGAAAAGAACATGCAGTTCGGCGGTCCCTTGCATGGACAGGACGGACCACTGGTCGTTTCAAGCCCCGAATTCAAGCATCCGCTGAACAAGATAGCCTTGAGCGCGGCGATGTCTGCCGGGATCGCCTGGAGCGACGACTTCAACGGCGAGACGCAGGACGGTGCAGGCTGGTATCAGGCAACAGCGCATGCGGGCAAGCGCCAGTCTGCCGCGCGGTGTTTCCTGAAACCAGTGATCGACAATGAGCGTTTGACGCTCTTGACCGATACCGTTGCGCGCAAATTCCGATTTGAAGGCCGCCGCGCGATTGCATTGGAAGCGACTCGATCCGGGGTGCCGAAACTCCTGCGGGCCCGGAAAGAGATCATCCTGACTGCGGGGTCCTTCCACAGCCCCAAGCTCTTGATGCTATCCGGCGTGGGGCCGGCGGTGGAGCTTTTGCGCCATGGGATCGATCAGGTGCAGGACGCGCCCGAGGTTGGCGCGAATTACCAGGACCATGTCGGCACGCCGGTCACCTACAAGACCAAGACCAGCAACGGCTACTACGGGGCCGACAAGGGTTTGCGGGCACTGAAGAACGGCATCGAGTATTTCATGTTGGGGCGTGGATTGCTGACGTCGAACCTTTTGACGGCTGGCGCCTGCGTTGACACCCTCGGCCTGGGACGGCCGGATGTTCAGATGAATTTTGCACCGTTCGCACCGGGGGCACCAGGTGAAGGGCCTCTGTCCTGCCATTCTTTCCACGTGCATCCCATGACGATGCGGCCCAGATCACGCGGGCGACTTCTGCTTTCATCGACGAATCCTGAGGATCACTCGAGGTTCGAAGCCAATGTGCTTCAGACGGAAGAAGACCTCGATACCCTGCGCCGCGGCATTCGGTTGTCGCGCGAGATTTGCGCGCAGCCCGAGTTGGCAGACATTCTCGGCGATCCGATCTGGCCGTCCCCCGGCATCAACATCGGCAGGGGCTCGAACACATTTGACGATGCGATCCGAAGCCAGGCCCGCACGATTTACCACCCCTCGGGAACCTGCCGGATGGGATCGGACCAAGATGCAGTTGTGGATTGTGAGCTCCGCGTGAACGGGGTCGAAGGCCTGCGTGTCGCCGACTGCTCCATCATGCCCGTGCTTGTCTCCGGGAACACCAACGCGCCGACCATGATGATCGCAGATCGCGGTTCAGATTTCATTTTGGGAGACGCCTAGCGGGTTCGCAGGGCAACGATCGATGTTGCCAAGACATTCAGAGGGGCTCGAGCAACGTGTCTTGGCTTGTTCCGTCCTGTTTGAACCGTAGTCAAAGCTCAAGGAGGAGAAAATGCCAATTGTCGAGACCAGCAGCAGCATCGCGAAAAACCTGGAGGGGCTGCATCTCTATCACTCTGACAGGTCGAATTGTTCGGCTCGCGTGCGTTTGCTGCTCGAGGAAAAACAGCTGCCATGGACCAGCCATCACATCAATCTGAAGAAGAAAGAGAACGTCACAGAAGAGTACTTTGCGATAAATCCGAAAGGGCTGGTGCCTGCTCTGGTCCATGACGGGGTCGTCATCACGGAGTCCAATGACATCCTGGCCCATCTTGAAGAGAAGTTTCCAGAACCCGGGTTCCGCGATGTGCCAGATGATGAACAGGCCGAGATCGACTGGTGGCTCAAGACTTCGGGCGATATCCACCTTCCAGGCATCAAGACGCTTCAGTACTACCATCGCGTGGCCAAGATTCTCAAAAAGGATCCGGACGAATACGCGCGCTACCAAAGCTTGCAGAAGGACCCGGAACTGAAGGCATTTCATGCCAAGCACGGTGCCCCCGGGTCCAGCCTGACGGAAGAAGACGCAGCCGCCGCCAAGGAGCTGATGGACGGCGTCTTTGCAAAGATGGAAAAGAACCTTGAGACGTCTGACTGGATTGTCGGAAACACGTACTCGCTGGCCGATATCTCGTGGGGGCCGACCTATACGACATTGACCATCGGTGGGTTCGATTTCTCTGTCTACCCCAATATCACGGCCTGGTACGAACGCATCAGTTCTCGACCACAGTTCGACACGGCATTCCTCAAGTGGATCCGCGAGTCCGAATGGGGTCACGACAAGGCAAGCTGAATGCGGTCCCTAAATTGAAGAATCGAGAGACAAATGGCCAAGTCCTATCCTTTGCCGGATCCCGGCACTGCCACCGATGCAACGCGTGCGTCAAATGCCGCCGTTGCGCAGTCCCTGCCATTGTCGGACCGGACCGACTTCGAAAAGGCGCGTCGCGGGTGGATCGCGTCGATTGAGGGCCCAATCCTGACAGCTGAGGGCCGAGCGGCCTGGGACTCGAGCAATTTTGACTTTCTGGACGCGCCTGCCCCGGAAACGGCCAACCCGTCCCTGTGGCGGCAAGCTCAATTGAACGCCAACCACGGGCTGTTCGAAGTCACCGACGGCATATATCAAGTGCGCGGCTATGACATCGCCCTGATGACGATAATTCGTGGCGACACCGGATGGATCATCGTCGATTGCTTGATTTGCATCGAAACAGCGCGGGCGGCGTTGGCGTTGGCCAACCAACACCTTGGCAAACGCCCGATCAGTGCGGTTCTGATCACGCATACCCATGCCGATCATTTCGGAGGAACGCGCGGCGTACTGACAGATGAGCTGATTTCCGACGGCAACATTCCGGTCATTGTTCCAGAGGGATTCACAAAGTTTGCGGTGAGCGAGGCGGTGCTGGCCGGCAATCAGATGGCGCGACGCGCGATGTACCAGTTCGGACTGATCGTCCCGCCTGGTCCCGCAGGCTATCTCGATGCGGGCATTGGCAAGGGCAACGCCCGCGGCAACAGAAGCTTTGTCCTGCCAACGAAAGAGATTTCGGAGACCGGGGAAAGAATGACCATCGACGGCGTCGAGTTCGTCTTTCAGATGGCGTCGGGCACCGAGGCTCCGGCAGAATTCACGTTCTTTCTTCCGCAACACAAAGCGTTGTGCATGGCCGAAGTGACCTGCCGGACGATGCACAACATTCTGACGCTCCGCGGAGCGGAGGTTCGTGATCCGCTTCTGTGGTCACTATGCATCGACGAAGCCATCGAATTGTTCGGCGACAAGGCGGAGATCTGCTTCGGCAGCCATTGCTGGCCGGAATGGGACAACGCCAATATCCGGGCTTTCATGGAAGAACAGCGGGACATTTATCGGTACATTCATGATCAGACCTTGCGACTGGCCAATGCCGGCTGCACGCCGCGAGAGATTGCCGAAGAGGTCCAAGAGCCAGAATTCATGAAGCGGTCTTTCTCGGTCAGAGAGTATTACGGGACGCTCAACCACAACACGAAAGCCACATATCAGAAGTACTATGGCTATTTTGATGGGAACCCGGCCTCTCTGAACCCGCATACGCCGGTTGAAGAAGGGAAGCGATACGTCAGCGCCATGGGTGGGGCGGATGCCGTTCTTGATGCCGCCTGGGCTGCATTCGAGGCGGGCGACTACCGCTGGGTCGCCACCATTCTCAACCACCTTGTATTTTCGGACCCGACCAATCAGACAGGCCGGAACATGCTCGCGTCAGCTTATGAGCAGCTTGGATTTCAAGCGGAATCCGTGCTGTGGCGGAACATCTATCTTTGCGGCGCGCAAGAGTTGCGCGAAGGGAAAGAACCGCGTCAGGGTGTCGGGGGCGTCAACGAAGACATCGCCCGCGCCATGCCGTTGCGGGACTTCTTCAACCTGCTTGCCGTCAAGCTGGATCCGGAAAAGGCAAAAGGTGTGTCATTGACGATCAACTACGCGCTTACGGACACGGGCGACAGGGTGGCGGTCACGGTCAACAATCAGGTTGAGAACCATCGGCTGAACACCAGAAGCGTTGCGGCAGATCTGAGCGTTTCGTTGGCACGCATGTCGCTGAATGACATCGCATACGGGCGCCTTTCGCTTGATGATGCGATCAAGGACGGGTCCGTTGAGCTGACGGGGGAAGTTGACGTGTTCAGGTCCTATCTGGAGATGCACGATACCTTTGATCTCTGGTTCAACGTGATTGAACCTTAAGGGCTTCATCGGTGGCTGGCGGCGCTGGATCGGCTGAGATCGAGCCGCAATAAGGAATGTCGCTGCTTTCGCGGGCCAGACCTTGTGCGGCGATCCGTTTCCCTCATGCGACTCTGCCGGCGTGTGAAACGGTCCATGTCAAACGACGGGCCATTCTCTTGGGTTCAAGAGCGGTTGTCGGACCCGTCAGTGAGCATCATTTGGCGCCGCACCCCCACGCCTGGCGGGTGGCATGGCAAAGTCCCCAACAACCAGGTTGTCGAAGGACTGAACGAGATAGAAGCGGAACCGAGGATCTCCAATGCGGAATTCGAGATTGGGGTTCATCATTTCGTTGTCGAACACCGAGAGGAGAAATTGCAATGCTATCGCGACCCGCTCCTCCAGCCCATCACGGTTTTCTACCCGGTTCTTGTAAAGCGGAATGATCCTGTCGCGGAGATACTCGAACCGCCTTTGCATTGGTGCCCACGTGTCCGGGTTATCCAAGACTCGCGTGAATGTTTCGCGCAAGACCCCGCGCCAAGGGCCGGAAAAAATGCGCAGCATAAGGTCGACAAAGGTGGCACTTACGACCAGATGGGATTCCCCTTCGAAGGTGTCCGGGTCGAGATATTCGTCGTGAATCTTCAGATGTTCCGTGAACATCTGCGTGCGCATGAGTTCAAACAGGGCATCCTTGCTTTCGAAGCGGGAGTAGAACCCGCCAACCGACGATCCGGCCGCCTTCGCCAAAACGGGAATCGGCAGGTCCTTCATATTCGTTCTCAAAAGCATCTGGCGCGCGGCAACGACAAATTTGTCTTGTAGAGCGCGGCTGCGCTCTTGTCCCGCAGGCCTGACGCCAGGAACATGCTCATCATCGGAAAATCGTGCGATTTCACTCATTTCAGGCCTTCGAAACTGATCGAGAGCGAGAATGCAGATTCCGTCTTGCAATGTCAAACAGAATGAGTATTCTGATTTGAATAAGGCGTGGAAGGGGCGCTGAGGGAGGACAAGAATGGAGTTTCAGAAGCTGGGGCTTCTCACGCACAACGCCGAGCTGAGCTGGGGCGGCTTTACGATTTTCGGCACACTCCGTGGCAACAAAGTGAGGCTCGTGAACATTCGCGGCGAGGAAGTTCATCACTGGGACCTGCCTGGCCCGATGGGCGGTCTTGCATATCTGTTGCCCGGAGGACGGCTTCTGACATCGGTGATGATTCCCAGCGAATGTCCTCTGACGACGGCACGCGGTGGCCGCATTATCGAGATGTCTTGGGATGGGGAGATCCTGTGGGAATACACGGATGATGCCCAGCACCACGATTTTCGCCGATTGGACGACGGCAACACGATCTATATCGGCTGGCGGGCACTGCCGGATGAATTCGCCGCGCGAATTCCTGGCGGAGTCCCCGGCACAGAGGTCGAGGGCAAGATATACGAAGACTATTTTCGCATCATCTCGCCGGAAGGCGAGACTGTTTGGGAATGGTCAACCGCCTCGCTCGACCCCGAGAAATACCCGATCGCAGATGGCATTGATCGGGGCGAATTTGGCCATGCCAACACGGTCTGTCCGTTGCCAGATGGCAATTTCATGATCAGTTTCCGCAACCTCGACACGATGGCGGTCCTGTCGCGGATGGAAAGTCGTCTCATCTGGGAAAAACGCGACGAAAAATGGGGGCGCCCGCATGATCCGCAGCCAGTTCTTGACGGCAACCGGATCCTGTTTTTCGCCAACGGCTCCTACGACAAGCCCAAGCCGCAGCGTTCCGCTGTCATTGAGCTGGATGCGGAAACCGGTGATGAAGTCTGGCGGTGGGAAGCGGGCATTCCCTGGAACTTCTACAGCCACGTCATGGGCAGCGTTCAACGCCTGCCCAACGGAAACACATTGGTTTGTGAGTCGGTGAACGGCCGGATTTTCGAGGTCCACCGGGAAAGCCTGGAGATTGTCTGGGATTTCATCAACTCGGATTTTTGCACACATCTTCCCGGTGCGCGCGATCCCTCCAACCTGATATTCCGGGCGTACCGGTACTCCGGCGACAGTCCCGAACTCGCCGGTTTCGATGCTGACTGATGAAAGGGTCAGGATCAGCCACGGGTGCCTCGCGGACGTTCAATGGGGTGTTGACTCTTGTCTCAGGTGCCTTGGCTGCCGCCATAGCGGCGGTTGCGATCTGGACCGCCGCGTTTGACGTCATAGATGATGCGTGGTTTCTGGCCATCGTCTTGGCAGCCGGAATTGTGCTCTCTCTTGTCAGAGACCGTGGTGAGACGATTGGGAGGCGGGCTTTCAACCTCGGGCCGGCGATTGCCTTTCTCGGGTTGACCGCTGTCTGGTTGCGGTTGATCCTCGAACAGGGAACCTTCTTCTTCGAGGTCTCGGCAACGCAGCTTGCGCTGGGCTGGCTTGCCTTCGGACTGATCGGGCATGCCATCTTGCGAGAATTCGGCCGACCCATGGTTCTCGTCTGTCTCGCAACGGGTGGATGCGTCCTTGCGCCCATCGGCGGCGAAGTGTCCAGGACACGCGTTTCCGACAACCTTTGGCATTCGACGGATGGAGCATTTGGGCTGCCGGTTCAGGTTGCAGGCCGAGTCGTCCTGATCGTCAAAGCATTTGGCGCGGTGCTGCAGGCATCAGGGCCCGGACGCATCCTGTTGAAGATGGCATTTGCGGCGTCATTGCGGTTCACCGGCGGACCGGCTCATGTCTCGATGGCTGATCAAGATGTGGTTGCCGGCTGAAGTCTTTTCGAAAAGGAGGCTACCTTGGCTTTAGATCTGTACTACTTGGAGGAAACGGACTCGGTATGTTCGAATCGTGTGGTGGTGACGCTCGCTGAAAAGGGCATCACCGATTGGACGCCGCACAAAATGATCCTGATGAATCGCGATCAGTTCAAACCCGAGTATTTGAAAATCAACCCGCAAGGGGTTGTACCGACGCTCGTTCACGATGGCGTGCCTATCCGCGAGTCCTCGCTGATCTGCAAGTACATTGACGATCTCTACCCGGAACCATCTTTGAAACCAAAGGAGCTGTCCGAACAATATCGGATGAACGAATGGATCAAGCTGTTCGATGAACGCGCCTTTGAAGCCACGGCTGTAGTCAATTTCGTCACCAAGTTTCGTTTGACCGTGCCGCGGGAGAAGATGGAGGAACGCTGGCAAGTGATCCCCAGCATTGACCGCCTCTATCGCCAAAAGTCGGTCGTGCTTGAAGGCGTGGAGTCACCCTATGTAATGCGTGCAATCGGTTCGTTCGAAATGGTCTTCAAATTTATGGAACACGCTCTTTCGGATGATCGGCCTTATCTGATGGGCGACCAGTTCACACTGGCCGAGACCAATTTGGCACCCTTCATCAAGGTATTGGAGATGGTGCGCTTTCTGGATTTCTGGATGGAGCCCTATCCCAGGACCCGCGCATGGTGGGATCGGATGGCAAGTCGCCCGAGCATGCAAAGGCTCGACGACTTCCCCTACAGCGCGGTGTCCGATGACTCACCGCACGCGAAATCAGGCCGAGCAACCGAGGCGGAGTTCCGCAAGAAGCTCGAAGAGTACCGGGAACAGTTCGATCATGCATTCAATCCGGTCGATTGAGCGAAGCCTGAAGAGCGCAATCCGAGCCCGGCGATCACTCCCAGCACCTGCCACCGTCAAATTCGCCTTGAAGTGCAGGGCGGGATCAAAATTGTCCGAGATAAGAATCTACTCGAGATAACACCGCAAAAGTGTGGGGCGCCTACGCCGCCATTTTGTCGTTCCCGCCTGATTTCATACTTGGATCCCACTGCTCGAACTTGGTGCTTCCCAGTTGTCGCTGCGACTCCCTTACATATTGAGTGTCGAATTCTCGGTCTC
This sequence comes from Silicimonas sp., assembly GCA_022824315.1. GTDB lineage: Bacteria > Pseudomonadota > Alphaproteobacteria > Rhodobacterales > Rhodobacteraceae > JAJEFO01. Next base: position 26,872 of record JAJEAC010000075.1, read on the forward strand.
GAAAGATGCCTTAAAGCCTGCAAATGATAACCGACCTACGCACGCCTTCAGCAAGGCCGCGTCCTCAAGACGGACCGCATAGTCCGGTCTGTCCTGGGTCAGTGAGAGGAACCGGCGATGCCGGTCCCTTCACACCCTTTGCCGGCAGAGCCAACGCCACGGATAACGGCACCATGACTATGACTTGGGATTTGCCGGGAACCAAGAACGCGCCAAGCGTCAGGCCTTGGAGATGCTGGTCGAATAGACGCCAATATCTGCAGCGCTCATCCCCAATCGGCGGGCAAGATCGCGCCATCCCTCAAGTGCGGCAGCTACATCACCTAGAATGCGCGTCGCGTCGTCGCTTTTCAGCCCGAAGAACGGCGCTGCGTTCATAGCGAGGCCGATATCAGCTTCCGGGCCCTCCTCAGACACCCAGGTTGTCAACTCGCGCGCTTTCTCTTCAATAGGTACCGGATTGAGATCATATGCCGGTGAAAGGCGCCACTTTCCGTCCCCGTCGTAAAGAAACCCGTGATTGCGCAGGTGATCATCGAGATTGCCGATCATGATGCTGAACACGAGCCGCCTCCAGAGCTCCTGCAAGTCCTCCAGCGGGACGCTGGAATACATCCTGATGCACTCGGCAATATCGGTATATGTCGCCGAGTCCCCGTCATTGAGCCCGAGCAAGCTCATCGCTGACAAGAACGGCATCCGGCGCTCGCCATGGCGATCAAACCGCCGGATCAAAGCAACAGGCCGGCCAGCGACCTTCTCAAGGCGGCCGTGAGCTGCATTCAATCCCGCACGCTCTGCAAGGCTAAGGGCTAAAATCTCACCATGTGGAATGCTGCGATCATCATCCGGTTTGGGAAATTTGGCGATCGCCAGCGTTCCATCCTTGTCAACAACTGCTGACTTCGGGCGTGCGCCCCCGAGAGGCGAGCCTTCATTCAACAACAGCTTCAGATCATCCGCGGATTCTGTGTTTCCATGTACCGCGTCGGCTGCGTTCAAGAGTGCGGGCAATTGGATGAGCGGCGGTACGCGATATCGGCCAATATCATGATCAAACCCCGCTTCACCCTCCTTTCGATACCTCAGCGCACCAATGCGCGTTTCGTCATTGATTGCGAGCAAATAATCGATTTCAGACAGGGTTCGGGCTTCGCCGGATTTTCGAAATGCGCGGCGAACGAGTTGCTGGCCCCACCGGTCGGGCGCGGTGTCACGGAGCGCTCCTGGCAAAGCCGATTTTGCTGAGCTCGTATAGACCGGACCGTCACCGAGCGGGAGATTGGCAGGGTCAAGCGCGTAAGCCTCTTCGAATTCGAGCCAGGCTGCGTCATATTCAAATACCGAGCTTTGTCCACGCGCCTTGGCGACATATCGGCATTTTCCAACGAGGCGGGTCTGGACACCATGTTCCACATGGACTTCCAACGTATCGCTCACGACGTGTTCCGCCTACGTTTGCGTGGCACAATGCGTTGCGGCAACCGCTCTTCATCCATGTCCAGGCCCAACTGGTCAGCTTTGCGGTCGGCCAGATTGCCGACACCCTCAGCAAGACCCAGGATGGCCAGGACCGTGACATAGGCACCGATTGAGACGGTCGGATCACCCTTTTCGATCTTCGAATAGGTGCTTCGGCTCACAAAGGCGCGCTCAGCCATCGACACCGTCGAGATACGGCGTTTTTTGCGCGCAATCGAAATGTCCTCGCCCAACTTGGCGAGGGCAAGACGCGCCGCGCGAGGGAGTGTGCTGGTTGCTTGCGATTTCATGGTATGCCTTATAAAATACGCGTAATCGTGATACTTTGCGTATTATATAATACATTAAATAAGAACTTGCCAGTGCCATCACTGGTTTTGACCTGTAGGGTCAATCAGAAGAACATGCGCAGCACCGTGGATCATTTGCCGGAAAACATGCAAGCCGAACCGGCCCGCATCGTTGAATTCCTTCTGGAAGAGATGTCCAGCCTAAACGGCAATCGTTCGTTCAAACACCCCAAGCTGAACTGGATCGACCAGATCATCCCTTTCGGATCCTGCACCGGAAAATGCTGGATGGATGACAAGGCTGCACGCCGCGGCGTCGGCCATCAGAGCGACAATGAAATTCTGGCGGCGATGAATTGTGTGTGGGTCGCCAAGCCTGACGTATGGCATCCTGCAGAAGACCGGTTCCTGTTTGCGCCTGAGAGCGACTCCCCTGTCGGACTGATAGGCGGTGCTCTCGTTGGATGGAACCACATCCTCCTCACATGCGAATGCAGGTGGCCAGAGCGCTGAACCCGAACGCTTGGAGTGTCATTTCGCCCCCCGAAATCGATCCCATCCTGACCGGGTTTCCGGGCAGCGCAGGCCGATGATCGGCGTCTCATAGCACGCGTGGAACCTCGCACAGGATCCGTTTGGGCCTCAAATCGGGACGGCAGCGCTGATTCTGACCTTCGACAAGCATTGCGCCGGCGAGGCAGCGTCTCCGGGCCGGTATCTGCGCAGTATTCTCCAAACAGCCGGAGCACGGGATCTGCATTTCGAGTGCAGCTTCCATGGCCGATTGAGCGGGCAGGCCGCAAGATTGGGGCATCATCAAGCTTGCTGCAAGACAGGCAGGGCCGTCGCGTTTGGTCCATCGATGTACACAAGTTTGCTGAACAGTGAATATTAATATTTTGCTGAAGATGAGAGAGAAACGGCTAAATCTGCTGCGCAGTGAATATGAAAGAAATAGCGAATATGGAGCTGGAACTTGTGGAAAGCCTGCGTGGCAGGCTTGCGGCGATTCCCGATGCGCACCTAGGCGAAGTCTCCTGGGAAGAAGGGATCGGCGGCCGTTGGCGCCCCGATGCGATTCTGAATGCGGTCTTGGCGGATCGTGAAATTGCCTTCGTGGTCGATGCCCGAGGCGATGTGTTTCCACGAGATGCGCGAGAGATCGTCTGGCAGCTAAAGCGCTACCTGCAGGAGCTGGATGTTCCCAACCGGCGATATGTTCCGATGATCCTCGCGAGATCGGTTTCGGAAGGTGCCCGCGAATTCCTCCAAGAAGAAAAGGTCGCATATCACGACCTGAGCGGGTCGCTCTTCTTGAGCGTCGATGAGACGTTTGTGCTGATCGAGAGGCCAAGACCCAAGCGCGCCAAACGTCGGGAAGTGCGTGTTTTCAACGGTACTCGTGCACAGGTCTTGCACGCCTTGTTCAATCGTCCAGGCGGATGGGTGACCGGTTCGGAAATCGCCGACCGTGCCGATGTGTCTCCGGCGACCGTTTCTGAAACTCTCACGGATCTTGAGCGTCGAGATTGGCTTGACGTGAGAGGGGCGGGACCAGCGAAACGGCGCAGGCTGATTCGGCCGGATGATCTTTTGGATGCCTGGCGTGACAGCATTCTGGCAGGCCGTGCAAAGAAGCGGAGCCGATATTACGTTCCGCGGATGAAACCCGAGGACATGGCGCGCGTGATCGAGCGCGAGAATTGCCACGATGATTTCGACCTGGAGATTACCGGGCAGTTCGCCGCTCAGTCCTACGCACCATTTCTTTCAAGTGTATTCGACCTGACGGTGCGGGCCTTTGGGAAGCGGACACACGATTGGCTCATCTCAATTTTAGGTGCCCGAGAGGTTTCCGAAGGTGCAAACCTGGTCGTGATTGACGGCAGGCCCGCCAAGCACCGTCACAGGAAACCCGCAGAGGCAAAACGTTTGCTGGCCTCGCCCCTGCAAGTCTATCTCGACCTGCTGGAAGATCATGGCCGCTCAAGAGAAATGGCGGAGCATCTACGGTCTCGAGAACTGGTGTGGCAATGAAGAAACCGACGGCCATTCAAGGCTACGATCATGCTGTCACCGATGCCTGTGAGCGCGTGCTTGTCACGCTGGTCCGCCATTTGGGGCCATGGCGCGACTCCATCTTTCTCGTGGGCGGCCTGACTCCACGCTACCTCATCAAGGAACGCCCTCCGGCGGTGCCTGCGCACGCGGGGACCGCCGATGTCGATGTCGTCGTCGACATGCAACTGCTTGCTGATACGGGAGCTTATCCAAACCCTTGAGGAGAACATAAGGGCCATCGGCCTTGCGCGGTCGGAAACGAAAAGGGTGAAAGGCTGTCATGGCGCTGGCAACGGGAATTGGTCGACCGCACGGTGCTGATCCGGGAGTTTCTGGCCGACGCGGGAGACGAGAAGGGCGGGGCGCTTCAGGAATTGCCCTCGGAAGGCGCGGTCTCAGCAATCCACATCCCGCATTCGGCGATGGTTCTGGATCACCACGAGACCGCTGACATTACGGCCGAACTGCTGGACGGCGGCGGCGTCACGACCGAGACCATCCGGCATGCAGACATTGTCAGTTTCACCTGCCTCAAGGCCTTCGCCTTCGATCACCGGGCCGAACTCAAGAACGTGCACGACCTCTGCTATTGCCTTGAGCACTACAAGGGTGGACCGGAGGCCTCGAGTTCTGCATTCGCCGCCGCGTTGGCTGACACGCACGCCGAATCCGTCAAGGCGGCGATTGATATACTGGAGCGTCGATTCTGTGATGGCGACGGTTATGAGGGCTTTCAGAAAGACGGTCCTGTCGCTGCGGCGCGTTTTGAAGGCGCAGAGGTCTGGAATGTCGACAACCGGGTTCTTCGGCAACGTGAATTGAGCGCGGTCGTTCAGGATGCCATCAAGCTGTTCATCTGATCTTGGTCTGGCGGGGCAGGGGGCTTGCTGTTCTGCACTCCTCCGTCTCTTCCCGGTCGCATCGCATGATTTGTTCGCTGGACTTTTCCAAGGGAACTTCATGAACCGAGAAGACGTTTTCGGCCATGCGTGACTGGGGTTTCGGCCGGAATCAGGCTGTCACGCTTATGTAAGTATCGCGATCTGCGTCCATTCCCAGCAGCTCGAACGCCCTGGCCTGCAGTTCGGCCGGCTCCGAGGCCAGCAGGAACCGGCTGTCGGGTCGTTCAGGAATGGAGGCGTGGTTCAGCGTCAGCGTACCGAGGTCGGCGAAAAGGGTCTTGAAGCTGTGGACCGGCCGTCAGTCGGGGGTGAGCTTCGTGTCTGCCTTGGCCTTCGCGCGCTCCGAGACCTCGACCTTCTCCACCGGCGAATTCCGCTGCGCCGGGGCGCCCTCGCGAAGCCAGCGCGAACAGATCGGCCTCGCCGCAAGTCTCCTTCCCAACGTCAGGACCGTCGTCCTCGCGCAGGACCACGACGAGGCCGGAGAGCGCCAGGCCGAGACCCTGCGCGAAAGGCTGGAAATCTCGCCCCACGTCAAGGTCCGGAGACGCCGACCGCAAGAGAACGCCGACTGGAACGACGTCGTCGACGCCACCACGAAGGGCTAACAGGGCCGAACCAATGGCGGAAAACGAAAGGCCGGGCGGCCTCTCGACAACGCCGCACGCGCTCGCACGCCGTGATCACCAGACCGACGCGGTCAAGTCGTCGCTCAAAAGCGCGGATTGCCGCCGAAACACGCCGTTTTGATTCGCTGTCGACATCCGTCAAGATCACCTTGACAAGACGCTAGCTGATTTCGGTGTAAAGCGTCTGGAGTTGTTCCAGACCGTCCGGGATGTCGTCAATCCCCAGCCCCGGCCCGTCGGAACATCTCCACATGCCGCCCGACACGGGTTCGCCGCCGTCAAAGAACATCGACCTCAACGGGTTGTCGTTGACATCGACCTCCAGCAGTCCGTCTCCGCCCACGCCGGCCAGCAGTTCGGCGGACGCGGCCATGCCGATGCCTGCGCCAAGGAAGTGCGGGAAATAACGGCGGCCATTGGCAAGCGCGTTCCGTGCCACTGCGAGACAGCCGGAGACACCTCCCCATTTCGTCATGTCGGGTTGGATGACGGACAGATGACCCGACTTGATGGCGTGATCGAAGTCCGCGTCCCCGATGATGTTCTCTCCGCCCGCCAGCGGAATCGTGGAATGGTCCGCGAGAGCTTGCCATTGGGTGGCGTCGGCGAAGACAGGCAGCGGCTCCTCCAGCCAGTGCAGTGGGACCGCCGCGACGCCGGTCACGAATTGCCGGGACTGTTCCAGCGACCAAGCCTGGTTGGCATCGCAAGCGATCAACTCGTGCTCCGCCAACCCTGCCTGGATGTCGCAAACGGCGGCGATCTCGGCCTCCAGATCGAAGCCGACCTTCAGCTTGAACCTATGGTGTCCATCGGTCCGCGCGTGCGGCACCAGGCCACTCGCCGCCGCAATCTGGATGCCGCTCGCATAGGCTGGCACACTGTTCGGCGCGGCCGCGCGGATCAGGCGTCTGAGCGGTAGGTCCCTGCGACGTGCGGCCATGTCCCAAAGCGCGACATCAAGCCCGGCGATCACTTGGGCGAACGGTCCGACTTCACCGCACTGCACGGCGCGGATTCGAGACAGGGTGTCAAGCTTGCGGAAAAACTCCGCTGGCGACGCTGCCTCGGTATCAAGGACCAGGTGTGCCAAGTCCATTTCGAGGAGCCGTACGCGATGCTCGGCCCCGGCGGCGGGCCAGTTTGCCCAGATCTCTCCCCAGCCAAATGCACCGTCGCGGTCTTCGACCCGGACCAGCACCGCCGGTCGATCATGCATTACGCCGAACGACGTGGCGACCGGCTTTTTCGTGGGACAGCGGAAGGCCCAAGCCTGGATGCGGGCAATGTCGATCATGCGAGAAGGTCCATCTCCAGGCGGACGAAGTCGCTCCGGTAGGTGACGTCTGCAAAATAGAGCACCCGATCATGGCGATCGCAGATGACGCGCCGGACCTCGACCACCGGATCGCCAACCGCAAGGTTCAGCAAGACAGCCAGCTTGTAGTCGCACTTTCCAATCGTCAGGGACTGGCGGGCCCGTGCCACGTCGATATCGTCGGAATCGACAAGCACAGGCAAGGCAAGCTGGGTCCTGAATTCGGCTTCGTGGCGGGCAAACAGGTCTTTGTCGAAGTAGATCGAGATGACGCAATAGGTTTCGCCGTCGCGCGAATGGGTGCGCCGCAAGAGATGATAGCCGTTGTCCGACAGCTCGCCAATCAACGGCTCGCCCGGCACTTCGGCGTCGCGATCTTCCAGCAGATCAAGCGCGGGTCTGTCCCCGCGGTAAAGGTCGACAAGCGTGGACAGGCGCGTGCCCAGATGCAACCGGTCCCGTGCCGGCGGCGGCGTCAAGACCGTTGTTCCGCGCCCGCGTCGCGAGTCCAGCAAGCCCTCTTCTTCCAGGATCTTCACAGCTTGCCGCACCGTGATCTTGGCGACCGAGTACTCCGCCGAAAGCTCGGAAATCGTTGGCAAGAGTTCGCCTGGCGTCCAGACGCCACGGTCCAGGTTCTGTCGCAGGATCTCGGCGATCTGGAGGTAGAGCGGAGATCGGCTTTGCCGAAGGGCATCTGTCATGTGCGCGGTCGTTCAAACAAGTTCTAAAAACCTATATATAGAATTTTTGTTGCGTGACCAGCGCCGTCCGATTAGTCCTGCCGACAGAACTCTTGCGGATGGCCCGCGTGACTGGCTTTGATTACATCATCATCGGATCGGGAACGGCAGGGTCGACGCTTGCCGCCCGCCTGTCCGAAGATGAAGCAGCGCGCATTCTTGTCCTTGAAGGTGGCGAGGCAGACCGCGGTTTCTGGCTGAAGCTTCCTGTTGGCTATTACAAGTCGATCTACGACAAACGCGTTTCGCACCTGTATCTCGGCGAGCCCGACCCGGGAATCGCTGGGCGACGGGCGGAATGTCCGCGTGGACGGGTTGTTGGCGGGTCAAGCTCGATCAACGGGTTGATCTATATCCGCGGACAGCACGCGGACTTCGATGACTGGGAGGCTCTTGGAGCGGACGGGTGGTCGTTCCAGAACGTGTTGCCGCACTTCAGGGCGGTTGAGACCTATGCCGGGCCGCCGTCGCAATTGCGCGGCGCGCACGGTCCCTTGCAGGTCTCGGACCTGCGCAATGACAATCCAGCCTGCAGCGACTGGCTGCAGGCGGCCTTGGCCCATGGGCTGCCACGGAACGACGACTTCAACGGCGAAAGCGCTCATGGCGTAGGAACATACCAACTGACCCTGCGCGGGAGATGGCGCGACAGTGCGGCGACGGCCTATCTCCATCCGGCCTTGAAGCGACCGAACCTCACGCTGGAAACAAATGCCCATGTGACGTCGATCATCTTTGACAGGTCACGCGCCACGGGCGTGCGGTATGTCAGGGACGGTGCGGCACGAGAGGTCCATGCCGACTGCGAAGTGATCCTTTGCGGCGGGTCTGTCCAGTCGCCGCAGCTGCTGCAATTGTCCGGGATCGGGCCAGCCGATCTGTTGCGCGAACACGGCATTTTCGTGCGCCAGGATGCGCCGGAGGTCGGTGAGAACCTGCAAGACCATTTGCAGATGCGCACGATTGTGGAACTGGGCGAGCGCGGTGCATCGCTCAACGATCACATGCGCAACCCGTTCACCCTGGCCAGAATGGGCCTGGAGTGGCTGCTGCATGCGCGCGGCCCCCTGACCGTTGGCGCAGGGCAGGTTGGCGGGGCTGCCTGCACCAAATTCGCTGAAAGCGGGCGACCGGATCTGCAATTGTTCGTCATGCCGCTGTCGGTCGACAAACCGGGAATGCCCTTGCATCGCTACTCCGGCTTCACAACCTCGTTCTGGCAGTGCCACCCGGAGAGTCGCGGCTCGGTCCAGATCGCGACGACCGATCCTTTCGCTGATCCGCGCATTCGCACCAATTATCTTTCAGCCGAGAAGGATCAGAAGGTAATCGTCGAGGGCATGCGTCTGGTGCGCGAGCTTTATAGGCGGCCCGAGTTTCGTCGGCGGTGGCGGCGCGAGGTCGTTCCGGGTGCCGAGCATCAGAGCGATGCCGAAGTGCTTCAGGCCGTGCGACAAATGGCGGGAACGGTCTATCATCTGGTTGGCACCTGCCGCATGGGATCGGACACGCGCGCCGTCGTGGACCCCGAGTTGCGGGTGAACGGCGTCGACGGGCTGCGCGTCGTCGATGCCTCCGTCATGCCAAGGATCACTTCGGCCAACACGAATGCGCCCACCTACATGATCGCCGAAAAAGCCGCTGCAATGATCCGCGCCGAGGCCTCCGAGACACGACATCAGAACAGTCTGGAAAGCACCCATGCCAATTGAAATTCGCAACCCCGCCGCCCCGCACGAATTCTTGGCGACTTGCGATGACACGTCCGCCAGCGCCTTGGATGAACACGTCGAGCGCGAAGAGATCTTCGGCCCGATCCTGTCGGCGCTCGCCCATGACACGGCGGGCAAGGCTGCAAGTGTCGCCAACGACATCGCCTTCGGCCTGTCGTCCTGCCTCCATTCCGAACGCACCGCCATTGTGAAGCGCATTGTAGCCGAAAGCGGCATGCTGCGTGTCAACACGGTCAGCGTCCCAAGGATCCGCTTGCCGCTTGTCGGCGTCAAGGACAGCACAGGGGGCGCCGGCGGGTCGAACGGCCCCGCGACCGTCCAGTTCCATGCCACCGAGCACCCGGTCGATCGCCGGGCCGGCGCGTGAGGGCGCATTGATGACCAATCAACCGAACATCCTTATGATCATGGCCGACCAACTGGCCCCGCAGGCGTTGTCATTCTATGGCAACCCGGTTTGCAAGACGCCCAACCTCGACCGGTTGGCGGCGGAAAGCGTGATCTTCGACAATGCCTATTGCAACTATCCGGTTTGCGTGCCGTCGCGCGCCTCGATGATGTCGGGGCGGCTGGTCCCCGCAATCAAGGTCTGGGACAACGCCTGCGAACTGGCCTCCAGTCAGCCGACGCTGGCACATCATCTGCGCCACCTTGGCTATCACACGGTTCTGTCGGGAAAGATGCACTTCATCGGCCCGGACCAACTGCACGGATTCAACGAGCGCACGGTGACGGACGTGTACCCGTCGGGTTTTGAATGGGTGGCCGACTGGCAGGCGGGCCCCGCCTTCGTTCCTTCGGCCACGGGATTGAACGGTGTCGTCGATGCCGGACCCGCGGCACGGACCTTGCAAGAGGACTTCGACGAAGAAGTCGCCCATTCCGCCGTTCAGTCGATGTATGATCTGGCGCGACGTGCCGCTGGCGCGGGCCCTTGGTTTCAAGTCGCGTCATTCACCAGCCCGCACACGCCGTTTGTCGCTGATCGCCAGTACTGGGACCGCTACGACCCCGACGAGATCGACCTGCCAAAGGTCGGTGCACTGCCCTTCGACGACCTCGACTACGCGTCTCGCGCGCTGTTCTTTGCCCATGGGCGGCACCGGCATCGAGTGACCGAAGATGACCTTCGCCGCGCCCGGCACGGCTATTACGCCATGATCTCGTTCATCGACGACAAGGTGGGCGAAATCCTCGCGGCATTGGACGCCAGCGGTCAGACCGACAGCACTGTCATCATCTTCTGCGCCGACCACGGCGAGATGCTGGGCGAGCGTGGCATGTGGTTCAAGCAAAGCTTCCATGAATGGTCGGCGCGGGTTCCGTTGATGATTTCGGCACCGCAGCGATATGCGCCGCGACGGGTGAAAGAGTGCGTCTCGCTGGTCGATCTGCTGCCGACGCTGGTTGGCATTGGGGGTGGCGAGGTGGCGCTGCCGTGCGACGGCGAGAGCCTTGTGCCGGCGTTGACGGGAGGCGCGGCTCGCGATCTGGTGATTTCCGACTACTATGGCATCGGGCCTTGCGTGCCGTACCGCATGGTCCGCCAGGGTCGGTTCAAGCTGATCTACACCCACGGTCATCCCGACCTGTTGTTCGATCTTGAGGCAGACCGCGACGAGTTGCGGAACCTTGCGGGCGATCCGGGCCACGAGGACACGCTCGCACGGCTCAAGTCCATTCTTCTGGATGGCTGGGATCCGCATGAGATCGACCGACAGATCCGCGCCAGCCAGGCCGACCGGCTGTTCCTGAAGGCCACACCCGGCGATCCAGCTGACTGGGACTACGTGGCGCGCAAGGGCGACGAGACGCGCTATGTGCGACGTGGATCCGGTGGGGTGGATGGAACCAAGGCAGATCGTCGATTGCCGAAGATCGTTCCGATCCCTCCGCATTTTCCACCTATTTCTCAGGAAGATGTGGCCTCGATCATCGATGGATTGTTGCCGCTGCCTGCATATCTTTCCGAGAGTGAACGTGATGCCGGCCAATCCTGCATTCCGGCCCCCTTCCAAGAACATGAGGAACCCTTTTGAGCGGGAAGCGTTTGACAGATTCGAGGCAATGTCATTACAAACTAACAGATGGTTAGTAAAAGCTCCTCAAGCGCGACCCCGGCCAGTCTTCGCCGTACGCATCGGGGCCTTATGCTAAGCCGCATCCAGGCAGAACCGGGGGTCTCCCGTGCCGAATTGGTCCGGCGCTTCGGATTTTCCGAAATGGCCTTGACACGGATCGCGCGGGATCTGCTGGCCGCCGAGATCATCGAAGAGTTTGACCCGCCCGTGGCGGACATCGGCAAGCAGCGCAGAATTGGCCGGCCGCGCATCGGGTTGCGGATCATTCCCAAGGGCGTGTTCGCAGCGGGCATCACCGTGTCGGCCTATTTCTCCGAAGTGTCGATCTGCGACGCAAATGGCCAGACAATCGCCCGTCAGGAAGTCGAAAACACGTCCTTCGAAGACGCCGCCGAGACCGCGCGACTCTACTCCGGCGCACTATGTGCCCTGATCAAGAAGACTGGAATCGACATTGACCGCATCGTTGGTGTCGGCGTCGCCCTGTCAGCCGATACGTCACCTGACAGGAACGAGATCATCCGGTCTGAATACTTCGGGTGGGACAACGACGGCGGCCAGTTCTGGGAGGAGGTGCGCGGGAACACGGGCCTGCCAGTGGAAATCGAGAACATCGCCAATGCGCTTGCCCTGTCCGAGATGCGGTTCGGTGCGGCGCGCGGCGTCTCTGAGTTCGCGCTGGCCCATGTCGCGACCTTTGCGGGCGTCGGTGCCGTCTCCGAAAGCCGGGTGGTGCGCGGCGCATCCGGGGGTGCGGGTCGCATTGGCCATTTCCGCTCGGAGAAGCGGCCGTTGCGTTGCACCTGCGGACGGAACGATTGCCTCAATCTATCCGCCACGGGTTTCGGCCTGCTCGCCAAGCTGGGGCAGCTGGACCACGACACGTTCGATCGCTCGAAGCTGCCGGTCTATGCCAGGTCACTTCTGGCAGCGGTCGATGACCCGTCGAACGCCGATCGCCTTCACGAGGCCGGGGGGCATCTGGCCAAGGCGCTGGACCCGCTGGCCAAAATTCTCGCGCCCGAGTTGATCATCCTCTGCGGCACGCTGGGGTCGAGGGACGCCTATTTCAAAGGTGCCGAGCAAGGGCTGACCGCCTCCTTCGGCTATGGACCCGACAGCGGGTTTCGATTGGTGAAGGGCGTGGTCTCGCCCGCCGACGCAGCGTCCCTGCTGGCATTGCACACGTTCTGCTATTCGGATCGGCTTGACTTCGAGCGCCTGAACAACAGCGCATCCGGCAATGTCAAGGCGGCGGCCAATGCATAGCGTGCTGCCAGACCGGCTCTTTGGCTGGATCATCGGCATTCTGTCCGCGTTGCTGGTCGGCCTGACGCTCTTCACCGCCTATTTCGGCGTTTTCCCCGATGGCCTGCAGCGCAGCGGTCACCTGCTTCTGGTCATCGCGCTGGTCTATGTTGTCGCGTTTCGGACTTCCATGAAGACGGAGGCGCGCGCCAGTGTCTCACTCACCCTGCAGAGGCTTTGGATTCTCGTTGTCCTCGCGGCGGGCGTCATCGTGACCGGACATCACATCGTGAACTTCGACGCCATCAATGACCGATGGGGCGAGATCACCGACCTCGAGATCGTCTTTGCCGTCATCTTGATGGCGGTCCTGTTCGATGCGTGCCGCCGGACGGTCGGCTGGCCGATCGTGATCCTGGCGGCGATTTTCGTCGCCTACGGCCTGCTTGGTGCCTATTTGCCCGATGGCTTGGCGCATCGAGGCTATTCCCTGAAACGCGTGACCGCGCAGCTTTACCTCGGCGGCGGCGGCATTTTCGGGACGCCGCTCGGCGTCAGTGCCACCTTCGTCACCGGCGTGGTGGTTTTGGGCGCCCTCCTGGAGAAGACGGGCGCCGGGCAGGTGCTGATGGATTTCGCCACGGGGCTGACGGGCCGCTTGCGTGGCGGACCTGCGAAGGCGGCCGTGGTCGGTTCGAGCCTGATGGGCATGATTTCCGGCACCGCCGTCGCGAATGTGCTGACCACCGGTCCGATCTCGATTCCGCTCATGCGCAAGAGCGGCTATCGCAAGGAAGCCGCCGGGGCCATCGAGGCGGTCGCCTCGACCGGAGGGCAGTTGATGCCTCCGGTGATGGGTGCGGCGGCCTTCATCATGGCGGAGTTTACCGCGACGTCCTACCTGACAATTGCCAAGGCGGCTTTCCTGCCCGCAGTGATCTTCTATGCCGTGCTGTTGGCGATGGTGCATTTCGAGGCGGTGAAACGAAACATCGCTCTCCTGCGCGACGCCGATTCCGTTGTGGATTGGTGGTCCATCGCCAAGCGGTCCTATCTGTTGGCGCCCCTGCCGGTGTTCGTCGGCATGCTGCTGAACGGCTATTCGATCATGCTGTCGTCGTTCTGGGCGGTGGCCACTTCGGTGATCGTCAGCTACTTCAGCCGCGCCTCGGCGCAGACACCGCGCCGGATGGTCGAGACCGCGATTGCGGCGGCCCATGCAGTCATCCCGGTTGCCTTGGCCTGTGCCGCGGCGGGGATGATTATCGGGATCATTACGCTGACCGGCATCGGGCTGAAGTTCTCGACCCTCGTGGTGCTTTTGTCAGGCGGTCAATTGCACGTCGCACTGGTGCTGACCATGGTCACTTGCCTGATACTCGGGATGGGCCTGCCGACTGCGGCGGCCTATATCCTGGTGGCCACGCTGGTCGCGCCTGCCCTCGTCGATCTGGGAGTCGGGCTTCTGGCGGCCCATCTGTTTGTGCTTTACTCGGCGATGCTGTCCTCGATCACGCCGCCAGTTGCGCTTGCGGCCTACGCGGCGGCCTCGATCTCGCATGGCAACCCTCTGAAGATCGCGGTCTTGGCCTGCCAGTTCGGCATGGCGGCCTTCGTGGTGCCGTACTTCTTTGTCTACGACCCGGCCCTTCTGGCGATCGACGTCACCTGGGTACAGGTCGTCCTGTCCTTCGTCACCGCCATCGCCGGAGGTGTCGCGGCCAGTGTGGCCATGATGGGCTTTTTTGCCTACCGTCTCAGTGTCATCGAGCGGCTCGGATTTGCACTGGCAGCGGTGCTCTTCCTAAGCTCGGACTGGCGATTTGACGCCCTGGCGGCGCTGATGGCGGCGGCACTGATCACCTGGAACCTGCGCAAGGGCACACCGCGCGAAACTACCGCAAAGGAAATCGGTTCGGAACCGATCACATCAACCAAAAGGGAGATCTCCAATGAAACTCACGCTTAGAAACACGCTGATTGCGGCGGCAACGCTTGTCGCCCCGGTTGCGGCCCAGGCCGACGACTTCTTCTCGATCGGATCCTGCCCGGTCGGGTGCACGGCCTACACCTGGTCCGCGGGCATCGCCGACGTGATCAACAAGAACGTCGAAGGCATCGAGGCCACGGCAGAGGAAACCAAGGGCTACGTGGCCAACATCAACCTGTTGCAGGCTGGCGAGATAGAGGCGTCGATGGCGACGTCGCTGTCGTCCTACGAAGCCTGGGCGGCAACTGGCCCCTACGAGGGCACCGAACCTGGCAAGATCCTGTCGTGGATGTCGATCGCGCCGGTCGGCATGCATATCATCACGCTGGAAGGTGGCCCCATCAATTCCGTCGAAGACCTCAAGGGCAAGCGGGTCGGCATGGGCCAGCCGGGCGGCGTGTCGATGCTGGATGCAAACGCGTTGATGGGCATGGTCGCGGGCGAGGCTTTCGAGGCCTTCCGGGTTCGTCTCGCCGACATGGTCGACATGCTGAGCGACGGCAACATCGACGCCGCGCTCTGGAACGGGTCATTTCCTCTGCCTCCGGTCATCAAGCTGTCCGCGCAGCGTGACGTGAAGCTGATCCCGATTTCGGACGAGTTTTTTGCCGATCTCAACGCCAAGTACCCGCCCTACTTCCGCCTCTCGATTCCTGGCGGCACCTACGAAGATGTGGCGGCGGATACGCCCACCTACGGCCTTGCGAACGGGCTGGTTGTCTTGGCCGATGTATCCGAAGAGCGCGTCTACGAGATGACCAAGGCGATCTTCGAAAGTCTCGACGATCTGGCGGGCGTTCACCCGGCCTTTGGACGCGTTTCCAAGGACACCGTGCTGAACGGCTTTGGTGCCCCGTTGCATCCTGGTGCGCTGAAGTACTACCGCGAGATCGGCGTGCCCGGCATCGAGGATTTCGTTGCTCGCACCGGCGGATAATTCATCATTCTCAAATCCGCCCGGGCCGGCGTCCGGGCGGATGTTCATTTGCAGGGAAACCCATGACACGCCCCAACATCCTCGTCATCCAAGCGGACCAGATGACCGCGCTTTGCCTGTCTGCCTATGGCAAGCCATACGCGATCACGCCGAACATCGACAAGATGGCCGAAAACGGGACGACGTTTGCCAACAGTTACTGCAACAACCCGGTCTGCGGCCCCTCGCGCGCCTCGATGATGACCGGGCGCCTGCCATCGGACATCGGAGTCTTTGACAATGGGGCCGAGTTCTTGCCATCCGAGCCGACCTATGCCCACTACCTGCGGACCCTGGGTTACAAGACCACGCTGTCGGGCAAGATGCACTTTGTCGGACCGGACCAATTGCACGGGTTCGAGGAACGCCTGACCACCGACATTTACCCGTCGGATTTCGCCTGGACCATGGACTGGGAAAGGACGGATGAGGCCTACGCGCCCTCGGTGATGAGCCTTCTTAGCGTCGTCGAGGCAGGCCATTGCCAACGGAACCTGCAACTCGATTACGACGAAGAGGTTTTCGTCGCTGCGCGGAAGGAGCTGTATGACCACGCAAGGTCAACAGACGACCGCCCGTTCATGCTGCACGTCTCGTTCACCCAGCCGCACAACCCTTTCGTCGCAGGCCGCAAGTACTGGGATATGTACGAGGGCCGCGACATACCGGAACCGGAAGTGCCCTACATTCCCTACGAGGAAAGGGATCCCTGGTCGCAGCGCTATTTCATGACGATCCGTCAGGACGAATTCGAGATCACGCCCGAACAGCTTTACAACTCGCGCCGCGCCTACTTCGCGATGGTTACACACATCGATGAACTGGTCGGCGGGCTGATCGAAACGCTGGAAAGTATCGGGCAGCTTCATAACACCCATGTCTTTCTGACCTCGGACCACGGCGAGATGCTGGGCGAGCGCGGCATGTGGTTCAAGTTCAACCCCTACGAGGCTTCGCTGCGCGTGCCGATGATCATGCAAGGCCCCGGCGTGAAGGCGGGCCACCGGGAAGAGGCTTTGGCATCGCTGGTCGACCTGCTGCCGACATTTACCGATATCGCCAGCGGCGGAACCTTCGACGATTTCGTCGCTCCCCGCGATGGACAAAGCCTGTTTAGCCGGCCCGAGCGATACGGACCCGACGACCGGGTCCTTGTCGAATCCACTGGTGAGAGCCTCTACGGCCCGGCGTTCATCATGATCGAGGGGGCGAAAAAGCTGGTCTACACGCGGACCGATCCCAAGATGTTCTTCGACGTGGAGGAGGATCCCCTCGAACTGACCAATCTCGCCGAGGCCCCGGAACATCAGGATCAGATCAACCGCATGTTGTTGGCCATGATGGACCGCTGGGACGAGGCCGACCTTCAAGACCGAATCCGCACATCGCAACGCAAGCGTCTCTTTGTCCAGGACGCCATGAAGCACGGGCGGTTTCCGACCTGGGATTTCGGACCCGATTATGACGCCGGAAAGGTCTATGTCCGCGGTGGCACCGACCCAAGTACGACCGCAACCAAGCAACGCGGGCGTTTCCCTTATGTGCCCGTTACTCCTCCGCAGTTCCCACGTGACAGCAAGATAAGAAAGTCTTGATCGGCTGGCGGGCTGCCGTCCCCTGCAAGCTTGCAAAATCGTGCGTTGCATGGAAGGCCAAATGAACTCTTGGTCGAAACTGCGTCATCTGCCGCGTCGATCTCCAGCTTCGGACGCTGTGGGCAGAACGCCGCGGAAACGGCGTCCAGAAGGGTCCGGGCGGCACGGGGATTTCCCCGTGAAATCAGCCGTGTACCACGGCCGCACGGCACCGGAATGCGCGCGGGTATACGCGCTTTTGCAAGGGGTTTCCGGAGCATACATGGAGGCATACGGGGACAGGGAGCGCCTGGAGGGTGACAGGCACCCTAGGTGAGGGTGTTGCATTAATCGCATTCTCGACCACCTTGGGCAATGTGACCGACGACATCAATCTCCAATACCTGGAATTACTCTCCGCCAAATGATGCCACAAGCGTCAGCCGGTGTGTCGTTCACTTTCCCGGATCAGGGTGGTCTATAAGTGGTTTGAAAAATACGTCCGTTCCGACCAATGATGCAGACCATTTGTGGGAGGCCTTCATGAAGAATGCGGCTGGTGCCATCCTGTCCTCAATCAAGCTGGATCGGGAAGCCAAAACTGGAATGAGCGTTCAGCTCTACCTGGCCTTGCGAGAAATCCTCCTCTCCGGAGGATTGCGCGCGGGCGAGCGGCTCCCGGCGACACGGACCCTGGCAAATGAAACTGGGGTCTCCCGCACGACCGTCATTGATGCGGTTGATCGGCTCGTGTCCGAGGGGATGTTGGAAACGCGAGTCGGGGCCGGAACATTCGTCACAGACTCTTTGGAAAAGCAGAGGCCCTCGATGAATGTCGCGCCGCCGGAATCGCGAAACCTGCCAAAGCCTCGTGTATCCTACACAATAAGCCACGCAAACGAGAGATTTGCCAATCGCGCGTGGTTGCCACATCGTGCAGGGGCATTCGTGACGGCCTTGCCGGCACTGGACGCGTTTCCGATGGCGCATTGGTCACGCATTTCTGCTCGGCATTTGCGAGGGGATCGAAGCAACGTCATGGGGTATGGTGAGCCAAAGGGCTATGCCCCATTGCGCCGAGCAATCGCGACGCATCTAAGAGCACTGAAAGGGATCAGTTGTGACCCCGAGCAAATCTATATCACGACCGGCGCGCAGCACGCGTTTTCACTTATCGGCCGCCTGTTCTTGAATCCCGGAGACAAGGTCTGGATCGAAAACCCGGGCGCGTCCGGTGCGCGCAATGCGCTTTTGTCCGAGGGCGCTGATCTAGTGCCTGTCAGCGTCGACAGCGAAGGTATCAGTGTCGAAGAAGGTCTAAAGAAAGCGCCCCATTTCAGATTGGCGTTTGTGACGCCTTCGCATCAGCAGCCGCTTGGGACCCTGCTGTCGCTTGCGCGCCGGTTCGCTCTCTTGCAGGCAGCTGAAGACGCGCAGGCCTTTGTCATTGAAGATGACTACGACGGGGAATTCTATTTTGGAAACTCCCCTCAGCCCGCGTTGAGGAGTATAGATTGCAATGAACGTGTCATATATGTTGGCACCTTTTCGAAATCTCTCTTTCCGTCTCTTCGCCTGGGATTCACTGTAGTTCCACAACGCATGGTGGAGTCTTTCGACAGGCTGTTTTCATATTGGGTCAGTGGCCCGCCAACGGTGAATCAGGCAATCGTGGCCGACTTCATGGACGAGGGTCACTTTTCGACACACATCCGATTGATGCGTCGGCTCTACGTGGCGCGCTACGAAACTTTGCTTGACGCCTCTCAGTCGCTTCAGGGGGCCGTCGAAGTTCAGCGGACGTCAGGTGGATTTCACACGCCTGCCTTTGTTGCGCCGGATGTGGACGAGCACAAAGTCGTCACCCAGGCCGCCAAGGAAAACATCAGCCTACCGCCACTGAGTCGCTATTGCCTGGCCCCTGCTTCCCAGCATGGTTTCGTCCTCGGATTCGGGAGCGCCACCCCAGATGAAATTCGACACGGGATTGAGGTGATCCGAAATCTCCCAGAGATTCGGAGAAAATTGGCCTGATACTCCATTGGCTCAGGAGCCTTTTTTAGCGTGGAGCTCAAAAAGGGGCGCAATGCTGACATAGGCCTCTTTCGAAAGATTGGCACGCCGCACCTTCGGTGGGCGCCTGAAGGATGGAAAGATATTTTGCTAGTCGTGGAAGAACTGAAAACGAGGGAGGAACAGCCGTGACCGGAGTATTGAGCTTTGAAGCGCTTAATGTACAGGTCGAGGCCGAGGAGGTTGACACCGCGCTGATTTGCCTGGTCGACATGGAGGGGTGGCTGGCGGGTAAAGGACAACGTCTCTGCCGTAGCAGGCGCGAGTTCGAATTTGTCTGACACCACCATCTGGCGGATCGGCCGATGTCGCCAAATTGGTCATTTTGATTGTTCAGAACGGTTCTACAATTCAACCAATTGTCGTGATGGAGTGACCGATAGTACATTGCGCACCGTTTGCGCTGTGGCAGCCAGAAATTTCAAGTATCCCGGAGCAGCCCAAATTGAAAATTGCATCCATCGAGACATTTTCGACGCGCTTCGTCGGTTTGGTTCGGATCACGGCGGACACCGGAGATCAGGGCTGGGGGCAGGTTTCAACCTATCACTCGGATATCAGTGCCGAGGTTTTGCACCGTCAGGTCGCGCCCCATGCGCTCGGGCAGGAAATTTCCGACCTGTCTGGGCTGGGCGATCTACTGGACCGAATCTACGAAACACAGCACAAGTTTCCTGGCTCCTACATGTGTCGCGCGCTTGGCGGGCTTGATACGGCTATTTGGGATTTGCATGGCAAGGTCGCGGAAAAGCCTGTCGTGGAATTGCTCGGCGGGACGGTCGGCGCAGTCCGAGCCTACGCGTCAAGCATGAAACGGGACATTACGCCCACAGACGAACTTGCGCGCTTTCTGAAGCTGCGCGACGACCGCGGATTTGACGCATTCAAGTTCCGTGTAGGTGCCGAGGTTGGACGCAACCGGGACGAATGGCCGGGCCGCACGGAAGAGATCATTCCTGCGATGCGGTGCGGGTTGGGGGACGACGTCACCCTGCTGGCGGACGCGAACAGCTGTTACACCGCCGAGCGCGCCATCGAAGTGGGCAAGTTGCTTGTGGACAACTCCGTGACGCATTTCGAAGAACCTTGTCCCTATTGGGATCACGACGCGACACAGCGGGTGACGCAGGCGCTTTCGATTGACGTAACAGGCGGCGAGCAAGACCACGACCTGATGCTTTGGAAATACATGATCCGCAATCACATCGTGGACATCGTGCAGCCCGACATCTGTTATGTCGGAGGCATCGAGCGTGCCCTTCGCGTTGCCCGCATGGCGCAGGATGCCGGGCTGCGCTGTACGCCCCATGCGGCAAACCTCTCTCTGGTCACGATTTTTACCGCGCATGTTCTGCGTGCCATCGAGAACGCTGGTGATTACCTTGAGTTCTCGATTGAGGTCGAAGACTACTACCCTTGGCAGCTTGGTATCTATACCGACTATCCGCAAGTACGTGACGGCAAGTTTCAACTGAGCGAGAGGCCCGGGTGGGGTGTCGAAATCGAGCCGGAATGGCTGGCTAAAGCCACCTATCAGATCAGCGAGTGCGAATGATCTCGACAACTGACGGCTGGCCACGCAGTCCTGAGGAAAATCACCTTGAAGAGTGACGGCATTTTCACACACGACTATAAGGAAACGGCATACTGGTGGGATGAGGTGCCTGCGCCAGAGGCGGGGACAACCCTTCCGACTTCCAAATTGGACGTCGTGATCATCGGGTCGGGTTACACGGGACTTTGTGCAGGCATCCAGACAGCGCGGGGTGGACGCGAAACGCTTATCCTCGATGCTGAACGCATCGGTTGGGGCTGCAGTTCGCGCAATGGCGGTCAGGTGTCGGGGCTACTGAAACCTTCGTTGACGGATTTGTCCAAGAAATACGGACCGGACCTTGCCTTGCGGATCTTGCAGGAAGGCACTCATTCGCTCGAATTTCTCAAGGACTTCATTGCCGAAGAGGGCATCGAGTGTGACGTGCGACTGAACGGCAAGTTTCGGGCGGCGCACAGCCCTGCTCAGTATGACGCGATGGCAAAAAAATACGCGAGACAGGTCAATGGGCTGGAACTGGACGTCGATATGGTCCCAAGGGCCGAACAGCGCAGCGAGATTGGCAGCGACGCCTATTACGGCGGCGCGGTTATCCACGCACATTTCGGGCTCCATCCCGCGAAATATCACGATGAACTCGTCGCACGCGCACGATCCGCAGGTGCCGATCTGGTCGCGTTCTGTCCGGTCACCGGGATCGAGAAAAGGGGCAACATCTTTGTCATCAAGACGGCAAAAGGTTGTGTCGAAGCGCGCGACGTCATTATCGCCACCAGCGGTTATACAGACAAATCTCTGCCTTGGCATCGTCGCAGGGTCATTCCAATCGGCAGCTACATGATTGCGACCGAGGAACTAGACGAAAGCGTCGTGAATGAGATCTTTCCGAACGATCGCATCGTCACGGATTCGCGCAAGCTGGTCTATTACTATCGCGCGTCGCCAGATCGCCGCCGCATCCTCTTCGGTGGCCGTGTCTCATTGCGTGAAACCAATTCCAAGGTTAGTTCGCCGCTCCTGCGCGACGAGATGGTCAAGCTCTTTCCACAGATCGGCGATGTCCGTGTCAGCCACGGTTGGATGGGATATGTCGATTTTACTTTTGACTCGATGCCGCACATAGGCGTCCATGACGGCATGCATTATGCCCTCGGATATTGTGGGTCGGGGATCGCAACGGCCAGCTATCTTGGCATGAAGGTTGGGAAAAAAGTAATCGGCGATCCGGATGGGGCAACACCGCTTGATCAAACGGGATTTGATACACGCCCGCTCTATTACGGAAAACCATGGTTCTTGGCTCCTTCGGTTCACTACTATCGCTGGGTGGACAAGTTGGGCCGCTAGAAAATGGACTGCTAGATAGGTCAAATTGGCTATTTTTTGAAGGTCCAGTTTGCGTGAAGGTAGACCGCATGAAGTTTGCGTAAGTCGCGTTTGAAAAGACCGCGACAGCCCTGTTTCAAATCGAAACAAGAAACCTGAACGGGAGGAAAAGATGTTCAAACGTCTACTTAATCCGAACTTCCAGCCGACCTGAGCGCATCTCTCTCGGAAAGTGAAGCTTTTTCAGTGTGTTGTCCGGGATTTGCCTGGTCTTGAGGTCAAAATACATGCCCATGTAAGATGCGGACGGTTCCGGAAGACAGAATCTTCAATG
>JAJEAC010000138.1 GCA_022824315.1 Silicimonas sp.
ACATGACGCGGCGTCCGGGATTGGCGCATCTGCACGGCGGGGAGCGTTGGCGTTGGCCACTTCGACGACCCGTGAAGTCAATGTGAAGTCTCAATGGGACATTCGTATATAATTCCCCAAACTCAGCTTGCTTCCCGGGCCTCCTCGAGGAGCGCGTTCGAGCGGGCCTCGACGCGTTCTTCCAGCGTTTCCATGAATTCCGTCACGGACAGTCCCGGCGGAATCGGATCAAGAAACTCGACCACAGCCGTACCCGGCTTGCGAAGGACTTTTCGCTTCGGCCAGAAATGCCCGACATTGGTGGCCACAGGGACACAGGGCTCGCAAATCTGCTCGTAAAGAACGCCCGTGCCGACCTTGTAAGGCTTCCAGGCGCCCGGAGCGACGCGTGTCCCCTGCGGGTAGATGATCAACTGGCCCATGTCCGAGCCCTGCCTGCTGACTCTGCGCTTCATGCTGCGGATTGCATCCCCGCGCCGACCGCGAGCTACCGGGATGCAGCCAATGCGCAGTGCGTATTGCCCAAGAACAGGTGCGAACATCAACTCGCGCTTCATGATGAACCTTGGTCGATGAACGGCATGGAAGATCACGATAATGTCGAAGAACGACTGGTGTTTCGCGGCAATCAAGGCGTCACCGGCTGGCGGATCGCCCCTGATCTCGACCTTGAGACCGACCATCTGGTGCGCTGTCCGGATAACAAGGGCGCACCAGGCGTTGCAGGCGCGGTATGCCCAGTCCCGGCTGATGACCGCGAAGGGCAGGAAGAAAATCGCGTATCCGAACATTGCAGCATACATGAAAAAACCGAATGCAAGCGATTTCACCCATTGCAACATCATGCAGGCACCGCCGTCCTCCTTAGCCGGGCCGGTTCCTTGCGTCCCGTTCAACCGTTACGGAACCGGTTCAACCCAACTTCGCCGGGTACATGATGACGTCGCCTGAACCAGGCTGCAATGACGCTTGCAATTTTCCGCCTGAAACGCCCTGTTCTCACGCAATCCGGTTCGGTCGTTTGTCCGTCAACATCGTCTCGGCCCAAGAGGACGGGGATTTTCTGGAGAACCAGGCCACTTGAGACCTACGTGGTTCGCCCGATGGTTCAAACGCCCGCATTTTCCCGCGGGTCGAGAATGTTGATCGCCGCTTGGCCTTCGCGGCCTTGGTTGTTCATGCATGCAGACGCGGAATGGGCCCGCGCCACGCGAAGGAAAGGCGATTGCACTGCGGCACATGAATTCGGGCGTGCAAGAGTCGACTGAACGACAGGACTGTCGCCGCGAGCGCAGAAAGGCGCATCTTCATCCGGGTTTCGGCGCGCACCGCGCCCTGCGCCGTCCTGGACTGTCGATTCCGGCACGCGAGACGGTCGCGGCCTGATCCCCGCGCATGTCAAATCGTCCGGCGTCGGACCCGGCTCTCGTTCACGGCCGTCGGCATTCGGGCCTCTGGCGGACTTCCGGCACGGCCCCTGCCCAAGGGCCGCGTCATCTCAGGCCCGCCAGCCCGAGAATGACCCGGAGCCATCACCTTCATCACTAAGGCGCCCTAATTTCAATGGACCGTCTTCGTCGCCCGGTCCAATTCCAGCCGGCGTATGATCGGCCGCGACAGGCCGTGACCCGGCTTGCCCTGCTCCGCATGCCACATGAGACGCGCGTCGATAACGGGCGGGTCCGCCACCGGTCCCAGTGCACCGCGTTCAACGACCCGCCAGCGACAAACCGGGTGTGCGAATCACCACGTCCGGATCAACAATGGTATGTGCGCTCCAACAACCCGCTACAGTTCATTCCGTCGCAGACGGCTCAACGCAGACACGTCAAATCCGCAAGTGCCAAAGGGTGGCGCGACCCAATCTGGATGATGCTTGTGATACGCGTTTCCTGCGCTTTCGGTGACGCGTGTCCGGGAGCGGCGGTGATCAGTTGACCAAGTTTCTGGAGATTGGTACGATCGATCGCTGAAATGGAACGTGCATTCCCCCCAACCTCGCAAGAGAGCACCCCTCGATGACTCGGGAAAATACTGGTGCCTTGGACGCCGCCAAGGTCTTGAACGTGGTTGGGCTTACCAAGAGCTATGGCGGCCTGAAGGCTGTCGACGACGTTTCCTTTGAGGTCTTCGAGGGCGAGATCCTGGCACTCGTGGGTGACAATGGCGCCGGCAAGTCGACGCTCGTCAAGGCCCTTGCAGGCGCGCAGCCGCCCGATGGCGGCCGCATTGAGATCGATGGCGTATTGCACCAGCTCAACTCGCCGCGTGACGCCAGCGAAGCCGGAATAGGCTGTCTGCACCAAGGACTTGGTCTCGTGGATACGCTCAACGTGCCGGAGAATGTCTTTCTGGGACGCGAACTGCTGACCCGGCTGCTTCTGGTCATTCCGCAACTTGACCACAGGAAAATGCGCGAGCGGACCATCGAACTGCTTGACGGATTCGGCATCTCGCTGCCTCGGCTCAATGATCCCGTGATCCGGCTGTCCGGCGGCCAGCGCCAGACCGTGGCAATCAGCCGTTTGCTCCTCCAGGACGTTCGCCTCGTCGTCATGGACGAGCCCATGGCGGCCCTCGGAGTGGAAGAAGGCCGCCGGGTACTGGAACTCGTCAGAACCATGCGTGACCGCGGCATCAGCATCATCATCATCAGCCACAATCTCGAGCACGTATTCCAGCTCGCGGACCGGATCACGATCATGAAGAACGGCCGTCTCATCGGCGTGGTGAGTTCCGCAGCCACGACGCGTGACGAAGTCGTGCGCCTGATCACTTTCGGAGCAGCGACGTAGAGAGGTGCACTTTGACTTCGAATGCGAACCCTGAACCTGGCATCGGCCACGCTGACCGGCGGTGGCTCTTCGAAGGGATCGGACTCACGGCGGTGATCGTGGCGCTTGCCATCCTGTTCATCCTGATCAATCCGCGCTTTGGCACGATCACCAACTTCATTAACATCCTGACCCAGGCATCGTTCATCATCGTCATGGCTGTCGGCATGACGTTCGTGATCACGAGCGCCGGCATAGATCTCTCGGTGGGCTCGGCGGTCGCGTTCATCACCGTCGTGGCCTTCGGGTTGATCAAGGGCGGCTTGAATCCGCTGCTTGGCGTGGCGTTCATGTTCGCCCTCGGGGCCTTTCTGGGCTTCTTGACCGGATCGTTGGTTGCGTACGTGAAAATCCCGCCGTTCATCACGACGCTCGGGATGATGGCCGGGCTTCGCGGCCTCGCACTGGTCCACTCCGCGGGAGAAATGCACTTCGGGCTGCCGACGTCGGTCACCTATGTCGGGCAGGGCGTCCTCGGCGGCGTGCCAGTGCCCGTGATCATCTCCCTGGCAGCTGCCGTTTTCGGCGCATGGCTCTTCAATCGTACGCGCTTCGGCCTCCATGTGCGAGCGATCGGCGGCAACCGCGAGGCTGCGCGTCTCGCTGGTGTCCCGGTCAATCGCGTCGAAGTCATGGTGTATGTGCTGATGGGCCTGTTCACTGCATTGGGCGGACTCATCATGATGGCCCGCATCGATTCGACCCAGGCGACAATAGGGACTGCCATGGAGATCCACGTAATCTCGGCCGTAATCATTGGCGGGACCAGCCTCTTCGGCGGGCGCGGAAGCGTCTACGGTTCGGTCATGGGAGCGCTGCTGCTCGCCATGATGACAAACGCACTGATCATTGCCGGGGTGGATTTCTTTTGGCAACTTGTGGTCATGGGCGGGATCGTCCTGATCGCGGTTGCCATCAGCAACCTGCGCGAGCAGCGAATACCTGCGCTGGCGCATTTCATGCGGCGCGAGCCACCCGGCGGCGCCGAAAGCGAGTCGGCCCGGAGGCCGGCCCAAAAACAGGGAGGTACCCTTTCATGATGTTACGTCGTATGTTCATCGCTGCAGCCGCGCTCGCGGTTTTCGCACTTTCCCCGCCAGCGGCGAAAGCCGAATCGATGCGGATCGCCTATCTCTCACCGTCATTCGATATCTCCGACGCCTGGGAGCGCGTTTTCTGGTCGATGCAGGGACGTCTCGAGGAACTCGGGGTCGACTTTGAAGTCCAGCAACTCGCCGTCGCCAGCCACGTGGATCATGCAGGCCAGCTCGCACAGGTCGAATCGGTCATCGCGGGCGGTGTCGATTACGTCTTCTTGGGCCCGACAGAGTTCGAGGCCGCGATTCCGGCGTTGCGCAAGCTCAAGCAGGCGGGCGTCCCAACCGTCGTCTACAACTTCACGACACCCCACGAGGACGAGGCTGCGCGGGCGATGAGCTACATCGCGTTTGCTCACTATCCCGGCGGCGTCAAGTCCGGCGAGTGGGCGGCCGAACAACTCGGCGGCAAGGGCAAGGTCCTGATCCTCCGGGGTGCACCGGGCGTGGTCAGCGACGAGCGCGGCGGTGGCTTCCTCAGCGTGGTCGAGCAGTATCCCGACATCGAGGTCGTCATGGGTCCCTACACTGACTTCGACCGTGCCAAGGCGTATGACGCAGCACAGAACATGCTTGCCGCACATCCGGACATAAACCTCATCTACGGCATGTCCACGACCATCGGTCTCGGCGCCGCACAGGTCGTTCGACAAATGGACAAGTCGGAAGAAATCCTGACCATGGGCTTTGGCGGCACCGGAGACGAAATCACCGCCATGAAAGAAGGCTGGTTGACCGCTTCGGTGCTTCGCCCCATCGATGACAGCGGCGTCGCCGTCGCCGATGCATTCGTCGCCCACAGCAAGGGCGAGGAGGTGCCGCTGGTCTGGGGCGGTTCGTTTGTGATGGTCGACCGATGGTCCGACACCGGCGAGATCCTAGAATACGCGAACCGTTATTCCCGACCGAAAATGGGTCGCTGAGGGGGATCGTTCCTACCAAACCGGCGCGGCCGGCTGCAAGGTCGGCCGCGTTCTTTTTCATGGGGAGGAGAGACGCATGAAGGCCCTTGTGCTTGAACGCAAGGATGAACTGGCGTTGCGCGACATCGCCATCGAGGAGCCGCTGGGCTCGCACGACGTGCGCATCGCGATCCGCCGCGTGGGTGTCTGCGGGAGCGACGTCCACTATTACGTGCATGGCGGAATCGGCCCCTTCATAGTGAAGGAACCCATGGTTCTCGGGCACGAGGCATCCGGCGTAGTCATTGAAACGGGCGCTGCAGTTACATCCCTCTCCGTCGGCGACCGGGTCTGCATGGAGCCGGGCATTCCCGACCCGTGCAGCCGCGCCACCCGCTTGGGAAAGTACAACCTGGACCCCTCCGTGCGATTCTGGGCGACACCGCCGGTCCACGGCGTGCTGCGGCCAACCGTCGTACACCCTGCAGACTTCACCTTCAGATTGCCGGACAGCGTGTCGTACGCGGCCGGGGCCATGGTCGAGCCGCTCGCGGTCGGCGTCCACGCCGCAACCAAGGCGCAGATATCTCCAGGCGCTTTGGCCGTGGTGATCGGGGCCGGCACGATCGGCATGGTCACGGTGCTTGCGGCGCTCGCTGCAGGGTGCAGCCGGGTGATCGTAAGTGACGTCCTGGAGCCGAAATTGGAATTGGCAGCCGGGCTCGGGCCGGTGGTTCCCGTCAATGTTCGAAACGAGAGCCTTGCCGAAATCGTCCAGCGCGAAACCGGAGGCTGGGGGGCAGATGTCATCTTCGAGGCATCGGGCAACGACCAGGCAGCCGCCAACGTCTTCGAGTGTCTCTGCCCAGGCGGCACGGTTGTCTTCATCGGAATGCCTGGCGCCCCCATTGCGTACGACATACTTGAGGCGCAGATCAAGGAAGCACGCGTTGAGCACGTCTTTCGTTATGCTCACGTTTACCCGCGCACCGTGGACATGCTGGCTTCCGGCACGATCAGCATCGACCCGCTGATCACCGACCTCTACGATTTCAGGGAGAGCATCGCGGCGTTCGACTTTGCCCGAAGTGCTCCGGCCTCGGCAGTCAAGGTGCAGATCGAGCTCTCGGATTCCGCCTAGAGTGCGGTGTACCCGCCATCCAGCATCAGCAAGTCACCGTTGACCAGATCGGAAGCAGGCGAGGAAAGGTAGAGGACCAAATCGGCAACTTCCACTGGAAGTCCGAAGCGCCCTGCCGGGATCTTTGCCTTCATCGGATCGCCCTTTTCGGGTTGGCCCCAGACACGCTCGCCCATCGGTGTCAAGATCACCGTCGGGCAGATGGCATTGCACTGGATGTTGTACTGCGCCCACTCGCAAGTCATGGCTTTCGTCAGAGCATTCAGGCCGTTCTTGGAAGCCGCGTATGCGCAGTGATCGGGGATCAGCACGACGCTGGTCTGCGACGAGATGTTAACGATCTTGCCGCGTTCCTGCGCGATCATATTCGGTGCAAGTGCCTGGGCGAGCAGAAACGGCGCCCGCAGGTTCACCGCCATCATCCGATCCCAATCTTCCACCTCGGCATCCAGCAGTGAAGCAGGTGTCGTGGTGGCTGCGTTGTTGACGAGGATATCGATCGTGCCGAAGTGTTCAAGCGCCGTTCGTGCCGCAGCCCTCGGCCCCTCGATAGTCTCGAGTTCCGCCTCGATCGCAAGGCACTCCCGCCCGGACCGCTCCACGGCCGCGCGGGCTTCGGCAAGTCCTTCGGAGTCACGGGCCACCGCTGCAACGTCGGCTCCGGCTTCCGCGAGGACGCTGCAGATCTCATAACCAATCCCTTTTGAGGCTCCTGTAACCAGTGCCCGCCGTCCCTTGACCGAAAATCGCTTCATGTAAGACGTCATGGTACTCTTCCCCTCTCATTTCTGGCGGGCACGTTCATCTTAGTTCGAGAGCCGGGTCAACCGCTCGATCCGCTGGGCACAAACATATGCCGACCGGGCGGACCCGCCAGCAGGAAATTGACGAACCGCGGGCGTTCTTGGCAGCCGTCACCAGCAGGTTGGTCAGCACAACCCGGTGCCCATGGAGGCGGGATTGACTTTAAGGCCTCTTGGGACCGTGCCGCCGTTGACCAGGAACCTGTCCAGAAGCACCGGATCTGTGCACCGGACCTGTACATCCATGCCCGGCTTGGAAACTACTGGGCACGGATGAATTCGTGACGGAACTTTTTTGGCCGACTGTCACTTCGCTTGATGCATTTGGCTGTCATTCAGGCCCTTTGGTATCCGCAAGTCCCGTCTCGTTCGGCGATTGTTCGCCTCGGTTCTTGCCCGCGTCTGCATGTCGACCGCCGAGCGCATGGCCCACCCCTGGGCTGGTGGCGCAGTCTCGATTCGGGATCCTGTTGTCGGAACGGGAATCCGTAACCCATGGCAATCCTGATTCGGAATCTTCCTGCATTCAGGCGGCGCGTCGCTGCCGTGCTGCCGACGCTGCAGAAGGCCGATCCGGTGGATGGTCTGATCGGCCACGATGGGCGGGACGACGCAGGAAATGCGGTCTGTGCAGGACAAGCTCGAGACCGCGGTGATCGACGTGGTTGATCGCTTAGTCCTCTGCCGGTTGCTGAAGACAAGACGGACGTGCGAATCAGCCCGTTGCGGGTGAGGAGAAATCTGTGCGCCCCAAAAAATCACTACAGTTCAATCCGCTGCAGCCAGTGCAGACAGCTCACGGGTGCGCGCCTTCCTCCTCGACATGGACGCCGGGCTTTCCAGCGCGAAATTGTGCCGAGGATTGCCTGTGCATCCGACATCACTTGGACCGACAGTTCGCGGCGACGGGGCAGATGCTCCGCTGGCGGGACTGCGCATGATCCCCGCAGTCAACTCCTTCGCGGCGGCGGTTGTGTGCCCTAGAGGGCAAGGCTACAATGCTGATGGTCTCCCGAACGGGTGGAGTTGACCCATTGGAGAAACTGGCTTTGCGAATCCGGCACTGGCTCAATTCTTCGATCCAGGAACTCTCTTCATGCGGCTGACGTGCCACGACTGCGGGTCCGAGTGCGGGTTCGAAGAGGCCATGGTCCCTGTGCGGGACCAAGAATTGAAGTGCCCGGACTGCGAGCATGCCTGGTTTGAAACCGCCGCGCTGCACAGGACCCAGGGACCGGGAGTGACACCGTGACACTGGCGCAGGAGTCGGGCGAAGGCGCGGAAAAGGATGGCGCCCGAACAGATGATCCGGACCCGGGGTCCGATAACCACTCTCATTCAATCACGGAAGCTGGCAGGCACGACGAAGATGCGATGCAACCACTCACCATCGACCGTGCCGCGCTCCAAGTCCTGAAGGAAGAAGCCGAACGCGAACTCTCGCTGCGGCGCGCGCAGGCATCGAAGTCCGGCGGGAGTTCCTTCGACGAAGTTCAGTCAACATCCGGAGATGCGGCTCCGGGCAGGCGTCCGAAAGCCTCGGGGAGGTCAGCCTCCAAAGAGAGACGCAGTGGCTGGGTTCGCGCTGTCCTGCCCCTGCTGCTCATGATGGCGGCTCTGGTAGGGCTCCTGGTCGCAATCTACCTGCGCGCGCCGGCGATTTCGCATACCTATCCCAATACCGAAGCCCCGCTCCAGTCCTACCTGGAAGCCGCAAACGCGTTCTTGGGCTGGCTGAACGGAGTGCTTGGCAAGCAACCTGGAAACTGAGGTCCTCGCCGCATCCTCTGACCGCGACCGGCACAGGTTCAGGTTCGATTGCGCAGGCAAGCCCACGCGAATCTCGCCGCACATGCACCATAGACTGTACAGTTGCGGACTGGTCAGAACCGCTCCAGCAAGCGCCTCAGGTAGTCACGCTCCTCTTCCGAGCGTTCCATCTCGCCAGAGCGGCGACGCAGTTCGTCCAGAATCTCGCGAGCCCTTCGCTGAAGGTCATTGCCCTGCAGCAAATGCTCTTCGGTTCCGAACCGGCTCCCGCGTCCGGAGTCACGCCCCAAGGGATCGCGGTTGGCACCGGGATTGTTCCAGTCGTTGCCGGCACCCTGCTGGCCGGCCTGATTCTGCCCCTGCTGCGCCATCTGATCGGCCAAATTGCGCATCCCTTCGCGCAGTGCCTCGATCGCGTCGGCCTGGTCTTCCAGCGCACCGGCGAAATCCTCGTTCCGGAGATCCTCTTCCGCCAGGTCCATCGCGTCTCCGGCTCTTCCGAGCGATTCGCGAGCCGCGTCTCCACCCGGCGTGCCGACGCCTGGCAGGTTCTGCATCTGCCGATTGAGTTCCTGTCGCAACGCCAGCTGACGGTCTGCGAGGCTGCTCCCGTCGCCCCCCTGCTGCTGGCCCTGCTGTCCGCCCTGACCTTGCTGCCCGCCCTCACCATGACGCAGTCCTTCGCCGTCACTTCCTTCCCGCCCGAGATTGCCGAGGGACCGGCCCGCCTGGCCGCCGCCACGCTGTTCCTGCAAGTCGCGAAACGCCTCGTCCGACAACCCTTGCTGCTCGCGCAGGGTCTCGGCCAGACCTTCCATTGCCTGCTGTCCAGGCGATGGCGGGCCGCGAGAGGCGAAGCTGTTCTCCATCATCCTGCGCAGCTGCTCCAAGAGCTGAGCTGCCTCGGCCATGCGCCCTTGTTCCATCAGTTCCTGCAGCCGGTCGAGGAGAGCATCCAGTTCCTGGGGGCCAATCTCCATGGCCTCGCCCTCGGCGAACTGCTGGTTCTGCCCTTCTCCCTGCTGCTCGGCGAGCTGACGAAGGTAGTCCTGGATCGCTTCTCGAAGTTCCCGCATCAGGTCCGCGATCTCATCGTCACTCGCGCCGCTTTCCATCGCCTCGGCAAGGCGCTCCTCTGCCCGCCGCAATCGTGCCAGGGCGTCCGTGAGATCGCCCTCTTCGATCCGCACCGCCAGGTTCCAGAGCGCATCCTCGATCTCCTCGACGGAAGAGTCGTCCAGCCCGTCCAGCGTTGCCCGCGCTTCCAGGCGCCTGACAATGAACCGGAGCATCATGAAGTCGGTCGCAGAGCGGAATACGCCTTCCGGCTTGTAGGACACGGACCTGAGGACCTGCGCCACGCGCCCGGCATTCGCCCTGTTCCAGAGAAGGTCGCGTCGCCCCTCGATGATCGCTTTGGCGAGTGGGTCGAAGAACCGCCGCCCCGGCAGGATCGCGGACTGCGGCTCGGACACCCCTTGCTGACCGGCATTGTCAAGTGCCGCCAGTTGCGCACGAACGGGCTGATTGGCCCACGGATGGCGCGAAAACTCGCCGACCACGGTTTCAGTGAATTCGGACCGGTCACCCGCGATCGTCAGCGGCAATTCCAGCATGATCGGTTCGCGTGGCTCGGGATCCAGCGCCAGACCGTATCGGCGGTCAACCTGCTCTTCGTCGAGATTCAATTCGATCCACCCGCCAACGACTCCATGGTCGTCCCGGGCAGCGAAGGGCGCCTCCATGCGTGCGCCCTCGCTGCGCGAAACCGGTCCGGCAAATTCTATTTCCGGCGCGAGATCCGCTTCTGCATCCATGGTCCATTCCCGGCCGCCCGGACCGTCGATCCTGATCTCGCCGCTTCGGTTGACGTTGAAGCTTTGCGACGGATCGCTTGCCGACGGAACATCCTTGGTTCGGCCCGACACGGTTTCGTGCAGCGTCAGGTCGCCGACGCCGCCATAAAGGCGGATCGTCACCAGGCTGCCCTCGGGAACCGCGAGCCAGGCTTGCGTGATGTCATTGAGATACAGGTTTGGTCGTCCGGTATAGTACGGCGGCTCGACCCATCCCTCCCAAGAGGACTCCAAGGCCAATGCCTGCTCGTCAAGCATGACTTCGCCCAGGGTGCCGACCTTCAGGAAGGACCCGAACAACAGCCCGACCGCAAGGAAGAGAAGCGCGACATAGCGAAGCCCGAACAGGTCAAATCGTGACAGCCTGAGATCTGGCTCAACCGCCCGAGCTTCACCCAGGCGCCGTGTCATGCGTCCGACATGGGCTTGCCAGATCGCCTCGGATCCGGCGTCGCCGGCACCAATGGCATGCCGGTCAGCAACGGTGGCGATTGGCCGGCCCGGCAATGTCGCATCGAGCCGGTCAAGCGCCTCCGCGCGCTTCGGGAACCTGAACCGGCGCACGGCAATGCCGAAAGTGACCAGCGCCGCCAGCGTCACAAGAAGTCCAAGCGCCCACGCCACTTCCAGCAGCAGGATCTCGTGTACGCCAAGCAACAAGGCGGAACACGCAAAGAGCAGCACGGTCCAGAACGGCCAGAACGCGCGTGCAACGCGCTCGGCAAAAAGGCCAACCAAGGTCAGGACCAGCGGCCGCCTGAGCCGCTGCCCGATCTCCGGAGGAAGTTCGCCTTGACCGATCATGGGTCCGGGCTCCTTCTTGGGCCAGGACTTGCCTACCCCTTCAGCCATGGCGGGATGATATCGCGATTGATCATTTCGTCAATTGCCGGGCGCGGCCGGACCACTGCAAACCGACTTTCGCTGACCAGCACCTCGGGAACCAAGGGCCTGGAATTGTACTCCGAAGCCATTACCGCCCCGTAGGCGCCTGCCGAGCGGAACGCAACGAGATCTCCTTCCACGAGCGGCGGCAATTTCCGTCCACGCGTGAAGGTGTCGCCGGTTTCGCACACGGGGCCCACGACGTCATATGTTGCCTGTTCGGAGCCGGGAACGGGCTCGGTCACGGGCACAATGTCGTGATGAGCGCCATACATGGCCGGACGCACCAGGTCGTTCATCGCGGCATCCAGAATCAGGAATTCGCGATCCTGGCCGGCCTTGACGTATATGACCGCCGCAACCAGCAATCCCGCGTTTCCGGCAATCAGCCGCCCGGGCTCGATCTCGATCTCGCAATCCAGATCGCCGACGGTGCGCCTGATCACGTCGCAGTACTCGATCGGAAGCGGTGGCGCGGCATTTGATCGCTCATAGGGAATCCCCAATCCGCCCCCGAGATCCAGCCGCCGAATGTCATGGCCGTCGGACCGCAGCACACGGGCCAGTTCCGCCACCTTTCCATAGGCCCGCTCGTAGGGACCAAGTTCCGTAAGCTGCGAGCCGATATGGACGTCGATGCCCACCACATCCAGCCCCGGCAGACCGGCCGCCTCCGCATAGATCTCGCGCGCACGGCTGATGGGAACGCCGAACTTGTTCTCAGCCCTGCCGGTGGCGATCTTCTCGTGAGTCCGTGCATCCACATCTGGATTGATCCGAATGGCTATCGGCGCAGTCACTCCGAGCCGAACGGCAACTTCGGAGAGCCTTTGCAGTTCGGGTTCGCTTTCGACATTGATCTGCCGAAGACCGCCGGCCAGTGCCAATTCCATTTCGTCCGCGGTCTTTCCCACGCCCGAGAAGACAATCCGCTCACCCGGGAAGCCCGCCGCGACGGCCCTCTGGTACTCGCCGCCCGACACGACATCGACGCCCGCGCCAAGTCGAGCCATTACCGTGAGCACGGCCTGGTTCGAGTTCGCCTTCATGGCGTAGCAGACAAGGTGGTCCATGTCGGCCATGCCTTCGTCGAACAGACGGTAATGCCGTTCCAGGGTCGCCGTTGAATAGACATAGAACGGCGTCCCCACCTCCACCGCGATCTCGGGAAGGGGCACGTCCTCGGCGTGCAGGACGCCGTCGCGATAAAGAAAATGGTCCATCCGTGTTTCCTCGAGACCCGGCCAATCGTCATACCAGATGCGCATCACGGTGCAACATCCGACCGGAGCGTGGTCGGATTGCAGGGGTCGCAGAACGAGCATCCGCTACAGGAAGCCGTTGGACATCCGCCGTATCCGGCAACAAAATCGAGCCATGCACGAGTACACTGCCATGATTCGCTGGGCATGCGAGGGCGATTTCGCGCGTGGCCGTTACTCCCGGGCCCATGACTGGACATTTGACGGCGGTGCCGTCATCCGCGCCTCGCCATCGCCGCTGTCGGTCCCGCCTCCCTTTTCAGACGCCGCCGCAGTCGATCCGGAAGAGGCCTTCGTGGCTGCGGTCGCGTCATGTCACATGCTCTGGTTTCTGGATCTCGCGCGGCAAGCCGGGTTGCAGGCGGAATCCTATCGCGATGCGGCCGTCGGCCATATGGAAGGCTCGCCGCACCTATGGATCACCCGCGTCGACCTCCATCCCGAGACCGCCTGGACGGGAGCGGTCCCGGAGCCCGGGGCGGTCCGCGAGCTCCATCACGCCGCCCACGAGCGCTGCTTCGTTGCCAACTCGATTAAGTCGGACGTCGTGATTCACCTGTCGTAGGGTTCCGCGAGACAGACTCCCGCACATCACGAATTCCACCGAAACGGGAGCCATGCTGCCGCTCCGGCCAACAAGGGACTGCCGAGCCGGAACGAACGCCCGGCCCTGCATGCTCGTCAGAGCCTCCCAACAATGCCGATTCTTGCCTCTCCCGCGACGCTGACGCCCTCTCCTTTCGGGTGGGGAGGACCGTCCACGCCACATGCGCAAAGCGCCAGAACGACGAGGAGCGCCAGCCACTTCACCGCAACGCCCGGGCCGTCCGCTTGCGCCGAAGCCGTAGGGCCGAGACTGACCCCGAGGGGATCGACCCCCGCAACATTCCAAGACACCGGGTTCTGTCGCGTCGCGACGCGGATTGGCGCTCGCCGTGCCCATCCGCTCACGACAGCCGCTCCTGCCACAGCGCGACCTGCTCGCGCACTCGCTCAGGCGCCGTTCCCCCGTAGGATGTGCGGCTCCGAACCGAGTTGCCCGTTCCCAGCACGTCCCGGACTTGCTCCGTGATCGCCTCGTGAACGGACGTCAACTGATCGAGCGTCAAATCCTGCAGACCCTTGTTTTCGGCTTCCGCAATCGCCACCAGCCTTCCGGCCACGTGATGCGCCTCCCGAAACGGCAGGCCCGCCGCCCGCACCAGCCAGTCGGCAAGGTCGGTGGACGTCGAAAAACCGGACGAGGCCGCAGCGTTAAGGGCATCCGGGTCGGCCGACATGTCCCGCACCATGCCTTCCATCGCCGCCAGCACCAGCATCAGCGAATCCGCGGCGTCGAAGACCTGCTCCTTGTCTTCCTGCAGGTCCTTTGAATAGGCCAATGCGAGACCTTTCATGACGGTGAATAGACCCACGGCGCTCCCGAGGATGCGCCCGGTCTTTGCCCGCACAAGCTCGGCCGCATCCGGATTCCTTTTCTGTGGCATGATCGACGAGCCGGTCGAAAAGCGGTCCGAAAGCGAGATGAACCGGAACTGCGCACTCGACCATATCACGATTTCCTCGGCCAGCCGGCTGAGGTGCATTGCCACGATGGCGCTCGCCGCCAGGAACTCCAACGCGAAATCCCGATCCGCCACGGCGTCCAGCGAATTCGCCATCGGCCGATCAAAGCCGAGCGCACTCGCCGTTGCATCCCTGTCGATCGGAAAGGACGTTCCTGCCAAGGCGCAGGCCCCGAGCGGGCTCTCGTTCATCCGCGTCCGCGCGTCCGCAAGCCTCGAAGCGTCTCGGTCCAACATTTCAACATAGGCCATCATGTGATGGCCCCACGTCACAGGTTGTGCCGTCTGCAGATGCGTGAACCCGGGCATCACCCAGTCCGCACCAGCTTCGGCCTGGTCAACGAGCGCCTGCTGCAGCGCCCTGATGCCCGAAATTGCCGCATCGCATTGGTCCCGCACCCAAAGCCGCAGGTCGGTCGCGACCTGGTCATTCCGGCTCCGCGCGGTATGAAGCCGTCCCGCAGGCGCACCGATCAATTCATGCAGGCGCGACTCGATGTTCATGTGGATGTCTTCAAGCGCAGCCTGGAACCGGAACGTTCCGGTGTCAATCTCTGACAACACCGTGAGCAGGCCTTCACGGATCGCCTTTGCATCGCTATCCGTGATGATGTCCGTTGCGGCAAGCATCGCTGCGTGGGCGAGCGAACCCTCGATGTCGTGTCGCGCCAACCGCTGGTCGAATCCGATGGAAGCGTTGATCGCTTCCATGATCGCATCCGGACCGGCGCCAAAGCGTCCGCCCCACATCTTGTTCGCGCTGTCAGTCATCTGGTCTCCGGAGGGAGTTCAATGTCCCGTTTTCTTGCCGTTCTCTACACGTGCCTTGCGTTCGCTGCAAACCACGCCATTGCCGACATCGGCAAGCTCGAGGATCTGCGCGAGGGAACGATGAGAAAGCTCGTCTTCTCGGAACCGAGTGCCGTGCCCGACACCGCCTTCACCGACCCGGAGGGTGGCGCGCATCAGCTGTCGGACTTCAACGGCAAGATCGTGCTCGTCAATTTCTGGGCCACGTGGTGTGCGCCGTGCCGCAAGGAAATGCCCATGCTGTCCGAACTGCAGCGCGAGTTCGGCGGCGAGCGGTTCGAAGTCGTGACCATTGCCACGGGGCGGAATTCGATTCCGGGCATCCGCAGGTTCTTCCAGGAGACAGGTGCCGACAATCTCCCGCTTTTTCTCGATCCAAGACAGAAACTCGCCCGCAGCATGGCGGTTCTCGGCCTCCCAGCCACCGTGATCCTGGACATGGACGGCAGGGAGATCGCCCGGATGCGCGGGGACGCCGAATGGTACGGCGAAAGTGCCCGGGCGATCATCCGGGCCTTGATCGAAGCCAGTCAAGAATAGAGGCCCGACCCTTCAAGGCGATGATCCTGTCGCCAAAGTCGCGAAGCCCTCTGGTCCCGTTCACTTGCATCGGATAATCTGGCGAGAACCGCACCCTTCCCAGGAGGACACCTGAATGAACATTGTTCCGAACGACCTCGCCGACGTGATCGAAGCCGACCGCGCGCACATCTGGCATCACCTGATGCAGCACAAGCCGCTGGAGACATCCGATCCCCGCGTCATGGTCGAAGGCAAGGGCGTGCGCGTCTGGGACGCGGCTGGAAGCGAGTACATCGACGCGGTCTCTGGCGGTGTTTGGACCGTAAATGTCGGCTATGGCCGCGAACGCATTGCCAACGCCATTCGAGACCAGCTTGTTCAGATTCCGTATTTCGCCGGCAGTGCGGGGTCGATCCCCGGCGCGAATTTCGCCAGGAAGCTGATCGGGGTGATGCCCGGCCTGACCCGCGTCTATTATGCAAATTCCGGTTCCGAGGCGAACGAGAAGGTCTTCAAGATGGTGCGCCAGATCGCGCACAAGAAATACGGCGGCAAGAAGCACAAGATCCTCTTTCGAGAACGCGACTATCACGGCACGACAATCACCTGCCTCTCCGCGGGCGGACAACCGGAGCGGAATGCCCAGTACGGCCCGTTTACGCCCGGCTTCGTGGAAGTGCCGCACTGTCTCGAGTACCGTGCCCAGGTCGAAACCGAAAACTATGGCGAGTGGGCGGCAGAGCAGGTCGAAGAAGTCATCCTTCGCGAGGGCCCGGACACCGTGGGCGCGCTGTGCCTCGAACCCGTGACCGCAGGTGGGGGCGTCATACCCCCGCCGGAAGGATACTGGGAACGGATCCAGGAAATCTGCAGGAAGCATGACGTCCTGCTTCATATCGACGAGGTCGTCTGCGGCGTCGGACGCACCGGAACATGGTTCGGCTACCAGCACTTCGGCATCAAGCCCGACTTCGTGACCATGGCCAAGGGCGTGGCCTCGGGCTATGCCGCGATCGCCTGCATGGTCACGACCGATGAGGTCTTTGCCATGTTCAAGGACGATGCCGACGACCCCATGAACTATTTCCGAGACATCTCGACCTTTGGCGGCTGCACAGCCGGACCGGCCGCAGCGCTCGAAAACGTCGCGATCATCGAGGAAGAGGACCTCCTCGACAACACCACGCAGATGGGTGCGCGCCTCATCGACAACCTGCACTCGCTTCAGGAAAGGCACCGCGTCATTGGCGACGTGCGCGGCAAGGGGCTGTTCTGCGGGGCCGAACTCGTTGCCGACCGCGTGACCAAGGATCCGGTCGACGAGAAGACGGTCCTCGCAGTCGTCGCGGACTGCGCGGCGCAAGGCGTCATCATCGGCGCAACCAACCGCTCGCTGCCCGGGCTCAACAACACGCTTTGCTTCTCACCCCCGCTGATCTCGACCGCCGACGACATCGACCGGATCACTGCTGCAGTGGACAAGGCACTGACCAAGATGTTCTCCTGAGATCCGCCGGAACGGAACGGCAGGCGAGCCGCATGCTTCCGGGCCCAAAACATGGCCGGCCGCGGTCAGCGTCCGGCTGCGGTCAGAGCAGGTCGAGAAGCTCCAGTGTCGGCCAGGCATCCGCCGGCAAACCGAGACGCACCTGTTCATTCTGCACCGCGCTGCGGGTCTTGGCACCGAGGATGCCGTCTATGCCGCCGACGTCATGGCCACGAGCTTCGAGTCGTTCCTGCAATGCCTTGACCTGGCCCTCGTCAAGCGCCGTGCCTGGCTCACCCGCATCGTAGACCGGCGCCCCTTCGAGGCGCATCGCGAAGTGGGCGGCGGTGATCACGTAGACGAAGCTCTTGTTCCACTCCAGGAACACTTTGAAGTTCGGATAGATCATGAAGGCGGGCCCGTTCCGGCCCTGGGGCAGCAATATCGCCGCTTCCAGATCCGGCGCGGCCAGCCTTCCCGATCTCGGCCTGACCCCGGCCGCCATCCAGTCGGACGCGCGTTTCCAATTCTCGAAACCGGTCTCGGACCAGTCGAAGCGCGCCGGCATCCGGACTTCCTGCATCCAGGGCTGGTTCTTTCGCCAGCCGAGGTTGATGAGCATTCTGGCACCCGAAACCAGTGCGTCCGCAGGAGACCCTTTCAAGTCGATCTTTCCGTCGCCGTCCCCGTCGGCGCCGTTGAGCAGAATGTCTTCGGGCAGCATTTGGACCATTCCGATTTCGCCGGCCCATGCGCCCGTGGTGTTGACAGGGTCCAGGCCGCCTCGCTCGAACAGTTCGATTGCGGCCAGGACCTGAGGTCGGAACAGTTCCGGCCGCCTGCAATCATGGGCAAGCGTGACCAGCGAATTGACCGTATTGAAATCGCCCTGAACGACGCCGAAATCGGTCTCGAAGCCCCAAAACGCAAGCAGTACGCCTCGGGAAACGCCGTACTCGCGTTCGATTCGGTCAAAGACGTGCGCCCATTTCCTGGCGTTCTCCGATCCATGGTGAAGCCTGTGCTGGCTGATCAGGCGCCCGGAAAACTCGATGAAGGGAATCTGGAATATCCCCTGCGCCCGGTCTGCCCGGATGACCTTCGGGTCGTGGGCCACGTGTTCCAGGAATCGACCAACCACCTGCTCCGAATGGCCATTTCCCATTGCCTCGTCCCTGATGCCGTCAATGAATGCATCGAATGGCCCCCCGCACGGCTGGGCGCTGGCA
The DNA here is from genome assembly GCA_022824315.1 of Silicimonas sp. Taxonomy (GTDB): domain Bacteria; phylum Pseudomonadota; class Alphaproteobacteria; order Rhodobacterales; family Rhodobacteraceae; genus JAJEFO01. The sequence continues at coordinate 18,163 of JAJEAC010000138.1, forward strand.
GATGCAGCGCCAAGAAGAATGCTGACATAGGCAATGAGTGTCTTCACGGTCGGAACCCTTTGGCACAGCTCCCGCCGGAACTAACCGGTCGCCACCAGACAAGCAACAGGCTTGGAGTGCGTCAAGGCTGCGTCAGCATCCAGACCCCACCTCGGTCGGTTTGAACTCGGTACGGCAAACGCGGGCAACGGCGTTTTCGCATGACTTGGCCAAAGGCAACTGCATCGCGAAATGATGCTGCGTCGGCTTTCGCCTGGCAACCGAGGCACCATCGCGCGACGATCAAGCCGGAACCCGCCTTCGACTCGCGGCGGAACAGAGCTTGCCATACATCGCAATCCGATTGATCGCGTCGCAAATTCGTGTTGCTATCCTTGGCCATGACCTTCGAAGAAAAGTCTGCATTTTCGATACGTCTCTGCCAGTCCGCCGGGGTGCTGGCGCGAGACTACTTCATGCACCGCGATCAACTGCATGTTGACCAGAAAGGCGCGCAAGACTGGGTGAGCGAAGCCGACCGCAAGGTCGAATCGTTCATTCGCGAAAGAATTGCAGAAGCGTGGCCGGATGACGGAATCGTTGGCGAAGAACATGACGGCACCGCTGGCACAAGCGGCTTCACGTGGGTCATTGACCCGATTGACGGCACCACGAACTTCCTCAACGGCATGCCTACCTGGGCGATTGTTCTCGCTGGAGTGTCCACAGGAATGACGCAACTTGGCGTAGTCCACGACCCGATCTACGGTGAGACCTTTTCGGCCCTTCGCGGGTCTGGATCAAAACTCAATGGACAAAGGGTTCGCGTGACGGAGGGCAAGTCACTGGACGAAGGGACCGTTGGGGTGGGTTATTCAAACCGAATAAAGCCCGAGAATGTCACGGCAATCGTGAACGCTCTTGTTGTCCGCGGGACGATGTTCAATCGCAATGCCAGCGGCGCCCTGTCATTGGCATATGTGGCCGCAGGGCGACTGCTTGGATACGTGGAAGAACACATGAACGCATGGGACTGCCTCGCGGGCCAGCTTCTCGTGACCGAGGCCGGCGGAGTGGTCGAGGATCAGAATGCCGACGAGATGATCCGCGAAGGAGGTCGCGTGATCGCCGGTGCACCGCAGGTCTTTGACGAATTGAAATCCATCGCGACCCCTGCGTGGAGCGAGCGAGACTAGTCCAGCGGCTTCCGATGGTGCATGGTTGCGAAGTCGGAAAGATCGACGATGCGCCCGCCATGGCCCGTCAAGTCGCCAAGCGATGCCAGGGAAATTCGGACTGCAATGGACCGGTGCATCCGCGGTCGCGAGGGCCGGCGGCGGCAAGGTCTCCGCCGTGATGTCCTGGTACGGTCCGACAAACCGCCGAAATTATCCGGCTTTGCCCACCGCCAGCGCTCTCCCGCGTGCCGGGGGGGGATTCGGGATAACGGAAATCCTCTGCGGCGGCATCGAACACCGTGGACGACGGGAGCCGGCGGCAGCGCGACCACTCGAGTCGACGCGAACACCGGTCATCGCACGCAAACCCTCCAGGCACACCGAAGATCGCGGACGTTTCCCGTGCCTTCTGCGCGAAGCTCGTCCAGGCATGGGAGGCCCGTGACATCTCGTTCGACCACGCGAATTCCGCGGTGTTGGCCGTCGTCGTTACGCGTTCATTGCGCAGCCGGGACGCGTGGATCAACCGCCAGATCCGTCAAAGCAGGCGGTCGGCTCCTTCATGCCTCTCCGGGCAGCAGCACGGGCCCTTTCTCGGCAAAGGACATGTACAAGTCCGTGCCCACCTCCAGCGGTTTGTCCACGTCATCCTGCACGGCAAAGACCTGTCCGAATCCGCCCTCCAGCGTGTATTCCATCCGCACGCCTACATATGTTGCCTTTGCGACCGTCGCATGCACGCCCCTTTCGCTATCAAGGACAATGCGGGAAGGACGTACAGCAAGCGTGGCGGGCCCCGGGGACAATCCTCGCGCCGGCAACTGGTGGCGGTAGCCTTCGATCTCGATCATCGCGGTTCCACCATCCAGTTCGACAATTTGGCACTCAATGAGGTTCGCCTCTCCAATGAAGTCGGCAACAAATCGGTCATTGGGGGCGTCATATAGCTCGCGCGGCGTGCCGGTCTGGGCGATAGCCGCGTTGCGCATCACGACGATTTCGTCGGATACCGCGAGCGCCTCTTCCTGGTCGTGGGTGACATAGACTACGGTCAGGCCGAGCTCCTGCTGGATCCCGCGGATGTCCTCACGCACCTGTCGACGCAATTTGGCGTCGAGATTCGAAAGCGGCTCGTCAAAGAGCAGCACCTGTGGCTCAAGTACCAAGGCACGCGCCACCGCAACCCGTTGCTGTTGTCCTCCCGACAACTCGGCAGGCAAGCGCCCATCGAAACCCTTGAGGTCCACCAGTTCCAACCCCTGCAACGCGCGAGAACGGGCTTCCCCCTTTCCGAAACCCGAGAAGGTCAGGCCATACATGACGTTTTCCAGCACGCTCATATGCGGAAATAGCGCGTAGGACTGGAAGACCATCGACACGTCGCGGTCGGTGGCAGGCAATTTCGTGACATCGACGTCGCCAATGGTTATCCGACCCGAGGTGGCCATCTCCAGCCCGGCAATCATCCTGAGCGTTGTGGTCTTTCCGCAACCCGAAGGGCCGAGGAGGGTCACGAGCTTGCCAGCGTCCACTGCGAGGTCGATATTGTCGACCGCGACGACATCCTTGCCAAATTTCTTTGAGACGCCTTCGAACCGGATAGGTGCGGCCTTGGATGCGATGCTCATCTCACGCTCTCCTCAAACATTTGTCCGCGACTGCGTCATGCGGCGCCCTATCTGCGTGCGCCCGACGATTAGCTGCATCAGTGCCACGGCGGAGAGCATGACGAAGATCAGCGTCGTGGAATAGGCAATCGCGAGGCCGTAGTCGTTGTTCTCGACCCGCCCGATGATGTAGCTGGTGGCCATGTCATACTCCGCCGATACAAGGAAAATCACGGCCGAGATCGCGGTCATGGCGCGCACGAAGGAATACACGAGCGCGGCGAGAATTGCAGGCCGCAGAAGCGGAAGGATCACGCGGCGGAAAGTATGCCACGAGTTGGCGCCAAGCGTCAGGGAGCTTTCATCCAGCGATTTGTCGAGTTGAGACATGGACGCGATACCGGCGCGCACGCCCACAGGCATGTTGCGGAAGATGAAGCTGACCACGAGGATGATGCCCGTCCCGGTGATCTCGATCGGCGGCACGTTGAAGGCCAGGATGTAGCTTACGCCGATGACCGTGCCGGGGATTGCAAAGGACAGCATCGTGCCGAACTCGAACGCGCTCTTTCCCGCGAAGCTCTGCCGAGTCAGCAAATACGCAGTGACCAGCCCTACCGCTCCCGTCAGAGGGGCTGCAATCGCGGCGATGGTGATCGTCGTCCAGAAGCTGTCCCAGGCGGCACCTGTCCAGCGGATGCCCTCCTCCTCGATACGTATCGAGAAGGCCGTTACGTAGTGCTTGAACGTAAGCGAGTTGTTGACGCCCCAAAGCTCCACGACGCTGCCATATACGATCATGCCGTAGACCGTTGCAGTAAAGATCGCCCAGCTGATCGCCACGATCATTGCCGGAATCGCGAGCCCCATTGGCATCAACGGGTGCACGCCTGCGTCGCCCTTGCCGGAGACGGTCGTATAGCTCTTTTTCCCGAGCCAGGCCCGTTGGGCAAAGAAGGCGGACAGGGTGAAGAACAGCAAGACCATGGCAAGCACAGCCGCACGACCTTGGTCGTACTGTGCACCGACGATGGCGAAGAAAATCTCCGTCGAGAGCACATCGAAGTTGCCGCCCAAAACGAGTGGGTTGCCGAAATCCGCCATGCTCTCGATGAAACCCAGCAGGAACGCGTTGGCCAGTCCTGGGCGCATCAGCGGCAACGACACCGTACGGAATGTCTGCCAGCGGTTGGCACGCAACGTCTGCGCGGCCTCTTCCATCGACGGCGAAACGCCCTCGACCACGCCGATCAGGACCAGGAAGGCAATGGGCGTGAACGCCAGCGTCTGCGCGATCAGCACGCCAGGCATGCCGTAGAGCCATCGGGTGGGCTGCGTGCCAAAAAGGTCGGCGAAGAACACGGTCACCGAACCGGACAGGCCGAAGAGCAGGATCAGCGCAAGGCCGATCACGAAAGGCGGCGTGATGATTGGCAGCACGGTCAGCGCACGGAGTATGCGTTTCCAGCGAAATCCCGAGCGGGTCACGACTAGGGCAAAGGCGAGGCCCAGAACGGTGGTGATGAAGCCGACGGCGATGGCAAGGACAAGTGAATTCAGTGCCGCACCGCATCTCGCGCCAAAGAAGCAACCCAGCCCCCACAGGCGATCATCGAAGAACTTGCCGACAAATGCCGAGAGCGAATATGCGCCTTCGTCGGTCACAAAGGCCGAGAACAGCATATTCGCGATGGGAAAGAACACGAAGGCTGTGACAATGGTGACCACACCGCCAATCGCGCCGACCACGAAAACGTCGCCATTGACCGCGCCCCGCGCGGCGATGCCTTGAGTGAAGAGGAACAGGAAGGCAGACGCGCAAATCATCGCGCCGTAACCCATCCCGAACTGGCGATCTCCCAACGCGCCAAACGCTGCGTTCATCCATTGGAAATTGAATCCGCGAATGCCGATGGAAAATCCCTGGATGATCAACCAGCCAAATCCAAGCGCGCCCGCGACGGTCAGAATGCGGAAATACGTGGGGTCGGATTTCTCCCGCCCGAGAGCCAGAAGCGGCAGGAGGAGAGGGATCAGCAAGGGGGCCAGCCACAGCTTCTCGCCTTGTCCGATCAGGAAGGCGGCTGGGGAATAGTCCTCCTCGAACGGGTAGCCGTCGACCAGCCACTCGAACGAGAAGAAACCGTCCTCCACCCCGTACCAGGGGCAGAGGACGAAGCCGACCCACCCGGCGATGATCCAGAAGATCAAGACCGGAGGGGTCCGTGTTGCTTTCGCGGGCGTCACCTACTGTGGCAGGGTCGAAACCTCTTCGTCCCATTTTTGCAGCAGACGCTTGCGCTCGTCTGAAGAGCCATACTTCTTGAAGTCGTAGTCAATCAGCTTGATCTGGCTCATGTCAGGCGCACTCTCTGACGTCTCCGCCCCCATGTTCGACGGGACTTGGAATGCATTCACTTGCAGCGCGAGATTTTGCGCTTCGACGGAGAGCGCCCAGTCATAGAACATCTTGGCCTCTTCCAGGTTGCGCGCGCCTTCGATGATCGACATCGAACCGATCTCGTATCCGGTGCCTTCGCACGGTGCCACGACCATGATCGGGAACCCGGACACGGCCTGCTTCACCGCATCATGCATGAAGACGATGCCGATGGTGTTTTCACCACGACCGGCCGCCTTGATCGGAGCCGAACCCGACTTCGTGTACTGGTTGATGTTGGCGTGGAGCCCCTTCATGAACTCAAATCCGTCGTCCTCGCCAAAAATCTGCACCATCGATGCAAGGGTCGTGTAGGCCGTGCCTGACGAATTCGGGTTCGCCATCTGGACATGCCCCTTGTATTCCGGTTTCAGCAGGTCCTTCCAGCAAGACGGCTCAGGCAGGTTGTTTGCAGCCAGGAGGTCGGTGTTGAAGCCATAGCCGAGCGCTCCGGAATAGATGCCGATGGTCTTGTTGCCAGCGCTTTCGGCCTGTGAAATCGCCCAATCATGCAGTTGGTCGCGCATGGGCGAAATGTACTCCATGGTCAGGCCTTCCTCCGCCGCCTGCAGGTGCGGGTCGCCCGTGCCGCCCCACCAGACGTCGCCCTTGGGGTTGGAGGATTCCGCACGGATTTGCGCGAAGGTCTCGCCCGAAGACTTCCGGGTCATGTTCACGTCAATGCCCGTTGCATCCTCGAAGCTCCGGGCCATCAGCTGGCACCAGTCTTCCTGTGCCGAACAATAATACGTCAGCTTGTCGGCGAATGACGCCGTCGCGGCGAGCGCGATCAACGATCCTGCGATCGTGGCTGTTATCCTCTTCATCTTCCTCTCCTTTCGGGTTTGATTGGACCGGTTGTTCCGGCCTTGGTTTGCGATACCTTACGGGCTTCGCGCATTTCTTCCTTCTTCGTCAGTCGTTCCGGGTTCCCTGCCAGGTCTTTCAGAAGCTTCGAAATCTCCGTTTCATCGGCCAGCCTCGCGGCCTTCCTGAACGAGAAGCAACGGCACATGCCTCCCTTCCGCTCCTTCGAACGGCGCATCGGCGTGCCAACCGCCACCGGACAGACCATAGTCCGGCATTGAACCGTGGTGCAACGGTTGAGGCGCTTGCCACGACACGAGACGCCAACGCGCAGTTCGGAGATGAAGCCGATCCCACCAGCCCCTGCCAGCGCCTCGTTTTCGGTGACGTGCCATGTTTTCGTGTCGTCCGTCAGCCATCCCTTGGGCGCCGCCCTGCAGCCGATGTCGCGCCTGCCCGCCATTGACTTGCGCGGTGGGGCAACCTCGCAAGGGGACCGAAATTTGCTTGGCAGCGGCTCTCACAGCACTCATGCCGCGTCTCCGCTGCTCCGGAGCGAGGCAAGGCGGCTGCCCAGTAGGTCGCCGGTCTCCTCTGCGATCGGGTAGGCAACGTAGGAAAGTGCGGCGTTGATCTGTTTCAGAAGGCGCAGCGTGTCCTGATGGATGTTCGTGGTCTCGAGGCTGGCGGTCGCGCCTTGCTGGAGGCGCCGCAGGTGCCTTTCCTGCAGCTTTTGCTCTTCGACCCGGATCCGGTCCTTTTCGGCGACGAGCTGGCGTGCGGCCTCGGCATCGCCGGTGGTCAACACTCTGAGGGCCAGCTGGCCGTTGGTGACGACTTGATCGTGAAAATGATTGAGATCCGAGACGCCTTGATCGGAAAACCTGATCGCGTGGTCCTGCATTTTTTTCGCCAGTGCAACCAGGTCAACCGCGATCCGGTCACCGGCCTCTTCAAGACTGTTGGCCACTGCGGCGATTTCGAGCGTCTTCTTGTCCAATGCGGGAGAAATGTCATTTTCGCACAACCGTGAGATGTAGATCTTCGTCTCGAAGTGCATCCGGTCAATATCGTCCTCGCGAATCTCGATCACGCGTGCAATGTCCGGATCCCAGCCCCGAAAGAGCTGCATGACGGGGACTAGATTGGCTTGCACGGTTTCTGCCATGCGCAAGAGTTCGCGCTGAGCGCAAGCGAGCGCCAGGGGCGCGTGGTCGAGGGCATCCGGGTCGAGGGCCGAGACAGTCGCAACCGTGTGTTCGGCATGTTTGGGCAGTACTGCATCTGCAATGCGGACAAGCCTGCCGGAAAGGGGCAGTGCCAACACGAGCAAGACGGCGTTCACCATGATGTGAAGCGTGATGGCCTGCTGACTGGGTTCTGCGCCGAGAAGCGCGAGATCGACAATGCCACCCAAGAGAAGTGCAAGAAACAGGAGCGCTATGCCGCCACGCGCAACAAGGTTGCCGATGACCACGAGCCGGGCCGGACGCTCACTCGTCCAAAGGAGCGCGAAAGGGATGAGCCCGCCGCCGAAGTTCGCGCCGATGACCAGCGCGGCGGCCACGGGCGCGGCGGTCAGTCCGGTAGCGGCGAATGCGGCAAATGTCAGCACTGCGGCAAGGCTGGAATGCATCGCCCAAGCGACGAGCGCACCGATGGCAAATGCGCTGACAAGGTCACCCTGGAAATAAGCCGCAATGTTCTGGACAACGGAGTTGCCGCCAATGGGCGCTGCCGCATCCCGGATCATGCCGAGAGAGATCAGGACCAGCGCGAAGCCGATCACCATGCGCCCGATCTGCTTGGATTTTCGGCTGCGCGCATTGAAGAAGATCAAGATGCCGAACACCAGTGCAAAGGGAATCAGCGTCTGTACTGGAAGCAGCAGAACAAGTGCCACAATGGCGGAGCCGAGGTCTGCGCCGAGCAGAAGCGCCAGCGCAGCATGGGGTGCCAGCATGCCCGAAACCGCGAAGCCTGCACCGATCAGCGCAACGGCGGTCGAACTCTGCATCAGCATTGCCGCAAGGCTGCCGCTTGCCGCGGCGGAAAGCTTGTTGTCGGCGCGATCCTTCAGGTGACGCTTCAGCTCGGGCATGAAAGCGCGTTCGACGCCCGTGCGGATAAGGCGAGCCGACCACAAAAGGAGCGCGACAGCGGCGGCAAGATGTGCGGCAAGGACGATCATTCGGGAACGTCGGTTTCTGGTTCGCGCTTGGGCATGGCCACCATTCGCACAGGCGTCAAAAACCCGTTTTCTGCAAGAAATTTGCACATCCGTTAGTGGGATATACAACAAAATATTTGCAATTGCGACAGAAAAGCCACAATTTTGCCCGGAATGGCCGAATCGGAAAGTCGGATGGCGCAGACAAAGACGCGACACAAGGTGGCGGAAAACGGCCGGGGCCGCCTGAAGAAGCCCGACCGGCGGCGGCTGATCCTTCTGGAATTGAAGTTGCGCCCCCATGTCCGCATCAGCGAACTGGCGCGGCGCTTCAATGTCTCCGCCGAGACGGTGCGCCGGGATCTTGACGCGCTGTCCGCGGACGGGCTGATAGATCGCGCTCACGGCGGTGCCTCGGCCCCGACGCAAGGGCATTACCCGAGCCTTGATGAGCGTGCAAACGACCGGATTGCAGAACGCGAGCGGATCGGGCGGCGGGCAGCCGGGCTGGTGCAGGATGGCGAGACCGTGATGATCGATTCGGGATCCACCACGATCCAGATGGCCCGCGCCCTGGCCTGGCTTGGCACGCAATGCACGGTGATCACCAACTCGATCCCGGTTGCCATGACGATCGGGCACGGGGCGCCCGAAGTGATCTTGTGCCCCGGCGATTACCTGGCTGCGGAATCGGCGACGGTCGGGACCGAGACCCTGGAATTCCTTGAACGCTTCAACGTGGACCGCTGCGTGGTTGGTGCGTCAGGGTTGACGGACTTGGGGCCGTCGGAGACGGTGCGCGGCTTCGCGGCGGTGAAACGGGTGATGTTGCAGCGTGCCGCGAAACGGCACCTCCTGATCGATTCACAGAAATTCGGCCGCACGGGTCTCACCAATGTCGGTGAGCTTGCGGATCTGCACTCGATCGTTGTGGATGCCAAACCAAAGGGAAATCTGCTTGGTGCGCTGGATGGCGCAGATGTGGATATCCTCGTTGCCGGTCCGGCGTGACCGAGCAAAGCGAACCGCGGCGGGAGAAGCCGCATAACTGGGAGAAAAAGACATGAAACTGGACATCAAGTCACTGATCGCTGCATCGGTGATTGCGCTACTGTCGCTTGGCACCGCCGCCTCGGCACAGGATTGCCCAAGGGGCGACCTGGATGAGCGTTTCTGCGACGCGGATGGGGATCTGATTGCCGACATCCCAAGCGATCCGGCGGACCAGATCGATCCGGACACGCTGATCTTCGCGTATACGCCGGTCGAGGATCCAGCTGTCTACAAGACGGCTTGGTCTGACTTTCTGGAGCACCTTGAAGCCGAATCCGGCAAGGACATTGTCTTCTTCCCGGTGCAAAGCAACGCGGCGCAGATCGAAGCGATGCGTTCGGGCCGCCTGCATATCGCGGGGTTCAACACCGGGTCGAACCCGCTTGCGGTCAACTGCGCCGGCTTCCGGCCATTTACCATCATGGCATCGTTGGACGGCAATTTCGGCTATGAGATGGAGATCATCACGTACCCGGGATCCGGCATCGAGAGCGTGGAAGACATCAAGGGCAAGCAGCTGGCCTTCACCTCGCCCACTTCGAACTCGGGCTTCAAGGCACCTTCGGCCATCCTGAAGGGCGATTTCGACATGCTTCCGGAACGCGACTTCGAACCGGTCTTCTCGGGCAAGCACGACAACTCGATCCTCGGCGTCGCAAACAAGGACTACATGGCTGCCTCGATCGCGAATTCGGTCAAGTCACGCATGATCAGCCGCGACGTCATTAAGGAAGACGACGTGATCACCATCTACAAGTCGCAGACCTTTCCGACCACGGGATTCGGTGTAGTCTACAACCTCAAGCCGGAACTCCAGGACAAGATACGAAACGCCTTCTTCAGCTTCGAATGGGCCGGCACGACGCTCGAAGCCGAGTTTTCGAAGTCGAACGAGGGGCAGTTTCTCGAGATGACCTATCAGGAATTCTGGGAGGTCATCCGCAAGATCGACGCGGCCAACGGCGTGTCCTACGCCTGCGAATGATCCTCGACCACGTTGGCGGGCCCGACCGGGCCCGCCACCCACTCTTGTCAGGGACATTTCATGCTGCGCCTTCAGAAGCTGACTAAGACGTACAGGACCGGCGACCAGGCGCTAAAGGCGATTGACCTGGAAGTCGGCAAGGGACAGGTGCTGGCGTTGATCGGTCCCTCGGGCGCCGGCAAGTCGACCCTGATCCGCTGCGTCAACCGGTTGGTGCAGCCGACAAGCGGTGCGGTCTGGCTGGAAGATACCAACCTGACAAAGCTCGGCTCCGGCGCCTTGCGAAGGGCGCGGCGCGAGATGGGGATGATCTTTCAGGAATACGCGCTCGTTGAGCGGCTGACGGTGATGGAAAACGTCCTGTCGGGTCGGCTCGGTTATGTGGGCTTCTGGCGGAGCTTCCTGCGCTGGTATCCACAATCCGACATTGACGAGGCATTCCGGATTCTGGACCGTGTCGGGCTCCTGCACATGGCCGACAAGCGCGCCGACGAGCTGTCAGGCGGACAGCGCCAGCGAGTGGGAATCTGCCGGGCCCTGATACAAGACCCGAAGCTGTTGCTGGTCGATGAGCCGACTGCCTCCCTCGATCCGAAGACCAGCCGCCAGATCATGCGGTTGATCACCGAACTCTGCCACGAGCGCCGGCTGGCAGCGATCATCAACATTCACGACGTAGCCCTGGCGCAGATGTTTGTACCACGCGTTGTCGGATTGCGCTTTGGCGAAATCGTCTATGACGGCCTGCCAACGGGTCTGACACCCGAGAAATTGACGGACATCTACGGCGAAGAGGATTGGGAGGCCACCATCCAAACGGTCGAGGACGAGGGCGAAGAGGAGGTCGAGGCCGCCGAATGAGCCACCGGGAACTGGAAGACATGCTGGGAAAGGGATGGCGCAAGCCGCCGTTCGTGTCGAACCCGAAGTTGCGCTGGGGCCTGATCGTCGGCTTTTTCGCCTACCTTGTTGCAGCCTTCATGACGATCGAGGTCGACTGGGGACGCGTCTATGTCGGCCTGGATCGCGGCTGGGCGTTCATTCTCGCATTCACCAGCCCGGACTTCACCGGTCGCGCCAGCGACATCTGGAGCGGGCTGCTGGAAAGCATCGTCATGACAGTCGCCGCTTCCGTCGTCGGCATCCTGATCTCCATCCCGATCGGCCTTGGCGCCGCACGCAACATCGCCCCCTTGCCGATTTACCTGGTCTGCAGGGGCATTGTGGCAATAAGCCGGGCGCTGCAAGAGATCATTGTCGCGATACTGTTGGTCGCCATATTCGGCTTCGGTCCACTGGCCGGATTCCTCACGCTTTCCTTCGCGACCATCGGATTCCTGTCGAAGCTGCTCGCGGAAGACATCGAAGCGATGGACAAGGTGCAGGCCGAAGCGATCAAGGCTTCGGGCGCGCGGTGGCTTCAGTGGATCAACTACGGCGTTCAGCCTCAAGTCATGCCACGACTTGTCGGGCTTTCCATGTATCGAATCGACATCAATTTCCGTGAAAGCGCGATTCTCGGCCTTGTGGGCGCGGGCGGCATCGGCGCGACGCTGAATACGGCCTTTGACCGCTACGAGTACGATACGGCCGCCGCGATCCTGATCCTGATCATAGGGATCGTCATGTCGCTGGAGTATCTCTCCGGCATCATCAGGTCGAAGGTGCAGTAGTGCCGGTTCTTGAGAAAGGGAGTGCGCAGACCTGGCGGCGCCGAACGACCGGCGAGAACCTCTTCCGCTGGTTCGGTTGGTTGATCGGTGTCGCGATCTTTGTTGCCTGCTGGCAGCAGATTTCCGAAGCGACCACCTGGTTCTTCGTGTGGGACGCACCTCGCATCGCGGGCGACATCTGGACGCGGGCCACACCACCACGCTGGGGGTACATCACCCAGCTTGGCCGCCCGATCTGGGACACGCTGAACATTGCGACACTCGGAACGCTCATCGCGATTTGCCTCGCCGTGCCGGTCGCCTTCATGGCCGCACGAAACACGACGCCGTCGGTGCTGTTCATCCGACCCGTTGCGCTGCTCGTCATCGTCTCGTCCCGCTCGATCAACTCGCTGATCTGGGCCCTCCTCCTGATCGCGATCATCGGTCCCGGCGTCTTCGCAGGAACCATCGCCATTGCCATCCGTTCCATTGGATTCTGCTCAAAGCTCCTCTATGAAGCGATCGAGGAAATCGACCACACCCAAGTCGAGGCGATTTCCGCTACCGGTGCCAGCCGTTGGCAGGTAATGGCCTATGGGATCGTTCCGCAGATCCTGCCTGCTTTCGCGGGGATCGCCGTTTTCCGCTGGGACATCAACATCCGTGAATCCACCGTTCTGGGCCTGGTCGGCGCAGGTGGCATAGGCCTCCAACTGTCGGCGTCGCTCAATGTACTTGCCTGGCCACAGGTGAGTCTGATCCTGCTTGTCATCCTGGCCGCGGTGATGATCAGCGAGTGGGTGTCGGCAAAGGTTCGGGGTGCAATCATTTGATTTCGATCTCGGCAGACGAGGCATTCAATGCATACGAGGCGGTTCGGCACCGGCTCCCGGCGCCCCGCAGCGGTGACAGGCATGTCCGGCACATAGAAACGCTGGCTGACATTGCCGGAGACTACGACGTGTTCCTTCTGGATGCCTACGGCGTGCTGAACATCGGCACGACAGCGATACCGGGCGCCCGCGACCGCGTCGAGGCGCTGCAAGGCGACGGCAAGCGCGTTTTGGTTGTGTCCAATGCCGCAAGCATGCCCTTGGGCGAACTTCTCGCAAAATACAATCGGCTTGGATTCTCGTTCGTCTCGGAAGACATCGTGACAAGCCGCGCAACCCTTGCTGCAGCCATGTCCGGCAAGTCCAAGATGCACTGGGGAGTGATGGCGGGAAGACACTCACTCTTCGATGATCTGGGTGACGTGAGCTACCTTGTCCTGGCGGACGATCCCTCCGCATTCCGGGAAGTCGAGGGCTTTCTGCTGATGGAAAGCGGATCCTGGACGGACGGCCGCCAGACGATGCTGGAGGAGGCTCTCAACGAGCGTTCGCGTCCCGTCCTCGTGGCCAATCCGGACATTGTCGCCCCGCATGAAGACTGGTTTTCGGTCGAGCCGGGTCATTTCGCGCATCGTTTGGCCGACCGTACCAGGATCGCGCCAGAGTTCTTCGGCAAGCCCTTCCGCAACATTTTCGATCTCGCCTTCGAACGGCTGGGTGCAGTCGAACGTTCGCGGATCCTCATGGTGGGCGACAGCCTGCATACTGATATCCTCGGGGCGCAATGTGCTGGCATAGATTCGGCGCTGATGGCGCGCTTCGGCCTTTTCGCGGGAAACGACGCGGAGCGCGCCGTGGCATTGACCGGCATTGTTCCGGATTTCATTGTAGAGCGGCCATGACCGACCTGGTTGTCATACGCTCTTCAAGTTGCGCGGGCACCACGCGCGGCATCACCGCGGCATACGCCGCAAATTCCGAAACTGAGAATGGGAGACATCCATGAAACGCACGATCAGCATTCTGGCCGCCTCGGCAACCCTGGGCACGGCCCAGGCCGCGATGGCCCAGACGGAAGTCGAATTCTGGCATGCCTTTACAGGTCGGCTGGGAGAACTGGTGGCCGAACAGGTGGACACCTTCAACGGCGCACAGTCCGACTACAAGGTCGTGGCCAGCCACAAGGGCAACTATTCGGAAACGCTGAACGCCGGAATCGCGGCCTTCCGTGCAGGCGAACAACCCGACATACTCATGGTCTTCGAAGTCGGCACCGCCACGATGATGGCCGCCAAGGGCGCGGTGAAGCCGGTCTACGAAGTGATGGCGGCGGCGGGAGCCGACTTCGACCAGTCGAAGTACATCGGTTCGGTGAAGGGTTACTATACCTCGCCAGACGGCAACATGCTGTCGCTGCCGTTCAATTCGTCAACGCCGGTTCTCTGGGTCAACCGAGACAAGCTGAGCGAAGCCGGCATCGACCCGGACATCGATCTTTCGACCTGGGAAAAGGTCGGCGCCGTACTGGACGAGCTGAAAGCGGCCGGTGTGGACTGTCCGCTGACCACCGCATGGCAGAGCTGGATTCACCTGGAGAACTTCTCGGCCTATCACAACACGCCGTTCGCCACGAAGGAAAACGGCTTCGCCGGCACTGACACCGAACTGGCATTCAATGGCCCCGCGCAAGTGGCGCATATCGGTGCGATGGGCGACTGGGCAAGAGACGGAAAGTTCATCTATGCTGGTCGCCGCAACGAAGGCGGCGCGAACTTCCGCGCTGGCGAATGTGCGTTCTTCACCGAGTCGTCGGCTGGATACGCGGGCATAAGTTCCGAGGCCGAATTCGACTTTGAAGTGCGTCCGCTGCCTTACTGGGAAGCTGTTGTCAGCGAGCCCCAGAACACCATCATCGGCGGCGCGTCGCTATGGGTGATGGAAGGTCAGGGTGACGAGGAATACAAGGGCGTTGCGGCGTTTCTGAACTTCCTCTCCAGCCCCGAGATCCAGGCCAAGTGGCATCAGGATACCGGCTATCTGCCGATAACGGCCGAGGCAGGGGAACTGACCAAGAGCCAGGGCTTCTACGAAGCCAACCCCGGCACCGACGTTGCGGTCATGCAGATGACGGCGAACGAGCCGACGGCGAATTCGAAAGGTCTTCGACTGGGGTCCTTCGACCAGATCCGCGGAATCATCGACGAGGAACTGGAAGCCGTTTGGTCTGGTGACAAGGATGCGCAGGCAGCGCTCGACAGCGCAGTGGAACGTGGCAACGTCCTGCTGCGCCGGTTCGAGCAAGCGTCTCGCTAGCGGGAAGAGCGGCTGCCCCGTACCCTTTCGGGGCAGCCTAACAATCGGCCATGGAAAAGCGCGTCAAATTCAAGGGACTCTGGCTGCCGATCCTGCTGGTATTTCCGCAGTTCCTGATCACTGCCATCTTCTTTTTCTACCCGGCAGGGCAGGCAATCTGGCAGTCGCTCTTCATTCCCGACCCGTTCGGGCTGTCCATGCAATGGGTAGGGCTTGGGAATTTCGAGTTCCTGCTGGCGGACCGCTACTACCGCGCCTCTTTCTTCACGACCGCGGTCTTCTCAATCCTCGTCACCGTCGTGTCGATGGGCGTAGCGCTCTACCTGGCTGTGCTGGCGGATCGCCTTGTCAAGGGATCCGGCACGTATCGAACGCTCCTCATATGGCCTTATGCCGTCGCTCCGGCAGTCGCCGGAGTGCTTTGGCTGTTCATGTTCAACACGCGTGTCGGCGTGGTGACGTGGTATCTCGGCTTGCTGGGATACGACTGGAACCATGTCCTGAACGAAGGCGAAGCGATGGGCCTTGTCGTTGTTGCCAGCGCCTGGGGGCGGATCAGCTACAACTTCCTCTTCTTCCTCGCCGGGCTTCAGGCGATCCCGCGCTCCGTGATCGAGGCCGCCGCAATCGACGGGGCACACTTTTGGACGCGGTTCCGAACGATCGTCTTTCCGCTGCTTTCTCCGACAACATTCTTCCTCCTGGTCGTGAACATCATCTACTCGTTCTTCGAGACATTCGGCGTGATCCACACGATCACGTCCGGCGGGCCTCAGCAGGCCACGACGATCCTGGTGTACAAGGTCTACGCCGACGGTTTCGTCGGACAGGACCTCGGCTCCTCCGCCGCGCAGTCGGTGATTCTTCTGGCAATCGTCTCGCTTCTGACGGTTATCCAATTCAAGTATATTGAACGCAGGGTGCACTATTGATGGCCGAGCAGAATGGCATGGTGGAAAGGCGCGGCGCGGGGCTCTGGCTTGTCCACCTTGGCCTTATCGTGGGCATCGCTTTCATCTTCTTCCCGATCTGGCTGGCTTTTGTCGCATCGACGGTTGAACAGCAGGACATTGTCCGTCCACCGATGCCACTTCTGCCCGGCGACCAGTTCTTCTCGAACTACGCGCGGGCGTTGACTTCGGGCGTCAACGCGCCAGTGTCGACGATGCTGTTGAACTCGATGATCATGGCGGTCGGGATTTCGCTCGGGAAGATCGCGATCAGCCTTCTTTCCGCCTTCGCCATCGTCTACTTTCGCTTTCCGGCGCGGCGACTCTTCTTCTGGCTGATCTTCCTGACGCTGATGCTGCCCGTCGAAGTCAGGATCGTTCCGACCTATGAGGTCATCGCGAATTTCGGAATGCTGAACAGCTATCAGGGCCTGATCCTGCCGCTGATTGCGTCCGCCACCGCCACATTCCTGTTCCGCCAATTCTTCATGACTGTTCCAGACGAACTGGCCGAGGCGGCACGCGTCGACGGAGCGGGACCAATGCGGTTCTTTTTCGACATCCTCCTGCCGATGAGCCGCACGAACATCGCTGCGCTCTTCGTGATTCTCTTCATCTACGGCTGGAACCAGTATCTCTGGCCGCTTCTGATCACCACGGACCCCGAAATGAACACGATCGTCATGGGCATCAAGCAAATGTTCCCGTCTGGAGACGACACCGCCGACTGGCCGGTGATCATGGCGACTTCGATCCTTGCCATGGTGCCGCCGGTGCTGGTGGTCGTGGGGATGCAAAGACTCTTCATCCGCGGCCTTGTGGACAGCGAGAAGTAGAAAATGGCAACGCTCACACTCAACAACGTGAAGAAATCCTTCGGCAAGACGGACGTCATTCATGGCATATCAATCAATGTCGCGGACGGGGAATTCATCGTCATCGTCGGGCCGTCGGGTTGCGGCAAGTCCACGCTCCTCAGGATGGTGGCCGGTCTTGAGACCACCACGAGCGGCGATATCCAGATCGACGGGCGTCGGGTCAACGACCAGGAACCCATGGATCGTGACATCGCGATGGTCTTCCAGAACTACGCTCTCTATCCGCACATGTCGGTCTTCGACAACATGGCCTACGGACTCAAGATCGCAAGGACGCCACGCGCCGAAATCGAGGAGCGCGTGGCACATGCGGCGAAGCTCTTGCAGCTTGAGACCTATCTGCAGCGCAAGCCCCGTGAACTGTCCGGCGGACAGCGCCAGCGCGTGGCCATGGGTCGCGCCATCGTGCGCAAGCCCTCGGTCTTCCTGTTCGACGAGCCGCTGTCGAATCTCGATGCCAAGCTTCGCGTGCAGATGCGCCTCGAAATCAAGGCGCTGCAACGCGAGCTGGGTGTCACCGCGCTGTATGTCACACACGACCAGGTCGAGGCCATGACGATGGCCGACCGAATGGTCGTGATGAACGGTGGCATTGCAGACCAGATCGGCGAACCTCTGGAGGTCTACGCCAATCCCGCGACCGAATTCGTGGCCGGCTTCATCGGGTCGCCGCCGACCAACTTCCTCTCGGCAGAAATCCTGGGACAATCAGGCGATGCGAAGATCGGTGTCAGGCCCGAGCACACTCGGCTGTCCGATAGCGGCAGTCTGAAGGCCCGCGCGGCATATTCCGAAGCTCTCGGCGCCGAAACGCTCGTGCACCTGAAATGCGCTGACGGCACGCAGTTCACCGTTCGACAGGATGCCGCGTCCATGATTCCGCAGGAAGGCACTGAGGTCGGACTGGATTGGGATCCCGCAAACGAAATGAGATTTGATTCCTCGGGACGGCGTTGCTGACAGGGTCCGCGCAATCCAATCTCGTTGCCAAAATCCAATTCGCTGGTAAACCTGAGGCAACGAGGTCAGCGGCACTAGGCGGACGACGATGACTGCATTTGACGGGAAGGAACTGGCGAAACGGCCCGCGAATTTCCAACCCTTGTCGCCGGTGTCCATGCTCAAGCGAACGGCCCAAGTCTATCCAGATCGCACCGCTCAAGTCCATGGACGCATCAGGCGGAGCTGGGCGGAAGTTGGCGAACGATGCCGCCGACTCGCGTCAGCTCTTGATGGACGCGGCGTCGGAACGGGTGACACCGTGGCGGTCCTTGCGCCAAACATCCCCGAGGCGTTTGAATGCGCCTTCGCGGTGCCGATGCTGGGCGCGGTTCTGAACGCCAACAACACGCGCCTGGATGCAGCCACGATGGCATACATCCTTGAGCACGGTGAGGCGAAGGCCCTCCTTGTGGACACGGAGCTGTCGGAAAAGGCCAAGGCCGCCGTGGCGGAATGCGGTCGCGACGTTCTTGTGGTCGACATCGAGGACAGCGAGGGCCCTGGCGGCGAGAGAATCGGCTCGGTCACGTATGACGAACTGCTGGCGGAAGGCGACCCGCTCTTCCAATACCGCCTGCCTGAAGATGAATGGAATGCGCTTGCACTGAACTACACCTCCGGAACGACGGGACGTCCAAAAGGCGTCGTCTATTCGCACCGTGGAGCGTTCACCAATGCGGTCAACAATGTCATCACCTGGTCGATTCCCCGGTACCCGGTGTATCTCTGGACACTTCCGCTCTTCCACTGCAATGGCTGGTGCTTTCCCTGGACGATCACGTTGCTCGGCGGAACGAACGTGTTCCTGCGAGCCCCACGCGCAGGCCCCATCTTCGACGCATTTGCCGATCACGGCGTGACACATCTCTGCGGTGCGCCGATCATCATGTCGCTCATCGCGGGCGCTGGTGCCGAGGAGCGCCGCGACTTCTCGCAGAAAATCGAAATGATGACCGCCGCCGCGCCGCCACCCGCTCGCGTCATCGAATCCATCGAGGCGCTTGGAATCAACATCACCCATGTCTATGGCCTGACCGAATCCTATGGACCCGCTGTGGTCTGCGCCTGGCAAACGGAATGGGGCGACCTTCCAGCGGACGAGCGTGCGCGACGCAAGGCACGTCAGGGCGTGGCATACGAACTTGAAGAGGACGTGACGGTTCTCGACCCGGACACGGGCGAGCCTGTCCCGTGGGACGGCAAGACAAGCGGTGAAATCGCGTTTCGGGGCAACATCGTCATGAAAGGCTACCTCAAGCAGGAGGAAACGACGGACAAGGCATTCAGGGACGGATGGTTCTGGTCGGGAGACATCGCGGTGCGGCATCCGGACGGCTACATCGAGATCCGCGACCGCGCCAAGGACATCATCATCTCGGGCGGCGAGAACATCAGTTCAATCGAGGTCGAAAACGCGCTTTACACCCATCCGGCCGTCGCGCATGCCGCAGTCGTGGCGATGCCCGACGACAAGTGGGGCGAAGTCCCCTGCGCCTTCGTTGAATTGGCCGAAGGCGCCGGTGCCACCGAGGACGAGCTTCTCGAACACGCGCGCACCGGGCTGGCCGGGTTCCAGCGTCCGAAGAAGATCGTCTTCGGCGAACTCCCCAAGACATCGACCGGCAAGATCCTGAAGACCGAGCTTCGGAAACGCGTCTGAGCCAGTGAGCGAATTGACGTGACACTTGGCAAGGTCCAGTCCGATACCGGCGTGACGCTCGTTGGGGCCGGCCATCCGCATCCCTCGGACATCGCGGCGTCGATGGCACTTGCGCCGCACCTCGTGGCTGCAGACGGCGGCGCGAATTCATGCATTGCCATCGGGGTCGAGCCAGTTGCCGTGATCGGCGATCTCGATTCGATCACGGACGAGGCACGCGCCGCCCTGCCGAAAGCCAGGATCATTGAGTATGCAGACCAGGACATCACGGATTTCGAGAAATGCCTCCGCCTTGTCGACGCGCCCTTCGTGATCGCCACCGGCTTCACCGATGGCCGGCTTGATCACACGCTGGCCGTGTTTTCGGTTCTCGCGCGTTGCATTGGCCCGCCCACGCTCGTGCTGGGCAACGAGGACGTTGCCTTTGCCGCGCCACGCCGGCTGGTTCTTGACCTCCCCGGCAGCACGCGCTTCTCGCTCTTCCCGATGACGCCGGTGAAGGGCTCCTCGACAGGACTTCGATGGCCCATCGACGGATTGACGCTTGATCCCCTGGGCCGTCTCGGCACGTCCAACCAGGCGTCCGGACGGGTTGAAATCGACTTTGACAGCCCGGGCTGCATCACTTTGATTCCGAGGCACCACCTTGCCTTGGCAATCGCAGCGCTGACCGGTTCAGCGCATGCTCCCGGTAGATGACATAGAGGCCCGACGCGATCGTCACGAGGATGCCGGCCAGCGCCAGACCGTTCGGGAAGTCCTTGAAAATCAGCCAGCCCAGCAGGGCCGCGATCGGAATTTCAAGGTACTGCATCGGCGCCACGGTCGCCGACGGCGCGAAACGCAGGGACCAAGTCATCATGAGATGCGCGCAGGTCCCGAGGATCCCCATTGCGGCCAGAAGCCACATCGAGACCGGATCGGGAATTGCAAGCGCGAAGCCGGGAACGTCATAAGGCGCCAACATCGCCAGAAGAGGAATTAGAAACACACAGGCAATCACTCCCGAGACCGCCTGCAAGGACACGGCATCCACCTCCTTTGCCAACTGCCTCGTCGCAAGCACGAAGAAGGCAAAGTCGATCGCAACGGCCACCGGCAGCAGCGCCGGCCACCCGACCTCCGCAAAGCTGGGCTGCATGACCATCAAGGTACCAACAAAACCGACGCAACAGGCAATCATCCGACGGCTGCCGACGTCTTCGCCCAGGACGAAGCGGCCAAGAAACAAGGTGATGAAGGGCATGACAAAGGCAATGGCCACGGCATCGGCGAGCGGAAGGTACCTGAGCGAAAGGAACATCAGGCCGATCCCCAGCACGTGCAGGATTGCCCGAATCGTGACCAAGCGTAGCCTCCCGAATGCTGGCGCGAGGGAAATTCCCGCGAACACGACGACGGGAAGGAGCACCATGGCCTGAATCGCCATTCGGGCCGTCACCAGGACGGCCAAGTCAATGTGCTCGCCCAGCAGCTTCGCTAGGGCGTCTCCCATTGGCACCATCATGCAGAAGCCAAGCATGAGAAGGACGCCGACCGCGGGCTGATCGCGTGTCATGGACGGAACCTATCCGTGCAGCGCGAATGTGCAACGGCTCGTTGATTGGAACGCGGACCTTGGGAAACAAGACGTAAAGAGGTCAAGCTCAATCGGCGAACGAATTCGCATCACGCTGGCCGCGGGGCAGCCAACGGGACTTGGGATTTCAACCGGCATGGACTTCCGGCTTGACATGGGACAAAGCAAGCCATCGTCGCCCGCATTATCATGGGAGTCAGCTGAAGACGGGGCAGGGCATTTTCGCCCCAACGGGCTTGCCGACGTCCGTTCCCTGAAGGAGGTCAAAAATGACAGTATTCGTTGCGTTTGCCACAGTAGAGGGCCAGACCGGAAAGATCGCGCGTTTCGTGTCCGATGAAGTCCGAGACATGGGGCGGGACGTGTCGGTCCTGGACGTTGACCAAACCGCCTCTGCAGACTTCAGCGGCGTCGAGCATGTCGTGCTCGCCGGATCCGTGCATGAGCGGCGGCACCCCCGAAGTTTCGAGGCATTCATCACCGCCAGCAAGGAGGAACTTCTGGCTCGCCGGACCATGCTGCTTTCGGTCAGCCTGAGTGCGGCCTTCCCTGAAGGCATGGCAGAGGCGGAAGACTACGTGGTCGAAATGAACATGCGGACCGAACTCTCGCCTGACGTCACTCTCCTGGTGCCGGGCGCCGTGCAAAAGGGAGCCTACGACTATTATTCCCAGCAGGTCTTGAAACAGGTGGTCCTTCGAGACCGCGAGTTCGATCCATCAAGGGTCAGCGAGCACGAGTTTACCGATTGGGAAGCCATCAGATCCGGGCTGCATGCATTCCTCAGCGACGACGCCTAGTCCGGATACTCCGCCAATTCGCAAAAGACAGCACCGCCCATTGAATTGGAACTGCGCCATCGGCCTTCCGACGGCGATGCTCGGAAGGCAGTTTTGGCGGGCCTGAGATCGGTCAGTTGGGAGAACGAAGCGGAAGCACTTGCGGTTCGCTTGCCGATTTCGTGGGCTCCGGGCGCGGCTCCGCCGAGTCTGGTCCTTCCAACGCCTCGGCAATCGCGATGCGATTGGGTACGAGAGATTCTACGAGTACGCTGCCGCCCCCCTTGCCGCCGGCGCCGGGGCAGTCTTGTTGGGTTCGGGCTTCGTGGCCGCTCATGCACAGGAATCGGCACTTGACGTTGAGGACCCCATTTCGGAAGGCATCATGACCACTGCAACCGCGTATCTCGGCGGCTGCCCTGGCGCCTTCACGGATCCCCTGACTTTGTGCGCGATGGGCTCGGACGGCGCCGACGGCAGCCTCGACCGGCGCCAAGGCTGGCGTCATTCGCCAGTAGGCTCCGCATTGCGCCGATGGCGAGCGGCGCGAAGATCACATCTGTCAGGAAAGCAACATATCGCAAGCGTGGGCGAGGGATGGCCGCGTTTCCGCAGCGGAATGAGTGACTGCGTCTACTGCTATCCGCCGGACTTCACCGTTCTCCGCAACAGGCTTGGCATTCGGGGGCGTCGGCGCTGGAAGCGGCGGAGCACAGGCTCGTCGCCCAACGCCTTCTCGAGCCCGTGCCGACGGGCGATTTCGACCTCGCCCACCTGAAGGCGATCCACCGACACCTGTTCCAAGACGTCTACGCATGGGCAGAGAGGCCCGCACGGTGGAGATCGCCAAGGACGGAAGCCGATTCCAGCCGAGACGGTTCATCGAAGTTGGCATGGCCGACATCCACCGCCGGATTGTGACGGCGGGGCATTTCCGAGGAACGGGGCCGGACGGCTTCGCCGAGGGCGCGGGACCGGTGCTGGGCGACGCAAACCATGTCCACCCGTTCCGGGAGGGCAACGGACGGACGCAACTCCAGATTCTGAAGCAGCTAACCGCGCGTGCCCGGCATGCCCTCGATCTCACACGGATCGGCCACGCCGACCGGCTCGACGCTTCGTGCCGCTCCAAGGCGAGCGATCATGCGGCCATGACGCGCTGCATCCGCCACGCACTCCGATAGTCGATCCGGCTTCCATCCGCCGCAGCTGATGGCTTCCGCTTGCTGCGCCGTCGTCCCCCACCGCAGTATTCGTTCGCGCACCTTGCCCGACAAGTGAGGAGGGCTGGCCGCGAGCAGGGCGACGGGACGGTGTCCGAAGGGCGTTCGGTCCGACCCGCCCTGCATGGTCAGGCACCCTCGGCCCAATTACCCGCATTTCGAATGGCCGCAACTCGGGCAGGTCATGCAACCTTCGAGCATCTGCAAGCCGAACTGGCCGCAATTCGGACAGGCTGGACCCGGCGCACCGCCAAGATTGACGACCTCGGCCTGCGGATCGCTCTTCAACCCCATGCCCTCGCCCTCGATGAATCCGATTGTGATCAGATGCCGCTCAATGACACCGCCGATCGCCGCGAGGATCGACGGCACGTACTTTCCACCCATCCAGGACCCGCCCCTAGGATCGAAGACAGCCTTCAGTTCCTCGACCACGAACGACACGTCTCCGCCCCGCCGGAACACGGCCGAAATCATGCGGGTCAGGGCAACGGTCCATGCAAAGTGCTCCATGTTCTTCGAGTTGATGAAGACCTCGAAGGGCTGTCTCCGACCGCCAACGACGATGTCGTTGAGGGTGATGTAGATCGCGTGCTCGCTCGCCGGCCACTTGAGCTTGTACGTCTGGCCCTCGAGCGCCTGCGGCCGATCCAGGGGCTCGGCAATGTAGACAACCTCGCCCTCCGCAACCCGAGACGGAGCCGGTACCTCGTCGGCAGTTTCGTTCACGGCGAGGACGCTGCCCGTGACGGCATTGGGCCGATAGGTCGTGCATCCCTTGCAGCCCTTGTCCCATGCATCCATGTAGACGTCCTTGAATGCATCGAACGAGATGTCCTCCGGCACGTTGATCGTCTTTGAAATGCTTGAATCCACCCATTCCTGCGCTGCCGCCTGCATGCGCACGTGATCTGCCGGCTCCAGCGCCTGCGCGTTCACGAAGCAGTCCGGCAGTTCCTTGTCCCCGAACCGGTCGCGCCAAAGCTGGACAGCGTAGTCCACGACTTCCTCCTCGGTCCGGCTTCCATCTTTCTGCAGCACCTTCCGGGAATAGGCGTAGGCAAAAACCGGTTCGATGCCGGAACTGACGTTTCCGGCGTAAAGGCTGATCGTTCCGGTCGGGGCGATCGAGGTCAGCAGCGCATTACGGATGCCATGCGCCCTGATCAGCTTGCGCACATCCTCGTCCATGCCGGCAAGCGAACCGCTCGCGAGATAGGCATCGGCGTCAAAGAGAGGAAACGGACCCTTCTCCGCTGCAAGACGTGCCGAAGCCTTGTACGCGGCCTGGGCAACCACGCGCAGCCAACGCGAGGTCAACTGCGCGGCCTCGTCCGATCCATACCGTTTGCCCGTCATGACAAGCGCGTCGGCCAGCCCCGTTACTCCCAAACCGATCCGCCGCTTCGCCTCGGCCTCCCTGGCCTGCGCCTCAAGCGGAAACCGGCTCGCGTCGACAACGTTGTCCATCATCCGCACGGCCGTTCCGACAAGATCCTCCAGATCTGCCTCATTCAGGATCGCGTCTTCCTCGAACGGGTTTTCGACGAGGCGGGACAGATTGATCGACCCGAGCAGGCACGCGCCATAGGGTGGCAAGGGTTGCTCGCCACACGGGTTGGTGGCCGAAATGGTCTCGCAATACGCGAGATTGTTCATGGAATTTATGCGGTCGATGAAGATCACGCCCGGCTCGGCATAGTCATAGGTCGCCCGCATGATCCGGTTCCAGAGGTCACGGGCCTCAAGCGTCCGGTAGACGGCGTCACCAAACCGAAGTGCCCAAGGCCCGTCCGCTTTCACCGCCTCCATGAACGCGTCCGTCACCAGCACGCTCAGGTTGAAGTTCCTCAGTCGGGCGGGATCCGACTTTGCGGTGATGAATTCCTCTATGTCGGGATGATCGCAACGCATCGTCGCCATCATCGCGCCGCGCCTGGATCCGGCCGACATGATTGTCCGGCACATGGCGTCCCAAACGTCCATGAACGACAATGGCCCGCTCGCATCCGCCGCCACGCCGCGGACGTCAGCCCCCTTGGGCCTGATCGTCGAGAAGTCGTAGCCGATGCCGCCACCCTGCTGCATCGTGACGGCCGCCTCCTTCAGCATCTCGAAGATGCCGACCATGCTGTCCGGGATCGTGCCCATCACGAAGCAATTGAAGAGCGTCACCGACCGGTCCGTGCCCGCGCCTGCCACGATTCGACCGGCGGGCAAGAACCTGAAGTCCTCGAGCGCCGCGTAGAACCGGTCCTCCCACATCCCCGGTTCAGCTTCGCTGGCTGCGAGCGCACGCGCAATGCGCCGCCATGTGTCCTCGACGGTACGGTCGACAGGCGTTCCGTCCACCGCCTTGAGGCGGTATTTCATGTCCCAGATCTGTTCAGCGATGGGTGCGGAGAAACCGGCCATGATGATTCCCCTTGGGCAGAGTGGCAATCTACAACAAGTTGAAGACGGCGGGCAATCCGCTACGTTTCCTACGACACGAAACCTGGAGTAGATGCGCGTTGAGCGAGCCCCTGCACCTGATAAAGCTGAGCGTCGGATCCGAAAGCGTGGCTTCGCTGGCCAAGTGGCAGGCGACCCGGGCGGCGCAAGGCATGGACGGGCTTCCGCGCCACGTGACCCGCATGTGGCCGAGGCGCAAGGCCGAACTCCTGGATGGCGGCTCGATCTACTGGGTCATCCGGGGCTTCATCAGGGCGCGCCA
This sequence comes from Silicimonas sp., assembly GCA_022824315.1. Taxonomy (GTDB): domain Bacteria; phylum Pseudomonadota; class Alphaproteobacteria; order Rhodobacterales; family Rhodobacteraceae; genus JAJEFO01. The sequence continues at coordinate 43,970 of JAJEAC010000138.1, forward strand.
GCGAATCGTGCGGCTTGACGAGGCGGACCTTGGTGATGGCGTGCGCCGATGCGCAATTGTCCTGGATCCGGCGCTCGTCTCGACCGCGGCCACGCCACGCCGTCCGTTCCAGGGCTGGCGCTATCTCCGGGCGGCGGATGCGCCCGTTGACCTGACGCAGGACGGCACGGACAACGACCTTTCGCCCCAGCTCCTTGCCGCACTCGCCGAAATCGGTGTCCGGTAGAGGAACGCAAGGCCCGAACACCCGCGGCCGGCTCCTCAGCCGTCATGTCCCTGACATCGCATCCAGCGGACAAGATGCCGGGATTCGGCACTGAGCGCACTCTTTACGGACTCGCCTGCCCTGCCGTGTCACGCGAGACCGAGCGTGGATTTCAGGCCGTCCCAAACCTCACGTGCGCCGCCATCCCAGACACTTGCGCGGGTCTCGAACAGGGTGGCCTCGGATGAGAGAATCCGCCCGTCGTCCAAGGCACGCAGATGATTGTCCCGAAGTGTCGCGCCGCTTGTTCGTATGTCCGCGATGGCCTCGGCCTGCAGGTTCTTCACCGTGCCTTCGGTGGCGCCTTGGCTGTCGACAAGCTGGTAGTCGGAGACCTCGTTGTCACGCAGAAATCCCCGGACCAGGCGATGGTACTTGGTGGCAATGCGCAGCCGATGGCCATGCACGGCCCGAAAGGCAGTGGCCACCTGATCGAGATCATCAAGCGTCGTGACATCGACCCAGAAGTCCGGCACGGCGATCACCAATTCGGCCTCGCCAAATCCGAGACGCTGCACCTCGGCCACCTGGCTGTCCCATCTGGCCAACCGTTCGCGAGCCATGTCGATGCCGGTCACGCCAAGGTGAATGCGCCCTGCCGCCAGCTCGCGCGGAATCTCGACGGCGGCCAGAAGGGCGAGTTCGACCTTGTCTGCACCCTCGACCCGGCCCGCGTATTCCCGCGCCCCGCCCGACAGGCCCAGCTGAACTCCCCTCTCGCCGAACCACGCAAAGGTGTCGTTCATCAAGCGGCCCTTTGAGGGAACGCCAAGCTTCAACGTCATGACCCGCTCCCCAGGCTGAGCATCAGTCCGGGACGCAGGACGCCACCCACGGCTGGCCTGCCGTCAACACCTCCAATCGCACGGCTAAGTGCATCGTAGCGGCCGCCGCTGGCGACCGGCGGCAAGTCAGGCCGCCGGTCGGCAAAGAACCCGAACACGAAACCATCATAGTATTCGAGAGTCGTCCGTCCGTAACTCACCTCGAAGTCCAGCGAATCGACATCGACACCGAGAGCGTCTAGGGCCGCGAAACGGGCCGCCAGCAATTCGATCGCGGGCAAGATCGAAGGCAATGCCGACGCAGTCTCGCGCAACTCCGAGAGCGCATTCGGCGCCTGTCCTCGAATTCCCAGAAGCGTATCGATCAAGCGGATCACCCCTGCGTCCAGCGGAGGCACCGAGCGCTCCCTCTCCAAGGCCGCGAGGCGTGCTGCGACTTCCTCTCGCGTCCGCATCCCGATTTCGATCCCGCCCGGCGCATCCGGACTCTCCGGAGCGGGCATGACTTGGCCGTAGCGAATCAATAGGTCTCGAAACCGCCGCGGCCTCCATAGGTGATGCATGAGCGCGGCCTGCCTGGCTGCACTCGTCTCCAAGCCCTCAATTGCCGCACGCAGCAGCCCTGTGTCTCCCGTGGCAGGCCTCAGGCCCAAGGGTGCGAGGATCTCGGCAAATGCCGCGAAGACCTCGGCGTCCGCTTCAACCGAAACTTCTCCTCCGAAGATCTCGTACCCGACCTGCAAGTATTCCGCGTCCCGATCCGGATCGTCCTCCTGCCTCCGGAACACTTCGCCTGCATAGGTGTAGCAGCCGTTCGCCCGACCTTCGGCCACGTGACGCTGAACCAGAGGCAGGGTAAAGTCCGGCCGCAGCATCATCTCGCCCCGGAGCGGATCGTGCGTCGTGAACGCCCGCGCACGGATGTCCTCGCCATAGAGGTCCAGAAGCGCACCCGCCGGCTGGAGGACATCGGTCTCGAACACCTCCGCGCCCCTTGCCTCGAACAGCGCCCGCAGCCGATAAGCCTCGACCCGAATGTCGGACTTGTCCGTCACCTGTCCAGGATCTCGCGCACTCGGCTGACCAGATCGCCGACCGTGCATTTGAATTGCGCGGGCTGATCCCTCCACTCCTTGAGCGAGGCGCCTTCGGCTATCCTGGCGCCGAGGGCGAGATCCTTGACCTGCACGACACCGCGCGCGACTTCGTTCGAACCTTGAATGATCGCGACGGGCGAGCCGCGCCTGTCTGCATATTTGAGCTGGTTTCCGAAATTGCGCGGATTGCCCAAGTAAACCTCGGCCCGAATGCCTGCGCTGCGGAGCATCGACGCCATCGCCTGATATTCGTCCATCCGGTCCTGATCCATGACCGTCACGACGACCGGACCGACCGCTTCGCCGCTTGACCGCCCTTTCGCGCGGAGCGCCGCAAGAAGTCGATCAACCCCTATCGAAATGCCCGTTGCAGGCACTTCCTGGCCCGTGAATCGCTTGACGAGATCGTCGTAGCGCCCTCCTCCCGCCACGCTGCCGAACTGCTGCGGGCGACCCTTCTCGTCCCTTACCTCGAAGGTGAGATCGGCCTCGTATACCGGCCCGGTGTAGTAACCCAGGCCGCGCACCACGGACGGGTCGATGATCACCCGGTCGGGACCGTAGCCCCGTACCTCCATGAGTTCCGCCATGCCGCGCAGTTCCGCGACGCCAGCCCCGCCCGTTTCGTTGTCGCCTATGATCTCCGACAGGCGTTCCAGAGTCGCGGCATTGTCGCTTCGACGTGCCTCGATGAATTCCATGACCGTTCCGGCCTGCGACTCCGCCAGGCCGGCGCCTTCGGCAAAGTCGCCGCTCTCGTCCTTCCGGCCCTCGCCAAGCAAGGAACGGACTCCCTCCGGTCCCAATCGGTCCAGCTTGTCGATCGAGCGCAGGACGATGCCGCGCGCCCGCTCCGCCTCTCCGGGCAGCCCGGCAACTTCCAGAACGCCGTTCAGCACCTTGCGGCTGTTGAGCCGTATCACGTAATCTCCCCGCGGAATGCCGGCGGCCTCCAGTGCGTCTGAAAGCACCATGCAGATCTCGGCATCCGCGGCGATAGAGGGCGACCCGACCGTGTCCGCATCACATTGGTAGAACTGACGGAATCTCCCTGGACCCGGCTTTTCGTTCCGCCACACCGGCCCGATCGCGAAGCGCCGATACGGCGTCGGCAGATCGTTCCGGTGTTGCGCAAAGACCCGTGCGAGCGGTGCCGTCAAGTCGTATCGCAATGCCAACCAGTCACCATCCTCGTCCTCCTGCCAGGCGAACACCCCGTCATTGGGGCGATCCACGTCTGGCAGGAAGCTCCCGAGGGCTTCCACCGTTTCGACGGCCGGGGACTCCAGCGCCTCGAAGCCGTTTAGATGATAGACCCCGGCGATCGCATCGAGCATCGCATTGCGCTCGACAACATCGCTGCCGAAATAATCACGAAAGCCCCTTGGCGGTTCGGCCTTGGGGCGCGGGGGTCTCTTTTGCTTGGCCATCGGCCATTCCTCGATCTGGACGCGCCGTGGTTTAGCTCCTGGAACAGTGAGGGACAAGAAGTTGACGCGCGATCGGTGCCGTGAAGGAACCGCCGACGCATTCGCAGAGATCGGCGGGCGAATCGAGCGAACCGGACTGACGCCCATCACGCCCGGTCGACGTGTCAGCGGCCATTCATGCAGCGTCGGGCTTGGCTGGCATTCTGCAAAAGCGGCAGGGCGAGAAGTCGTCAATCTTGCAAGCGATCTGTTCGCCGCAGATCAGTTGCGCAATCAAGTCACCCGACTTGGGTGCCATCATCAGGCCATAGTGTGCATGACCAAAGTTCAGGAACAGACCCTGATGGTCCGGAACATCTCCGAGCATGGGCAAACCGTCCGGAAACGACGGACGTCGCCCCATCCAAAAGCTCGGACGGTCAGTCTGGAGGTCGCGAAAGGCGGCCTTCGCGATCTTCACCAACCGATCCTTGCGCCTGCCATCCGGAGGCGCGTCAATCGGTGCAAACTCTGCCTGGCCGGCAACGCGGACCCCGCCTTCCATGCTGCTGGCCACCACCTTTGCGTCCACGTCCATGACCGAGTTGTTGATCTCGATGCCCGGATCGCTGAATTCAACGTGATATCCGCGTTCGACCATGAGCGGAATGTTCAGCTTCGTCCATTCAAGAAGCCCAGGACTCCAGGCGCCAAGGCAAACAACCAAGCGATGGGCTTCCAGGGATTCTCCAGCGGACCGTATTGCCCAACCCCCATCCTTGCGCTGAAGTCCCGTCACGTCGGCTTGCTTGAAATTTGCCCCAAGCCTGCGGGCCTTTTCGGCAAGAACCCGTCCGAGCCTGCCTGGCGATCGCACGCGCGCCTGGCCCTTGATGACGACGGCTGCCTCAAAGTCGTCGCTAAGCTCAGGCTCGATCTCGGCGAGCCTGTCTCGGCCGACCAGTTCGATCTCTGCGCCTTTCTCCAAACGGATGCGGTATCCCAGATCGGTCAAGTTGGCCCGGCTGCCGTCGCGGAAGGCGTGTACGTAGGAGCTGTCGCGGAGCAGTCCGTCGTGACCCGTTCCCTGGAGGTGCCTCCGATAAAGCTCAATGGACGGCCCGCACATTTGGGACATCGCATCGGAAACTCTACGCACGTCCGCTTCGCGTCCTTGCCGCAGGAAGCGCGCACCCCAAGGGATCATGCGCGCCACAACCTTCGGATGAATGGAGATGGGTCGGCCATGGCCGAACAACTGGCCCGGGATCTTTCTCCAGATGCCGGGAAGCGATTGCGGAACGATCGACCAAGGCGACACGACGCCCGCATTGCCCATCGAGGTTTCCTGCCCAGGCTCGCCCCGATCGATGATCTGGACGGGCACACCGCGTTCCAGAAGGGACAAGGCCGTGCACAACCCGACGATCCCGGCACCGAGAATCGTAACCGGGGCGTCCGTGTCAGGCGGCGGCATTCGATGCATAACGTGCAAGAACCTGGCTGATCACCGCCGGTGACGCAATGATCAACGCCGCAAGATCCGCTTGCAATGACGGGGCGATGAAGACCAAGCCGGCAAAGGCCATCAGGATTCGGAACACCGGACCCATCGGTGCCAGCCAATAGCCCACGACTGCCGATGAAAGCGCGATGACGCCCGCGATACAGCTTGCTGCAGTGTATGAGAACTCCAACAGATCAAAGCCCGTTGACGACACGAACAGAAGTACGGGGGCATAGACGAATGCCATCGGTGCAATCACTTTGCCCAGGCCCAGCGTGAAAGCCGACATGCCGGTTCGGAACGGGTTGGAGTTGGCGATTGCCGCAGCGGCATAGGCCGACGTGCAGACAGGTGGCGTTATTTCGGCAACGACGCCGTAGTAGAGCACGAACATGTGGCTCGCGATTGGCGGGATGCCGAGCTGGGCCAGCGCCGGCTGGGCGACCGACACGAGCATGATGTAGAGCGCCGTCGTCGGCACTCCCGCGCCCATCAAGATGCAGGCCAGCGCGATGAAGACGAGGCTGATGAACAGCGTCAAGTCCTCGATCGAGAAGAGCTGGTAGGATCCGTACTGGAAGAGCCAGATCAGGTCATTGCCCAGGTTCGAGGCCGCTTGTGTCACCATGAAGCCGATTCGGAATCCAACGCCGGTGGTGTTGATCACCCCGATCACGATGCCTACCGCCGCGGAAGCCGCTCCAACGGCGAGCGCGTATTTCACCCCGGTCTCGAACGTGTCGGCCATTTCCATGACCGAGATTCGAGGCTGGGCGTTCAGCGTCGCAAGCGCCGCTCCTGCGATGAGAATGGCTGACATCGTGAAGTCGAAACCGCCGCCTGCGTATTTCCAGGTGACAAAAGCGATGAAAGCGAGCGCATATACGAGCGTCGCCGGTTCCTTCGCTCGGCTCATTCCGGCCACGATGGCAAGCGAGATGCCGCAAAAGGCGGACATGTAGGGCGTGTAGCCAGAAAAAAGGACAATCAGGAGGCCGACCAGCGGGACGACGTTCGCCCAGCCGTCGCGCCAGACGGCACCAAGCTGCGGCAGTGCATCACGGCCCAGGCCCTTGAGGCCAAGGCGGCGCGCCATGAGGTGGACGACGGCGAACACGCCGACGTAGTGCAGAAGTGCCGGGAAGATCGCCGCAATGACGATCGTGGTGTAGGGCACCTCAAGAAACTCGGCCATGATGAATGCCGCCGCACCCATTATCGGCGGCGTGATCTGGCCGCCTGCCGAGGCGGCGGCTTCGACGCCTCCCGCGAAATGGCCGGGATAGCCAAGCCGTTTCATGTTGGGAATGGTCAACGCGCCTGTCGAGACCGTGTTGGCGACCGACGAGCCGGAGATGGTGCCGAAGAAGGCGGAGGAGACAACGGAGACCTTCGCAGGACCCCCGGTGTAGCGGCCCGCGAGAATTGTGGCGTTGTCGATGAAGAGCTTGCCCAGCCCCGTCCGCTGCGCGATGACGCCGAAGAGGACGAAGTGGAACACGATGGTCGAGACGACCCAAAGCGTGACGCCGAAGATGCCTTCCTGCGGGAAATACATCGACGACACGAAGGTGTTGAATTTCACGCCCGGATGCTGAAGCAGGCCCGGAAACGCCTGTCCGAACAATGCGTAGCAAATGAACACGCCGATGATCAGCGGCAGTATCCAGCCCAGCGTTCGGCGCGCGATATCGAGGACCAGCACGATCAGGATGCAGCCGAATAGCATGTCCCAACCGTTGGGGTTGCCCATGCGGAACGTCATTTCCTCGACGCCCAGCCATTCGATTCCGCGCCAGGCGAAGCCGAGATAGAGCGCCGACATGACGCCGAGAATCATCAGGACGACGTCGAGATACGGCACGCCGCCAAGGCGCAGCGCCCCGGTATTCAGGTCGAACGACGTCTTCGCCCTGACCAGCGGATAGAACGAGTAGGTGAGAATGAAGAGGCCCGACAGGTGCCACCCCATGTGCCAAAAGTCTGGCGGGAGCGCGAATCCTGCCGTGAGGTAATGGTAGACAGCAAACGTGAGGGCGACGTAGCGCAGGAATTTGCCGATGGCCGGCGTGACCGAACGCGTGGCGGCCCCCTCGTCGAACTTCTCTTCAATCGCTGCGAGTTCCGTTTCGGAAAGCTCGCGCACGTCATCAGGTCCCGGATCGCTCATGACGCGCCCTTTCAGATCGGACAATTCCCTTGAAAAGACCACGGGCGGCCGTAGCCGCCCGCTTGATGTGCCGGACTACTCGAGAAGTCCTGCCTCTTTGTAGTACTTCTCGGCACCCGGATGCAGCGGCACGCCCAGCGCGGCAATGCCGTCAAGCGCCGTGTCCGGCGTGATCTGCTTGCCCTTCGCGTGTCCGTTGTCGAGCAGCTTACGGGTGTTGGAATTCCAGAGCGCGGCGGTGATGCCATGGACGAGCTCCTCGGAAAGATCCGACGACACGACCAGAAGCGCCGAAACGGCTGGCGTCATTACCTCGTAGTCGACGCCCTCGTAAACGCCCGACGGAATGCTCGACGGGATATAGGCCGGGATGATCTCGTTGATCTTTGCGAGGTCATCTTCCGTGAAGCTGTGAAGCTCCATGCCTTTGGTCGCGGCCAGTTGCACCATGGCGGAAACCGGCCAACCAGCGGCATAAAAGTAAGCGTCAAGCTGGCCGTCTGCCAAGCGTTCGGCCGACTGCGCGTTATTCAGCTCGGCCTCGTCCATGTTGTCTCGCGTGACACCCCATTCGGCGAGCATCATCTCGACGGCAACCTGTGTCCCCGAGCCCGCCTGAGCGATGCCAACGCGCTTGCCAGCCAGATCGGAAAGGTCGTTGACGCTCATGCCTTTCGGGAGAACGAGGTGCAGGTCTTCCGGGTAGAGGTTTGCAACGATCCGCAGCTTTTCATGCGGCTTGCCGTCGAACTTGCCTTGGCCCAAGTACATTGAGCGGGTGACGTCCGCAGCAGCCATCCCGGCTTCAAGCTCGCCGTTCTGAACGGCAGTGTTGTTGAAGACCGACGCGGTCGTAGACTGCGCGATCGCGATCAGTCCAGGCACGCCACACTGACCACCCTTGTCACATGGCCGTGCACCCGGAGGTGCAGAGATGCCATTGGCAATTGTGCCGCCGATCGGAAAGTACGTCCCGCCGGCACTTCCTGTGCCGATCCGGAAGAAGGTCGGGTCTTGAGCGAATGCCGTTCCGGCCGCAAGCGTGGCAGCAACGGCAAGTCCCAGAAGATTGGTGATTTTGTTCATTGTGTTCTCCATGTGAACAGACTCCAGAAAACGAGTCGTGCAGGAGGAAGTACCGTTGCCCCAAAAGAAATGCAAATTTGAATATCTTTCAAAATTCAAAATTTGACTTATGCATTTGGATCTCCGCGGCCAATCCAAGTGCAATCGCGTTCGCTTTGCAGCAAGGGCGGAGGAGTCCGCTCGGCGACGGAATTTCACTGCCTCCGGTCACCGGCATGATTGTGGGGAGCTTGATCATTGACATCGGTCATCCCGACGGGCACCGGTTCGCCGCAGCGCGCACAGGGCCGCCGTCCGGTTCCGACCCGGCTGTCCGCCATGGCCGAACTTGAAAGCCCGCTTTTCCTCGGGGGGCAAATCTGGCATCTCTCCTTAAGGGCGAGGTGGCGGCAACCCATCGCCACGACAGTCTCTTCGTGTCACTGACAAGACTGTCGTTGTTGCTTGGACGATTCGCGAGATCCTGTGCCAACGACGCAGGATCCTATCGCCATGTGTTGCACTTAAGGTGGAGCGTGGGCATGAATATCTCGCAGCTTTCAGCATTTCACGCTGTCATGACCTCGGCGACCCTGACCGAAGCCGCTGATCGGCTTGGTCGTACGCAGCCTGCAATCAGCGCGGCGATCAGATCCCTTGAGGATCAGCTTGGCATGAAGTTGTTTGAACGGCGTGGTCGCAAGCTCGTGCCTGTACCAGAAGCGCAATATCTGATGACCGAAGCTAGCGCGATCCTTCGGCAGCTTAGCCAGGTTCGGCAGACGATGCGTGGCCTCGGTGACGGACACTTGGGTACGTTGACCGTCGCAGCGATGCCTGGCCCCGTCACATTGCTTTTCCCCCGGTTCATTGCAACGCACATCGGCAAAGGGACTGGCAGCAAGATCTCCATGCTTGCCCGAAGCTCCAACCAGATTGCCGAACTCGCCCGTGCGCAAAGTATCGATTTTGGTTTTGCGGACATTCCGGAGGATGCAGACGGCGGCGGGCTCTACCGATCCGACGTCATCTCTGGAAATTGCTTCGTGGCGCTTCCAGCGACCCACGCGCTCGCGCGCGAGAAGACCATATCTCTTGATGCCCTCAGCGGTCAGGCCATGGGGTCGCTCCAGGCCAATCACGTTCACACGCGCGATGTCCGGCGCGCGTTCGAAGAGGCCGGACACAAATTCAATCCTATGGTCGAGAGCCAGACCTTTTTGCCGATCCTCCCGTTTGTTGTGGCCGGTCAGTGTTGCGCCATTCTCGACCCATTGACAGTTGTCCACGTTAGGGAAACAGGCATCTTCTCCGAGACGTTGAGCATTTGTCTGCTCGATAGACCGTTGCGCTACAGCTACGCGATCATTTCACCCGCCCACCGCCCGACGTCAGTCATCGCAACCGAGGTGCGCAATGCTTGGACCCAAGAAGTGCGCCGCCTTCTCGAAAGCGCGAGTGCACATCCAGAATTGCGACTTCAAGAACAGGACGCGATGACGTCTTCGTAGGCAAAAAGCGCGGCAAGCCCACCGGTATGCACGTAACAGACACGGCTGCCTCTTGTGATCTCTCCGCTTTCGACAAGCGCCAGCACGGCGGCAAAGCTCTTGGCTGTGTAGACCGGATCCAGCATCAGGCCCTCGTATATTGCCATGGTCTTTATTGCATCAATGCCTGGAGGACCAAGCTGACCATAGCCCGGCGTCAAGGCGCCGTCCCAAACGCGGATGTCAGCATCGGCAACGCTCGCCGCCCCTGGATAGAGCCTTGCCAACAGCTTCATGGTTCGAAAAACGCGTGGGCCCTGCTGAGCGGCGCTGCGCCGAACGCAGCTACCGATGACCCGTGCCCCCGAACCCGCACCTCTCAGCCCGGCCAGCAGCCCCGCATGCGTTGACCCGCTCCCCGAGGCGACCACGAAGACGTCGAAGTCGTCCTTTTGATCGAGTGTTTCTTTGGCTGCATCCACATAGCCCAGCGCACCGAGCGGCGGATGACCTTCCGAGAGATGAATGACATAGGGTCGGCGACCTTCGACCTTGAGCGCATCGGCCCGCTCTTGGAGCGCACCATCTGCTCCAGCCTCGTCCTCACCTAGGGGATAAGTCATGATCTCTGCATCCATGAGTCGCGAAAGAAACACGTTGCCGGATTCTCGGTACAGGTCCGACTTGCCGGGGACACGGTCTTCCAGCTGCACGATTGGGTGCATTCCCTGCGCTCGTGCAACCGCTACCGCCAGTCGGGCGAAGTTTGACTGCACTGCACCAGTGATAAGGATCGTATCGGCGCCTTCGGACAATGCCGCGCCAAAATAGTACTCCAGCTGCCGCGCCTTGTTTCCACCAAGGGTCGGTCCCGCCAGATCATCCCGCTTGATGAACAACTCGACCCCCAAGAGTTCAGACAATCGCCCGGACGCCGCCAACGGTGTCGGTTCACATACGATATTCAGCTTCCGATGCATGACCTTGCTCGGCATCACCGCTTTCCCACGCCTGCACCCGGCGCTGGCAATGTCCGCAACGCACAAGTCCCGGCACCACCCTGTGCACGCCGGTTTCCGACGGTGTTGGCCGCTATCATGGCCCGATTCCTCCCGCATTCCTCCCCGGACGACGCGCATCAAGGCCGATCAAGCAAAGGCATCGGCCTTCATGATTCCCTTGCGCAGGCACTTGAGCCCGCTCCGACCGTCGCCTCCCGGCATCGACACCGGTAAAGGTATGCACCGTCTCACATCGGAATGTGAAGCATCGGGCTCGGGAACGTAACGCCCGGAACCGGCCACACCATCCGCCCGCTCCATTGTCCGCGGCGTTCCTTCGTCTCACGGGCCTTCGCCTGGACATCAAGCATTTGATCGCCATCCGAAGCCATTCCCGGACCGCGCTTTTGCCAACGTGTCAAGGCAACGCGGATCAAGTCCCAAACGTGCCTGATGCCGGTGCCAATTGCGTCACCTCAGCCATCGGGCTACATCCACTCGGAAACGCTGAACGGAGAACAGCCAAATGAAGGCTCACCAGTTCGTCTACCACATGGACGGAGTTTCCAAGGTGCTTCCGGGAAACCGGAAGTGCCTCGAGAACATCCGCCTTTCCTTTCTGCCGGGTGTCAAGATCGGTGTCGTGGGCGTCAACGGCGCGGGCAAGTCGACCCTGATGCGAATCATGGCCGGGCTGGACAAGGAATTCACGGGAGAAGCGTGGGCGGCCGACGGCATACGTGTCGGATACCTGCCGCAGGAGCCTCAGTTGGACGATTCCCTGAATGTTCGCGAGAATGTGATGCTGGGCGTTTCGGAGAACAAGGCCAGGCTTGATCGCTTCAACGAGCTCGCGATGAACTACTCGGAAGACACCGCCGAGGAAATGGCGCAGCTCCAGGATGAGATCGACTCCCGGAACCTCTGGGACCTCGACGCCCAGATCGACGTCGCCATGGAGGCCCTGCGCTGTCCTGCGGACGATGCGAAAGTCGACTCGCTCTCAGGCGGCGAAAGGCGTCGCGTCGCAATTTGCAAGCTCCTCCTCGAAGCGCCGGACATGCTCCTGCTTGACGAGCCAACCAACCACCTTGATGCTGAAACCGTCGCATGGCTCCAGCAGCACCTTATCAGCTACAAGGGCACCTGCCTCATCGTCACGCACGACCGCTACTTCCTGGACGACATCACTGGATGGATCCTCGAACTCGACCGCGGTCGCGGCATTCCCTACGAGGGCAACTACTCGGCATGGCTCGAACAAAAGGCCGCGCGCCTTGCGCAAGAGGCCCGGGAAGACCGTGCGCACCAGAAGACGCTTGAACGCGAACTCGAATGGATCCGCCAGGGCGCAAAGGCACGCCAGGCAAAGCAGAAGGCCCGGATCAACGCCTATAACGAACTCGCGACCCGTTCCGAGAGAGAGAAGCTCTCGCGTGCCCAGATCATCATCCCGAACGGCCCGCGCCTCGGTTCAAAGGCAATCGAAGTGAGCGGCCTCAGGAAGGCCATGGGCGAAAAGCTCCTGATAGACGACCTGTCCTTCAGCTTGCCACCCGGAGGAATCGTCGGCGTCATCGGCCCGAACGGCGCCGGAAAGACCACTCTGTTCCGGTTGCTTGCCGGCCAGGAACAGCCCGACGGCGGCGGCATCGAGTTCGGCGACACGGTGCAGCTTGCCTATGTCGACCAGTCCCGCGACGATCTGGACGCCAACGCGACCGTTTGGGAGGAAATCTCGGCAGGCGCCGAGATCATCGAACTCGGTGATGCCCGGCTGAACAGCCGTGCCTACTGTTCGGCATTCAATTTCCGGGGCGGAGACCAGCAGAAGAAGATCGGGATGCTGTCGGGAGGTGAACGCAACCGTGTCCACATGGCAAAGCTCCTGAAGGCCGGAGGCAACGTCCTGCTTCTGGACGAGCCGACCAACGACCTTGACGTGGAAACACTCAGAGCCTTGGAGGATGCGCTCGTCGATTTTGCGGGATGCGCGGTGGTCATCTCCCACGACCGATTCTTCCTCGACAGAATCTGCACCCATATGCTCGCCTTTGAGGACGAAGCCCACGTGGAGTGGTTTGAAGGCAATTTCGAGGACTACGAGGAAGACAAGAAACGGCGGCTCGGACCGGGCGCCGTGGAACCGAAGCGCATCAAGTACAAGAAATTCGCACGGTAATGGCCCATCCGACGCGCGGTTTCGAAAGCCCTCGGCGATCCTTGGAGGGCATAGCGTGGATGGTCCTGACCGGTATCCTCTTCGTCGGAGTGACGGCAGCGGTCAAGCATGGCGCGGCGGACCTTCCTGCCGCCGAATCCGCATTCCTTCGGTTCGCATTCGGATTGGCATTCCTGGCTCCAATGACAGGAACGCTGTTCAGAACGCGCCTGAGTCGGCGGCAGTGGCAACTCGTCGGGCTGCGCGGCACCGTGCATGCGCTTGGCGTCTGCCTCTGGTTCCACGCCATGACGCGGATAACACTTGCCGAAGTCACGGCAATGAACAACTTGGTACCCGTCTACGTGACCCTTGGCGCCGTGCTTTTTCTGGGCGAGACCCTGGCGATCCGTCGGCTCGTTGCGGTCGCGATCGCGTTTCTCGGCGCCGTGCTCATTCTCAGGCCCGGGCTGCGGGAACTCTCGGACGGGCATCTTGCGATGATACTCGTGGCCATGTGCCTCGCTGGCAGCTACCTGTTCGCCAAGCGAATGGCGCATGAGCTTCCAGCCACCGTGATCGTGGCGATGATGTCGATCGTCGTGACGATCTTTCTCCTCCCGCTTGCGATCGCCGTCTGGCGCTGGCCGACCTCTGGCGAAATCGCCTGGATAGTGCTGATCGCCGGCCTTGCAACCTGTGGCCACTACACGATGACGAGGTCCTTTGCCGCCGCTCCGTTGAGCGTGACCCAACCGGTCGCCTTCTTGCCACTCGTCTGGTCGGTGTTCGTCGGATTCTTCGTGTTCCACGAGGCCATCGACATCTGGGTCATCCTGGGTGGCTGCCTGATCATCGCCGCAACAACGTTCATTGCCATTCGTGAATCCTTGCTGAGCCGGGATCGCAGGGGCAACGAAAGTACCGGATCGCTGTGACGCGCGCGGCTACGGCGCGTTCCAGTCCACGTCATCGGCAGGCTCAACGATCAGGCATCCGTCCGGAAACGGTCGCATCAGGTTGCGCGCAAGGGATTCCTCCCCGTGCAGCCAGGTCTCCAGCGCGTCCGCCGATATCAGCACGCCCATCCGGTGATGGACGTCACGCACATCCGCAGACGGTTCGCAGGTCACGGTCGCGACCTGGGGCACGGACCGACCGCCGGGTGCTTCCCAGACGTCCGTGATCGCCGCAAAGAGGAGCAACGCGCCCGATCTCGGGCGGATGCGCCAAGCCTTCTTGCGGCGTGCCTTGCCGGTCCACTCGTACCAGCCGTCAGCGGGCACGACGGCCCGTCCCACTCCTTCGAACGCGGTCTTGTCAAACACCGTTTCGCTCCGCGCGTTGATGATCGTTTCCAGCACCGGACGACCGCGCGCATTCACGCGACCTACGGGTATCATCCCCCATCTCATCCGTTCGAGGCGGTGCCCGGGGGTGCACACGATCACGTCCTCGCCAGGAGAGATGTTGCGCCGCGGGAGCTCGCTTTTCGGGGCATCGTCGATGCCGAGGGCCGACGCCACTTGCGTCAGCGGCCTCTCCAGAAACATGCGTCCAGGCATAACACCCTCGAAAACGCTGCGGCCACCAATCCAGAATACTCGATTCGCGTCTGTTCCGTCACGGCAGCAGTCAGCCGGAATCGGCGCGACATTCGCTGCTCCGGCAAAATCTCTCGCGGGGGTGTCCTGAAAGTGCCGAATCTCGCGCAATAGGTGTCGCCTCTGCCCTGTGCGAATCAAGCAAGTGCGACTAATGGTTCTGCAGCCGTACGCGGACGGGCTCGGACCCTGCCTGGCCGGACGGCATTCCCCGTCCCGCCGGACCGGGAAACACGAACCAGAACCTGGAGACGATGATGTCCAAATTGTCACTAGCCTGCGCAACGGCCTTCCTGGCGTCGTCCGGTGCCGCCTTTGCGGGCAGCCACCTTACCGAAGTCAGCTTCGGCACCAACTGGGTTGCCCAGGCCGAGCACGGCGGCTTCTACCAGGCCGTTGCAGACGGCTCCTATGAAGAGTGCGGACTCAAGGTCACGATCGTGCCGGGAGGACCACAGATCAATAACCGTGCGCTGATGCTCGCGGGCAGGATCGACTTCCACATGGGCGGCGACCTGTTGCAGGCGTTTGCGGCCGCAAAGGAAAATGTGCCCGTGGTTGCGGTCGCGGCCATCTTCCAGAAGCATCCGCAAGTCATCCTTGCCCATCCCGGTGAGGCCGAGAGCTGGGACGACCTCAAGAAGCTCACGCTCCTGATCGGCGACAACGGGTTTCAAAGCTACTACCAGTGGATGATGGCGGCCCACGGTTTCACCGCTGAACAGCGCGAGCCCTATACCTTCAATCCGGCGCCGTTTCTTGCCGACAATCGCAAGGGGATGCAGGGCTACCTCTCGTCCGAGCCTTACCTTGTCGAGAAGACGGGCGGCTTCACGCCGAACGTGTTCCTGATCGCGGACGCAGGCTATTCCACCTACGCCACGACCATTGAGACCATGGCCGACGACATCGCCGAGCGGCCTGAAGTGGTGCAGTGTTTCGTCGATGGCTCGATCAAGGGGTGGTACGCGTACCTTTATGGCGACGCGTCCGCCGCGAATGCGTTGATCCAGGAAGCGAACCCCGAAATGTCGTCGGACAAGATCGCATATGCCATCGCAAAGATGAAAGAGCACGGCATCGTGGATTCAGGCGATTCCGAGACCATGGGAATTGGAGTCATCACGGATGCCAAGGTCGAGGACTTCTTCAACAAGATGGTCACCGCCGGCGTGATAGACGGCGACGTGGACTGGTCGGCAGCATATGAAACGAGCTTCACGGGCAAGGGTGTCGGCCTCGACCTGAAGAAGTGAAGGTGGCACGGAGGTTCGCATGACAGCGCGGCAGGGACGCAGGCCCCTCCTGACCATGTCCCGCATCGAGAAGATCTTCGGTGGCGAGACCGTGGCGCTGAAGGGCCTGAGCCTGACCGTGAACGGAGGTGACTTCCTGTCGCTGCTCGGCCCTTCGGGCTGCGGCAAGTCAACGGCTCTCAGGCTGATTGCCGGGCTCATTCACCCAACCAGCGGTCGGCTCGAATGGAGCGGCGAGAGGGGCGCCGGAGATCTGGGCATCGTGTTCCAGGAACCGACGCTCATGCCGTGGCTGACCGTCGCGCAAAACGTCTGGCTGCCGTATCGCCTTCGCGGAAAGAGGTTCGCGGAGGCGCAGCGCGACATCGAAGCCGCACTCGAGCTCGTGGGTCTCGCGGATTTCAGCGATGCCCACCCGCGCGAACTTTCCGGCGGGATGAAGATGCGTGTCTCCATCGCGCGCGCCATGGTCACCCGACCCCGGCTGATCCTGCTGGACGAGCCATTCGCCTCGCTCGACGAGATCACACGCTTCAAGCTGAACAACGACCTGCTGGAGATGAAGGCCGCATTGGGCTGCACGGTGATATTCGTCACCCATTCGGTTTTTGAAAGCGTCTTCCTTTCAGACCGCGTCATCGTCATGGCCGCGCGCCCCGGACGGGTCATCAATGAACTCGGCATAGAAACGCCCTATCCCCGGCACGCCGACTTCCGTACATCGAACGAGTATGCGGCCCATGCAAGAGCCGTGTCGAACGCGTTGGGTGAGGCCATGGGAGCGGCCGCATGAACTCGTTCGACGACGCAGCTCCGACCCTGGACGAGGAGGAGGAATTCCGGGCAAGACGCAACCGGATAAACCGCATTGCCAAGTGGACGCTTCCAAGCCTCGTAATGGCGCTCAGCCTGGTTGCCTGGCATTTCTACGTGACGCTGAATGACGTTCCCCACTACGTACTGCCGGGGCCGGTTCCCGTCGGCAAGTCGATCATTGAGGACTGGGCCTTGCTCTGGCCGGCGATGCTGACCACGTCGCGCCTGACGATCCTCGCGCTCTTCCTCGCCGTGACGGGCGGCGTTGCCCTCGCCGTGGCCTTCACCCAGTCGCGATGGGCGGAAATGAGCTTCTTTCCCTATGCCGTGATCCTTCAGGTTACGCCCGTTGTTGCCATCGCCCCCCTGCTGCAGATCTACGTGGACAGCGCCTTCGTCGCGGCGCTGCTCTGCGCCTGGATCGTGGCCTTCTTCCCGATCCTCTCCAACACGACAACAGGCCTCAAGTCCGCCGACCACAACCTGCATGACCTGTTCACGATCTACGGGGCCACGCGTTGGCAAAGACTCCGCTACCTGGCCGCACCGTCCGCGTTGCCCTACTTCCTCGGCGGTCTGAGAATTGCCGGAGGACTGGCCCTCATTGGCGCGGTGGTTGCCGAGTTCGTCATCGGCCGGACCGGCACCGGACTCGGTCTCGCGTCGACATTGCTTGAAGCGTCATACCGCTTCAACTTCGGACGCCTCTATGCTGCGCTGATCCTGATTTCGATCCTCGGCATCGCTATCTTCGCGATCACCTCGCTGATTAGCCACCTGATGCTTCGGAAATGGCACGAGAGCGCATTGACCCGCGAAGTCTGACCGCAGCCCCAACCTGCAAGACCTGCCAAACGGGCATTCGATTGACCACCCCCGGCCCGGCATGCGTTGCAATCGCGGCCGAAGACTTCCTTCAGGAAGCGCCTTTCAACATGCCGCATTGACCGGGTCGAACTCAGTCTGAATCCTTGCTCCAAGCAGGATGGGAGTACGTCCGTGATTCCGGTTCTCGACTGCTTCATGATCAAGCAACAAACGCAACATTTCACGTGTAAGGACCATGCAGGTTTCTTTTTCTTGCTTTGTTCCAGTGATTCAGGTATACACGTCGCGATGCGCGAACAGGACGAAATCCAAGTCAGATCGTAACTGCTCGGGCCATTTTTCGGAATTCTGGGTTGGCCTCAAGCCATCTCTGCGGCCTTGCCCATGAGCGCGATCTGTATTGCGGTCATGGGGTTGTAGCCCTTGTAGGCCATGGACTTCAGGTAGCTTGAGATTCGGC
>JAJEAC010000142.1 GCA_022824315.1 Silicimonas sp.
ATTCCGGTCAGGACCTTCCCCTGCTGTCCCTGAGGTTTCGACTGGGAATCATATCCGAAAGTCACATGGCTCGATTCTGGCGTAGCGCTCGCGATGGAAACGTGGCAAGAAGACCGTGCACGAGGGCGAGGCGTTGCCTTACCGATCTCGGCAACGGAGTTTGAGGGCCACGGCCCTGCTGAACCGCCCGCTGAAGGGGCAAACATGACGCGGCGTCCGGGATTGGCGCATCTGCACGGCGAGGAGCGTTGGCGTTGGCCACTTCGACGACCCGTGAAATCGATACGAAGCCACAATGTGACTCTCGTATGCAATTCCCAATGACAGGAATGTCCGCCAAAGGAGGAGTCAGACATGAAGACCTATTCACCAAAATTCCGTCCCAACCGCCGCAGCCTCTTGGGCGGCGCAGCGACATTGGCCGGGCTGAGCTTCCTGCCACGGGGCACGATGGCGGCCGAAGAAAAGAAACTGAACTTCTACAACTGGGACACCTATATCGGTGAGACCACGCTGGACGACTTCAACGCGGCTACGGGCATCGAAGTCAAGATGGATCTCTTTGCCGACAACGACGAGTTGTTCGCCAAGCTGCGGGAAGGCAATCCGGGCTACGACCTGATCGTTCCGACCAATGACTATGTCGAGCGCATGCTGGTCGCAGGCATGCTGCTGCCGCTGGATCACGACAAGATCCCGAACATGTTGAATCTCGGCGCCAATTTCCGCGATGCCAGCTATGATCCTGGCCTCAAGCACTCGATCCCGTACATGTGGGGGACAATCGGGGTCGGCTACAATGCGAAGCGGACAGGCGACATCACCAAGTCCTGGAAACACCTCTACGATTCCGATCAGTTCGCGGGCAAGATCTCGCTTCTGGGCGACGGAGCGAACGTGCTCGGCCATGCCATGAAATACCTGGGTCATTCGCTGAACTCGACCGACCCGGCGAACATCAAGGCGGCGGAGGAGTTGCTGATCGCGCAGAAGGAGAACATCAAGGTCTTTGCCGACGACAACGGCCAGGACCTGCTGGTTTCGGGTGAAGTCGTGATTGCCCAGGAATGGAACGGCGACATCCTGCAGGTCATGGCGGATGACGACGACCTTTCGTTCTACGTTCCCGACGAGGGCGGCCTGATCTGGCAGGATTGCCTGTGCATGCCGAAGGGCGCGCCGCATCCGGAGAACGCGCACGCGTTCATCAACTTCATCCTTGATGCCGACGCCGGCGCGGCCATCGCTGACTACATCCAGTACGCGACACCGAACGAGGCGGCCCGGGCAAAACTCGGATCGGATTACAACGAGAACCCTGCGATCTTCCCGTCCGACGAAACCGTCGCCAAGTGCGAGTTCCAGCTCTATCTGGGCGAAGAGCATGTGAAGAACATCAACGACGCCTGGACCCGGGTCCAAGCCGCCTGACCATCGACAGGGCGAGTCGGCCCGCACTGGCCTGTTTCCGGCGTGGAGAGTTACCGCAAGAACCAAAGGGTCTTCTGGGTCCTCGCGGGCCCAGGATCCTTCTGGCTCCTGTTTTTCTTCCTGGTCCCGCTCGGCATGGTGTGGATCCTGTCGTTCGGCGAAAAGGCGGTCATCGACGGCAAGATCTCGATCACGGAAACCGAAATCACCTGGACCCTTGCAAACTACGTCCGGGCCCTGGCCGATCCGGTCTACCTGGTGATCATGTGGAAATCGATCTGGATCTCGGCCTTGGCGACGATGCTTTGCCTGATCATTGCCTACCCGGTCGCCTTCGTGATTTCGTTTGCCTCTCCGCGCTGGCGGCCGTGGTTGCTGCTGGCGGTGATCCTGCCGTTCTGGATCAATCTTCTTATTCGCACGTATGCCCTGATCGCGGTGTTCCGGATCCGGGGCTACGTCAATTTCACGCTGGAATGGATCTACGACACGCTCTGGCTCGACGGGCTTTTCGGCCCGTTCGAGCCGCTGGAGCTTCTGTACAACGACTTTGCCGTCGTCGCCGGCCTGGTCTACGTGTTCATGCCCTTCATGGTGCTGCCGCTCTACGCGTCCATCGAACGGCTGGATCGATCGATGCTCGAGGCGTCCCTCGACCTTGGCGCCTCGCAGGTGGCCACCTTCCTGCGCGTGACAGTGCCGCTGACGATGCCCGGCATCGTCTCGGGCCTGATCCTGGTGTTCATCCCCTGCCTTGGCTCGTTCCTGACCGCTGACTTGTTGGGGGGGACCAATGCCACGATGATCGGCAATGTCATCGAACGGCAGTTCAAGGCGGCCAATGACTGGCCGTTTGGCGCCGCTCTCAGTTTCCTCTTGATGTATGTCACGTTCGGCGCGCTGGCGCTGCGCGCCCTGCTCAGCCGTGATGCGGAGGCTCGGATATGAGGGTGTTGCGCCGCTGGGTCGATCCGCTGGACTATGCCGGGCGGATCTGGATGAGGGCATTCTTCGGCGTGGTGTTCATCCTGCTCTACGCCCCGGTGGTCCTGATGATGGCGTTCAGTTTCAATGACTCGAAGCGCAACATCGTCTGGAGGGGATTCACCACGAAATACTACGAGAAGGCGTGGAACAATGACGGGTTGATCGAAGCCTTCATCAATTCGCTGACCATTGCGGCCATCAACACGATTGTGGCCACCATTCTCGGCGCAATGGTCGCGCTGCTGTTGTGGAGATTCCGGTTTCCGTTCAAGAGTGCCTACGAGGGATTCATGGCTCTGCCCATCGTGATTCCCGAAATCTGCATGGGGGTGGCGATGCTGGCCTTCTTCTCGCGCATCGGCTGGCCGACGGGACTGCCGTGGCCCCTCAACCTGTCGGCAATCACCATCGCGCACATCGCCTTCAGTTTCCCCTTTGTTGCCATCGTCGTTCGTGCCCGCATGGCGGGTTTCAACCGTGAACTCGAGGAGGCGTCACGCGATCTGGGGGCTTCGGAATGGCAGACGTTCCGGCACGTGATATTCCCCTACATGCGGCCCGGCCTCGTCGGCGGCGCCCTGCTGGCCTTCACGCTTTCGCTTGATGACTTCGTGATCACCTTTTTCACGTCCGGACCGGAGACCGTGACCTTTCCGGTCAAGGTCTATTCCATGGTCCGGTTCAGTGTCACTCCGGAGGTGAACGCGGCGTCGACCGTGCTGGTGGTGATCACGCTGATCGTTGCCGCATTGATGTTGCGTGTGCAGCGTCCGGGCCAGGGAGGCAGTCCATGAGCATCATTTCCATCCGCAACGTCACCAAGACGTTCGTCGGGATCACTGCCGTCGACAACGCAAACATCGAAATCGCGGCGAACGAGTTCTTTGCCGTGCTTGGGCCGTCCGGCTGCGGCAAGACAACGCTCCTGCGCATGCTGGCAGGATTCGAGACGCCGACCACGGGGGAGATCCTGATCGACGGCGTGGATGTCAGCACCACAGCGCCCAACAAGCGACCGGTGAACATGGTCTTCCAGTCCTACGCCGTGTTCCCCCACATGTCTGTGCTGGCGAATGTGGGATACGGGCTGAAAGTGACGGGCGTTCCTGCGACCGAGACCCGGCAGCGGGCGGAGGAAGCCCTGGAGATGGTCCAACTGGCCCACTTGGCCGAGCGCAAGCCGGACCAGCTCTCCGGCGGCCAGCGCCAGCGCGTCGCCCTTGCACGCGCGCTGGTGAAGCGCCCCAAGGTGCTGCTTCTGGACGAGCCGATGTCCGCGCTCGACGCGAAGCTGCGCGAACAGATGCAACTTGAACTGACGCGCCTGCAAGAAGAGGTTGGAATCACGTTCGTGATCGTCACCCATGACCAGGACGAGGCCCTGTCCATGGCAGATCGCATCGCCGTGATGCAGTCGGGGCGTGTGGAACAGATCGCGACCCCTGAAGCGCTCTACGAATCGCCAGACTCGCGCTTTGTCGCGGACTTCATCGGCAAGGTGAACCTCCTCGACGGGCAGGTCACGGGAGCCGCCGACCAGGGCGTCACGGTCGACGTCACGCACCTCGGCAAGGTGACGGTCCCGCATTCAGGCCATGCGCAGGGCCAGGTTTCGCTGGCGGTCAGGCCCGAGAAGATCCGCATGACCGTCGCCAGGCCAGATTCCGGCCTCCTCGTCCAGGGCCGCATCGTAGATTGGGCCTATTACGGCGATACGTCGCACATCCGCGTTCAGCCGGCCAGCGGCCCGCCAATGTCGGTCACCGTCCAGAACGACACCCGATCAACCATCGAGAACGGCGATGTCGGGGATCAGGTCTGGCTCAGCTGGCGGGCGGAGGACACCCTGGTCCTTGACCGCTGACCGACTGTGGAACGCGCACCGTCAGACCGGCGTCCAGCCTTCCCTGACAAGGTCGTCGTGTACACGCTCAATCGCCTGTCCCAGGCGATCCACGGCGACATCGATCTCCGACTTGGTGACGACCAGGGGGGGCGACATTACGTTCAGCCGTCCGATGGGCCGCACCAGCACGCCGAGGGCTTCCGCGGCGTCGGAAATGCGTTTGCCGATGTCGACCTCTTCCGGCAGCGCTTCCTTGGTGGTTCGGTCGAGGACGTTTTCCAGGCAGCGCATCAAGCCGATTCCGCGCACGTTGCCAACCAGTTTCATCCCTTCCAGGTCGCGGAGGCGTTCGCCAAAATAGTCTCCGACCTCCCGAGCATGTTCGAGAATGTTCTCGCGCTCCATGATTTCGATGTTCTTCAGTGCCGCCACGCAGCAGACCGGGTGCCCGGAATAGGTGAAGCCACTGGTATAGACGCGGGAAGGATCACCGGACGAAATGGTCTCGTGAACGCGATCCGAGTAAATCGTGGCACCGATCGGCAAATAGCCCGATGAGAGCCCCTTGGCGGAGCATATGATATCCGGAACGATGCCGAACACGTCCTCGGACGCGAACCAGTGCCCTAGGCGGCCGAACGCGGTGACCACTTCGTCGGACACGTACAGGATGTCGTGGCGCTTGCAGACCTCGTGCATCCGCTTGAGATAGTCGCCGGGCGGGACCAATACGCCCCCGGCCCCCATGACCGGCTCGGCAAAGAACGCCCCCACCCGGTCCGGGCCTATCTCGGCGATCTTGTCCTCGAATTCCTTGACCAGATGATCGCAGAACGCCGCTTCACCCATGCCGTCAGGGGCCCGGTACACGTCCGGTTCCGAAACATGATGGATGGTGTCCTCGATGTATTGGAAGCCGTGCCGCCGATCCGCCTCCTTGTAGCCGATCGAAATCGTGGCATAGGTTGATCCGTGATAGGCTTGCCGGCGTGCAATGACATGAACCTTTTGCGGCCTGCCCGCACATTGCTGGTAAAAATGCACCAGGCGCAATGCGCTGTCGACGGCAGTCGAGCCACCGGTGGAGAAATGTACGCGGTTGAGGTCGCCAGGTGCCAGTTCGGCCAGTTTGGCGGCCAGCCGGGCCGCCGGCTCATTGGACATGTCGGTGAATGTTGAACTGTAGGACAGCTTCGTGACCTGTTCCGCAATCGCGTCGGCCATGTCCCGACGACCAAGGCCAATGTTGTTGCACCAGAGGCCGCCAATCATGTCGAGATAGGTTTGACCGTTGGCGTCGGTCATCTCGGAGCCCGATCCTTCGGAAATGATCAGCGATCCCGCATCCTCATAGCTATCGAAATGGGTAAACGGATGCAGAAAATGCCTGCGATCAAGTTCCCACACTTGACGCGCCGCGTCGTTTCTCAGTTCCATCGAATTCATGCCATCCTCACCCAAGCCAAGTTGCTCCGATGGCATGTGGTTAACGGTTCACTCCTGCACATGCAAATGCGGGCTTGTGAATTGTGCACGACCTGCATCATGCGATTTGAAGATCGAAGCACTAGCTTGACCAGGTCTTTGGACACGTGCGCAAAATCCGAAGGCATTTGATCAATGATCTGGTCGCATTTGACCGGCGATCTGGCGATGCTTGGCGCGCTGCAAAATCTTGCAGGCGCTCGCCGGTGTGCCGACGTTTCCCTGCCGATCGTCGACCGGAAGCAAGATTCCGCTTCCTGGACCGATCGCCAATTTCGGGTCGTTTCGAGAGCGGTGGCCGGGTGCGACCGACCTTTCTTGGTCAGGCGTCGGTTTCGGGCACCACCTCGACAGGCATGAAGGGCGACGCACTCGCGACTTCGCGACCCTGCGCAGCGTCGTGTGCTCCATTCGCTCCTGAATCACCGCCACAAGCCAGTTCGTGTCGATGTCCATTCCCGTTCCGCTCGTGCCGTGGGCGCCGTCCCTCACCAGCGCGTGTCGAGCTTCAGCCCTATGCCGTGCCCGGGATCGTCCGCGTTTTCGCGGCGGTCCGCGTCCACCGAGAGCCGGAACGTCTCGCCCGGACGCGACAGACGCCAGCCGGTGCGCCGCCAGCCCCGTCGCCGGGTCCGACCAAGCCGGCCGTCAACACGTCCACCGAACAGGTTCGCACCAAGCTCAAGGACCACGCTTCCCGCCTGCCTGAGACGTCAGCGTACGCGGCATCAACCGCTGCATTTCTTCGACCGGGCAAATCGACCGAGGCATGAATCGCGCGGATTGATGAACCAATCGAGCAAAAGAGTGATCTTGTCGGCGGCCATGGCTGGCGTGGCGGCCAGCAGGGTGATGACAGTGATCCGGTGCAGAAAGTCGACTTGTCGCATCAAGATCATGGGTCGGCCTTAGCCTTTCCGTCACGCCGCCTTACGGAACCATTACGGTGTTTTGTCAAGTGGTGCCTTCGAGGCTCAAGGCTGAGTCTCCATCCATGACAATCGAGCCAGGCCCTTTATCTAGGCAAGCGCTCGAACATGCACTGACCGGCACGTTGACCGCACCGGCCACCGGCCCTATCTTGGAGGCATGAGCGAAGCGTCGGACAATCACCAGCTCGCTTGGCAACTCGCCATCCTGGAGGAGCGCATGAACACGATGCTGTCTGATCTTTCAGCCACCCTTGAGCGCTCCAGGCCAGACGTGATCGACGGCGGGCGGAACGATGGCTGAGCCGGAGAACCATACCCTGCACCTGCTGCGCGAGATGCGGGACGAAAGCCGCGCGTTCCGCACTGAGATGCGGAACGGCCTCGAACAGGCGCGGCAGGAGCGGCAGGAGATGGGCGGCCAACTGGACAGCATCCAATCCGCCGTCGGCGGCCTTGCCTACATCCAAGCCGACCACCGGATGCAGTTCGAGGAGTTGGAGGCCCGCGTCAAGCGCATCGAGGACAAGATCGGCCTGCCTGGCGCGCCCGCCGAATAGTCGCCCTTCCGCCCGGCGTCCGCTCTCGCGGACCGGCGGCCAGTTCGCTGTTTCCGGATTCCCGGTCAGACCCCCCGGAACCGCCCCGATCAGGCGCAGATCGGCCCCCGAAACGGGCCATGGCGTCGAGCTGAGGGCCATTTGCACGGGCAATCCCGCCCCACGAATCGCCCGACACCTGCCCCTTTTTTGCCCTTCTCGGTCAGGGTCCATGGACCGCCGTCGACAGCCGGATGATCCCGCTTGATGCCCCGTGACCGCGGCGGCGTGAGCAGAGCTGTACCGGCTGCCCGTCGTATCCGCTCCCTAGGCAGTATCCTGTCCGGCGGCGATTCGGCCGCCAACGGCGATACGAGCAGAATCTCGCTTTCCATCCCGAGTCTCAGGGGGCGCGTGACCTCGCACAATCGCTGGAAGCTTGCTGATGCGTAGCGCTTCGCCTCGTACCGCTGGATCTGCTGCTCCTTGAGTTTCAGACGTCCCGCAGGCACCCGCTGGCTAAGGCCCCCTGCGATCTTGGCCTTGATCAGGCCGCCCACAGGCTCTTCGAACGAGCCTAACGAGATGGCCGCGGTTCCAGTGGACCTCGGTTTGTCGTATTCCTTCAGTTCTGCCCGCAGATCCATCAACTGGCTCTCCATGGCCTTTCGTTCGGCCTGTACCAGCTTGGAAAGCACATCTGCCCCGGCCTTGCGATCAAGCATCGAATTCCTTGATTGCGCGAGAGAAATCCCGCGCCTTCTTGCGCGTGATGCGGTACTGTCTCTCGTTGGTGATCATGGCAAGCTCCCCAAATCGATCAGCACGATACCATTCCTGACGCCGTTGCGATCACGTGAAAAGAAGTCTCGAAAGAGCACTCCCGGCGCAGCGCTGGCCGACGCCGGGAACAGGTCTCCAAGATACTTCGCCTCAATCACCCCGCGCGGATGCCCCATGTCGAAATGCACAGAGTCCAGAAGGTCTGAGTTCAGGCCCTTCGTCTCCCAGGCGGCGGCGTAGTTCCCGGGTAGCGTCTTCGTCGTTACGAAACTGCCGTCTGGCAACACTTCTCCGCATCCGGCCGCCAAGCGAACCGCGCGCATGCGGCAGCGACTGGAGACTTGCAGCTCTCATGTTGGTTTTTGCACTTCAATGTCAGGTGGAACGCGACCTGCATTGCCCCGCATCGCCGCCGTCAAGACCCCGAAACAAGCCCTTCAATTCAGCCAGGCCCATTCGGCGTGCACGAAAGGTTCCGCGCATTGAGGCGACGGCAAGCCAATGTGGCGCCGTCCTCGCTCAGGCCCAGGAAATTCGCCTCCCACCCCCTGGGTCCGCGAACAACGGACCTCTTGGCGGCTTCCAGGGTCGCGATCTCGACAAGAGCCGTTTGCAGGAGCTTGCGCTCAGCCTCTCCACGAGTGTTGAACAGGCCCACGTTGATGCCCCAAAGGCGTTCGCCCTCGCCAGAAGCCCGCAACGCGCCCTGCCCGTCTCGAAGGTCGGAGGCCAGTTCCTCCTGCGCTGAGCCTTGGGCGACCAATGGCCTGAGAACAGGCCTCTGGTTGAGTCCCGTACGCCCGTTGCCCAAATCCGTCGCCTCCACAAATTCGGCAAGATCCGGAATCGTGGTCTCGTTTAGCGCAACTTCGGCCAGAACGTCGGATATGTCCTCGGCCATGGCGATGAGGGCTCCGTCAACTGGAGCGGCAATCGGCCTCAAGGGAGGCCTGGACGACCGCACCACGCGCCCGGACCGGGTCACGATGCTCCCGGGCAGGTTGAGCACCGGACGCCGGGGCTTCTTGACCGCCACGCGGTTCGGAGAGCGGGAGAACCCCATGTCAAGAAGTTCGGCAATCCGCTGGTTGCGCGATGCCACGGACCGTCCCCCGAAGACCGTCGCGATCACGCGCTTTCCGCCTCTCTCCGCAGAGGCGACGAGGTTGAAGCCCGCCGCCCGCGTATAGCCGGTCTTGATGCCGTCCGCGCCCCGGTACGCATTCAGGAGCCGGCGGTTCGTGTTCCTCACCATCTTCTGTCCGGCGCTGGTCGAGCGGCGGGAAAAAAGATTGTAGTAATCCGGGAAGTCGTAGAAGAGATGCCGCCCCAGGACAGTCATGTCGCGCGCGGTCGAGAGATGCCCCTGCTCCGTCAGTCCGTGCGCATTCTTGAAGTTTGTCTTGTTCAGGCCCATGGCCTTCGCCATGTCGTTCATGCGCCGTGCGAACCTTGCCTCGCTGCCAGACACGGCTTCGCCGAGGGCCGTTGCCGCGTCGTTGGCCGACCTCACGGCGGCCGCCCGGATGAGGTAGCGGAGCTTCACCTTCTGCCCTTCCCTGAGGCCGAGCTTCGAAGGCGGTTCCTTCGCAGCGTTGCGGGAAATCTTCACTTTCTGATCGAGACCGATCTCCCCGCGCTCCACCGCGTCAAAGACGACGTAGAGCGTCATCATCTTCGTGAGGGACGCCGGATGAAGCTTGGTGTCCGCATTCCTGGAATGCAGGACTTCCCCCGTTCGCGCGTCCATCACCATCGCCGCATACGGTGCGGCGCTGCCGCCAACCGGATGCAGAAAGAAACAAGCGATGAGCGCAAATTGCAATGCGGCTCGAATGATCATCACGAATACTGCCCCTTTAACTTGCCTCAGCCCATTCATGTCGCGGACCTTCATTGTTTTGGAAAGCGTAACACACCTGAATATATCAAAAAAAGATGAATCTTGGACAATTCGGGAATGCGCCGTCCAGCCACTACATCAAGTGGTGGATTCGCAGAGATTCACTACATGTCGCCGCAAATTTCCTTGATGACACCGGGAAGATCGGACAGCGCGGTGACTTCGCGGAAGCGTTTGTGTTGCATTGGTGCATCAGCTTCCTCGAAATCCCAGGACGGGCTGCAAGGCACGTGAACGCCCCAGCCACCGGCGGAAATCACCGGAATCACGTCGGACTTGAGCGAATTTCCGGCCATCAACGCATGCTGCGGCTCGATCCCGCGCCCGGCGAAAATGTCCACATAAATCTCGCTTGTCTTTTCCGAGACGATTTCAACGCCGTCAAACAACTCGCCGAGCCCGGACTGGGCAAGCTTCCGCTCCTGGTCCAGGAGGTCACCCTTGGTGATCAGCAGCAGCGTGAATTCCGCCGAGAGGGTTCGCACCGTCTCCTCAACCCCGTCCAGAAGCTCGATGGGATCGCGCAGCATTTCCTTGCCACAGCCAATGATCTCCGCGATGACCTTGCCCGGCACGCGGTTCTCCGTCACTTGGAGAGCGGTCTCGATCATCGAGAGCGTGAAGCCCTTGATGCCGTAGCCGTAGCGCTCGATGTTCCGCCGTTCCGCGTCGCGAAGACGATCAGCGAGGTGATCGCTCGCCGCGTAGTCCGACAGCAGATTGGCGAATCTCTCCTGCGTGAACTGAAACAGGCGCTCGTTGTGCCAGAGCGTGTCGTCCGCATCCAGACAGATCGTTGTCAGCATCCTTCGCCCCCCTTTGCACAAATTCAGGATCGCCTGTATTCTGAGGCCAATTCAATCCCAGTGCCAGATTCGCCATGACTTCATCCGCCTTGCAATCGATGGCCGACCGCGACGAGACGCCGGATGGCGCCGTTGACGTTCTGGTCAAGACCAAGCCAAAGACGGCACGCCCGCCACTCTACAAGGTCCTGCTGCTGAATGACGACTACACGCCGATGGAATTCGTTGTTCACGTGCTCGAGCGGTTCTTCGGCATGAGCCACGCACAGGCTTTCGAACTGATGCTGGCAGTCCACAAGAAAGGACTCGCCGTGGTCGGCGTGTTTTCGCTCGAAGTGGCGGAAACCAAGGTCGCGCAGGTCATGGATTTTGCCAGGCGCCACCAGCACCCGCTCCAATGCACGCTGGAAAAAGAGTAGGGTCTCGCACAGCCCGCTCGCGATGCATGCTCGCCCAACGACTTTCTCTCGCCCTCGAAAGAGAGATCGTGAGCCTGCCGGAGAACGGGAAGATCGCGGTGGTCTCGCCGGAAGCCGGCACCGACCTCTCGGCGTTGCCGCGTGACCGAACCGAAGTGATCTCTCGGAGCTCTCGCGTACATCGGGCATTCTCGGAATCGGGTTTCCGCGTCGTGGCGATTCCGGAGGGGCCATACGCGATGGCAATCCTGTCCCTGCCCCGCGCCAAGGCCGCGGCGCAGGCCTCCCTTGCCGAAATCGTCCCGGTCACGCGCGGCCCCACCGTGATCGACGGGCAGAAGACGGATGGCGTGGAGAGTCTCCAGAGGGAGCTCGGGCAGCGCGCGGTCTTGGGCGAGGTTCTGGTCAAGGCGCACGGAAGGTTGTTTGCTGCAACCAATGTCAACTGCGCAGGATGGAAAACCGCGCCTGACCGGGTGACGCGTCCGAAGGGCGGCGCCTACACGACTTCGCCCGGCGCGTTTTCGTGCGACGGCATCGATCCCGGATCCCGCGCCCTCGCGGATGCCCTGCCCGACAGGATGGACGGCCATGTCGTCGACCTGGGGTCGGGCTGGGGCTACCTGGCGGATGCAGTCCTGGAACGCGTCGGCGTGACCACGGTCGATCTTGTCGAGGACGACCTCGCCGCGCTGGAAGCCTCCCGGGCGAATCTGGATGATGTGCGCGCCCGGTTTCACTGGGCCGATGCGCTGACGTTCCGTCCCGACCCGCTCGCCGACCATGTCGTGACGAACCCGCCTTTCCACGCGGGCCGGAGCGCAGATGCGTCCCTTGGACAGGACTTTATTCGGGCCGGCGCAAAAATGCTGACCCGCAAGGGCGCACTTTGGCTTGTCGCCAACAGGCATTTGCCCTACGAAAAGACCATTGCAGAAGTCTTTCGTGACGTGCGCACCCTGGGGCAACACGCAGAGTACAAGCTGTTCAAGGCCACGCAGCCCCGACCGATCCGCAAGAGATAGATACATGTCGTTTTCGATTGCCGATAGAACCGCCGTTGTCACCGGGGCCGCAAACGGTGTTGGCCTCTCCATCGCGCAGCATTTCCTTGCGCAAGGTGCCAATGTGATGCTCGCCGACATGGACGAGGCCCGTCTCGCCGAGGAGGTGCAGGGAGGCGGCGAAGGCATTGAAAACGCGGCCTGCTTTGCGGGCGACCTGCGCGAAAAACTCACGGTCGCAAACCTGCTCTCCGCAACGATCGACCGCTTCGACCGGGTAGACATCCTCGTCAACGCATCCCGACAGGTGTTGACCGGGGATCCGCTCAACGCCGATGACGACTGCGTGCAAATGCTCATCGAGCAGAACCTGATGACCTCCCTGCGGATTTCGCAGATATTTGCGAAGCGCATGATCAGGCAGGCGGAATTCGGAAACGGCGAAACGTCTGCGGGATCAATCATCAACCTGTCTTCGATTGCGGCACGACGTTCCCAGCCAAAGCTTCTGGCCTATTCCGTGAGTTCCGCGGCGCTTAACCAGATGACGCGTGCTCTTGCTGTCGCGCTCGCGCCGCACCGAATTCGCGTGAACGCCATCGCGTTCGGCTCTGTCATGAGCGCCTCGTTGAAGGATGCCCTGGAGGGCGACAAGGGCATGCGCGACGAGATCATCTCGTCGACACCGCTTGGCCGCATCGCGAGTCCGGCCGAACTTGCGGAAATCGCCCAGTTCCTTGCCTCGGACGGATCGGAGTTCGTGACCGGACAGATTCTCACGGCGGATGGCGGGAGAACTCTTGTGGATGCCGCTGACGCTCCGGCACATTGACGCCACGCGCCCAAGGCCTCGCCAAGCTCTGCGAACTGCGACTCGCCGGAGCGACCGTCACCAATCACCCGAACCGAAGGCCCATCACGGCATGCCTTGGTCTCGCGTTGCCGCCACCGGTCCAAGCGTGACCGTTGCCAGCATCATGCGCGATGCAATTGGGCGTGTCGTCCCGGGGCGCCTCCCACCAGTTCGGAGTCGTTCGCGTCCAAGCAAGCCGAAGCCGGCGAATCGCCTGCGATGATAAGCACGTCGCCTGCGACTTGGATGGCCGGGCGTCCGGGCAGAAGAAACCGCATGCGAAGGATCCTTGCTTGATGATTGGCGGATTCTGCACATATCAATCGAGAATGCAGGCATGGCCGTCATGGAAGTCAGCGCGATCCAATTCACCTGGAAATTCCGCCACATGAAGGAGGACATACGCGAACACGGCATGTTTGCTGTATCCGGTCACGGGCGAACGGCGGGAGCGTTCATTTCTCCGATCGCAATGGATGAGCGTGAACTCCTGCGCTGCCGCAGGCGTGAACTTGCCCGAATCGAGGATGCCGATGGCGCATTCGTTGGTGGGTTGGACAGATCCGTCGTGATTCACGGCGATTCCGAGTGATCAACGATGCAGCCCAAGCCGAGGTCCGGCCGCGTCATCGACCATGACATCTTTTTTCTGGAGCAGACTGATGCGGGTACGGGAAACACCAGCCAACCTCATCCGAAGGCCCTGCTGACCAGCACGGGCATGGAGACCATCATCCAATCAACTTCGCACAATACCTTCAAGACCCGCTGACCCGCCTTTGTGTGCTTTCTCAAGACCATACCCTGGAAAGTTCGTGTGCAGACATGTGACGTCTGGCACGAAACGGGGTGAATCGTAATCCGTGTTATCAGGTTGTGCGCGGCGAGCCCGGCTTCGGCGTCACCGGGGAGGCTTCGACGATTCCGCGAGCCGTGCATTCGTCCTCGGCCAGCGGGACGTTTCGCTGATGCCGTGCCATTCGGCGCAGGCGAGGACGTTCCTGAAGAGGGGCCTCGCGGACTACGCAGCGAAGCCCGAATTCAAAGGAGTTCAATCGGATCCAGCGCCGGAAGCCTTGGCAACCGGCGACGGTACCTTGGGATCGGCGCGACGCTGCACTGTCTCGCAAGATCCGGTGAACTGATGACTGCGTGTCCGGGCGTGCTCAGGCGACAGCGTGCGAGCCCATGATATGCTTGACGATGCCATCGCGGGTGATCTCGTTCGTGCGGACCTGCGTATTGACTTCGCCGCGATGCATGACCGCGATGCTGTCAGCGCAACGGAAAACGTGTTCGAGGTTGTGGCTGACCATGAGCACGGTCAATCCTTGGTCGCGGAGGCGCTCGATGATTGTCAACACCCGGTCGGTTTCCTCCACGCCGAGCGCTGCGGTCGGCTCGTCCATGATAATCAGCCGGGCATCGGAATGGATTGCCCGACCGATGGCGACTGCCTGCCGTTGCCCTCCCGACATGACAAATGCGTTCGCGTAAGGATTTCCGATGCGTATCCCCACCCTCTCTGTCAGGGCCTTGAGCGCCTCTTCCCGCATGGCCGCCTTGTCCAGCACCTTGATGAGGCCGCCGAGGTGCGACTTCACGCGTTCCCGGCCCAGGAAGAAGTTCTGGACAAGATCGAATGTCCCGACCAAGGCCAGGTCCTGGTATATTGCTTCGATGCCGAGGCTGCGGGCTGCCTCGGGGTTCGAAACACTGATCTCTCGTCCGTCCAAGACGATGGTGCCGGAGGTCGGCGGATGCACGCCCATGACGATCTTGATAAGGGTCGACTTGCCCGCCCCGTTGTCCCCGACGAGCGCCGTCACCTCGCCGCGTGGCACATCGATGGAGGCGCCGCGCAGAGCCTGCACGCCGCCGAAGGACTTTTTGATGTCCCGCAACGCCAATAGCACCTCCCCCGCCGCGGCGGGGGAGGCTTGGCTAGAGCGTGACTCAGTTGTCACTTTGCAGTTCTTTTTCGATCTCCGGCCAGTTTTCCATGAGGCGGAGCGCACCCTCGGGCACCTTGGTGAGCACGTCCTCGCGCGACGAAACCATTACCATGTCAAGTGGGTACTGCCTTTCGATCTCCTCTCCATTGGAGTGGCGAACGATCGCGCCGGCGATGTAACGGCCGCTGGACTGGCTATCCCGGAAGATGGAGCCACGAATGAGTCCTTCCCAGATCATGTCGAGTTCAGGCGGCACGGCACCGAAGCCGAAAACGTCAACACCGTCTTCCCCCATCCCCTTGAGGGCGTTGGCAACACCCATGGCCATGGAGCTGTTGCCAGCATAGACCGCCTTTACATCCGGATTTGCGAGGATGAGCCTTTCGGTGGCGTCGAACGCGCGCGCCTGTTCCCAGTACGCGTAATGCTCGAACGCGATCTCGATACCCGCTTCGGTCCACAGGTCGCGGGCTGTGCCGACACGCTGTTCGGAAATCTGGTTTCCGGGTTCCGCGAACATCAGGCCCACCTTGTCGCCCGCGGACAGGACGTTCTCCAGCGCCCATTTGGCGGTAACCTCGCCACCCTCGGCATGGGAGTAGCCGCTGTAAGCGAGCACGTCGACGCCGGCGTCCTCGGGATGCACGTCAAGGTGGTTCACCACGATGATCGGGATGCCTGCCTCGTTGGCTGCCTGCAGTGCCGGAACAATGCCGAAATAATCGATCGGGCCGACGATGATGTAGTCCATGTCTAGCGTGATGAGATCGTCGACTATGTCCAACTGCTGCTGGACATTGGCCTCGGCAGTCGAGGCGCGGGCCGTGAACTCGATGGCCACACCCTGGCTCTCCATTTCTTCCTGGAAGGCCACGGCGAATTGGCCGAAGTAATCCAGGGTGTCATAGACGGGCGGCGCAAAGCCGATCTTCAGAGGTTCATCGGCAGCCATGGCCCCTGCGCCAGCGCCCATAGCCATCGCAATTCCCACGGCGATCCCGGACAGGTGTTTCTTCATTGCAATTCCTCCCATTGTTTCGGGCATCCAAATTCCTGACCAAGGGCGGTCAGCCGCTCGCCATGCCCTGGCGGCGAAAGCGGTAAAGCTGAATGGCAACGGCGACGACGAGGGTGGTTCCTATGACGATCTGCTGCCAGTAGAAGGGCACACCCATCAGAAGCAGGCCGTTTTCGGCGACGCCGAGAAAAACGGCCCCGAAGAACGTGCCGAGCAGTGTGGCGTAGCCGCCGAACAGGAACGTTCCGCCCAGGACCACGACGGCAATGGCGTGGAGTTCCATGGTGGCCCCGAGCACCGCTTGCGCGGCGTTGAGGCGGGCCACGAGCATGGCGCCGGCCAGCCCCGCAAGCGCACCGCAAATGACGTAGGCGCCCATCTCATACCGGCGGACGCGTATACCGGCGCGGATGGCAGCGCTGCGGTCGCCGCCAACCGCAAGCACGTAGGTCCCGAAGCGCGTGTTGTTCATGATGAAGGCGCCCAAAAGCACCACGGCGAGTGCGATGACCCCCGCGGCGGGCATCCCAAGAATCCGACCCTGTCCCATCCAGAGAAACGGGTCGGGAAAATTGCGTACCTGGTCAGACCCCATGACGAGGTACGCGAGCCCGCGAACAGCAGTGAGCGTGCCCAGCGTCACGATGAGTGGCGGCACCTTGAGCGCGGTGACGGCAATGCCGTTGAGCAAACCGACAGCCGCGCCCACTCCGATCGCCGCGATGATCGCCGCGACCGAGACGAGCCCTTCGCCGAAGGCCCCGCTCTTGAGAACGATGCCTGCAACGCAGCCCGCCAGCGCGACCGTCGACCCTACCGAAAGGTCGATACCGCGAGCGGCCATGACGATCGTCATGCCCGTGCCGAGAATCAGGAAAATGGCAATCTGGCGAAACACGTTGAAGACGTTCCGGCCATCCAGAAAGACCGGATTGATGACCGTGATGAGGACAATGAGAAGTACAAGGGGCACCAGCAGTCCGAGCGGCGGTACCAGCCCCGGATTGCGTTCCAGAAAGCCAAAGTCCTTCCCGGTGTTGGCCGGCGCTTCCATGTTCGCCGTCGTCATTCAGAAGACCTCTCCCCGGGGCAACGCAACCGCGCGCCTACACCGTGTTACCGCCAACTTCACGACTAAACTTCACAATGTCAAGAAAATTTGTGAAGCACCTTTTCAATTTGAGTTGCCGGCGATTGCCCAGAGCATACGAACTTGTTGCGAAAATTGAAAATCTCCGTTCTATTTCGCAAATTTCACACCACAGCAGGAATTGCGCCCGAAGGCATGTCATGCGCCGGACCTTCATTACTTTACATATTCTGTTAAATCTGTGAGGTTACGGGAGGCTTGAAACGCGACATGACAGGAGCCGTCCATGACCCTGAGCAACCCGACAGAGCGGCTTCGCGCGAGGTATGCCTCTCGTCTCAACTCTTTCGCTGCTGCGCCCGAACGCTTTTGGGGATCAAAAGCCGCCAAGCCGACCGTCGCCGAAATGGTGAAGCGCGCCGCGACCGTACGGGGACTGGGACACTTCGACTTGAATTACCCGGATCATTTCACGGATGCTTCTGTAGACATCATCGGCATCATCCGCAGCGAAGGGCTCGAGGTGAACGGGCTTGCAATGCGCTATTACACTGACCCGAAGTTCAAGCTCGGCGCCTTCAGCAATCCGGACATCGCGGTCCGCCGCAAGGCACTGGACCTGACCAAGGCGGGAATCGACGCCGCCGCCGAATCCGGCATAAACCTCATGACCATCTGGCTGGGACAGGACGGATTCGACACCCCGTTCCAAGTGGACTATGCGCGCCTGTGGGAATTGGAGGTCGGGGGTATTCGCGAGGTGGCCGACCACAATCCTGCAGTTGACATAAGCATAGAATACAAGCCGAACGAGCCACGGGCCTTTGCGCTGCTGCCGGACATGACTACGACGCTAATTGCCCTCCGAGAGGCCGGATCGCGCAACCTCGGCGTAACACTCGATTTCGCGCATATGCTCTACGCCAACGAGCAGCCCGCCTACGCTGCCATGATGGCCGCCAGACACAGCCGTGTCCTCGGCGTCCATCTCAACGATGGATACGCGAAACGCGACGACGGGCTGATGGTGGGAGCCGTCCACACGGTCCAGACGATCGAACTGTTGCGTCGAGTTCGACATGATGGTTACGACGGCGTCATCTACTTCGATACGTTTCCCGACGTAACGGGTCTCGATCCCGTGGCCGAGTGCGAGGCGAACATTGCGTCGGTGGAAGCGATGCTCGCAGCCATTGATCGGATCGACGCAGACAGCGGTTACACCTGCGCGATGGAGCGGCAGGACGGGATCGCCGCACATAGGATCGTGCAACAATGCATTTTCCGGCACTGACAGATATCTCCTCTTCCGACGGGTCGAAACTGCGTGCGGTAGGCCCGCGCATCCGCATGTTGCTGCCTCAGATGACCACCTTGGAAGCGCGAGTGGTGGAATTGGTGCTCGGAAGACGCGACTTCACTGAGGCCACTTCGTTGCAAAGCGTCGCGAATGCGGCTGAGGTGTCCGAGGCGATGGTCGTAAAGGTGGCCAAGAAGCTGGGCTTCGAAGGCTATCGGGACTTCCGCGCCAGCCTCGCCGCCTACAACCGCTTACCGATCGTCAAACTGCACGAAGAGCTTTCCCTCGAGGACAACACCGCGACGATCATGAACAAGGTCGTCCGCACCGCGATCCAAGCGCTTGAGGAAACCCTCGCCATTCTGGATCCTGCAGATGTCGAACAGGCGGCAGACCTTCTCTACGGTGCTCGAACCCGCGACTTCTATGGCCTTGGCGGTTCCGCACAGATCGCACGCGATGCGGCACACAAGTTCCTACGGATCGGCATTAGGGCCACCGTTCAAGACGATGCACACATGATGGCGATGTCTGCATCCCTGCTCTGCCCACGCGACGTCGTCGTTGCCTTCTCACACTCCGGAGAAACCGACTCGGTCATCGAGGCGGCCGGCATCGCCAAATCCGCAGGCGCGTCCATTGTGGCTGTCACCAATCACGGAAACTCGTCGCTCGGCGGCATGGCCGACGTGGCTCTTTGCTCAACCGCACGGGGCTCGCCGCTCACAGGCGAGAACGCAGCTGCGCGCGTCGCACAACTCAGCATCATCGACGTGGTGTTCGTGGCCGTCGCCCAGCGCGGCGGCAAGACGGTCGAACGAAACCTTGAAAGGACTATGCGATCGGTGCGCGCGAAACGACGGACTAACCGAAGATGACGAACTCCGCGCCCGGGGTCGCGACCGTCGCGGTGGTCGGCAGTCTTCACTATGACATTCTCGTCACCGGCGCGGATCGCCCGCGCCGAGGGGAAACCCTGTTCGGCGAGGCATGGGCCTGGAAGTGCGGCGGAAAGGGCGGGAACCAAGCCATCGAAGCCGCTCGCCACGGTGCCGCGACCGCGTTCGTGGGTGCTGTGGGCGAAGACGACTTCGGCGAAGCTCTCCTCATGCGGCTTGACGAGGCACAGGTGAATACGACCGCAGTGTTTCGCCTCGCGAACGTCGGCTCCGGCATGTCGGTAGCCTTGTTTGATTCCGGCGGCGATTACGGCGCGGTGATCGTGCCTGGCGCCAATTGGGGCATAACATCCGCCATGCTCGAAAGCAGCCGGGTGGTTGAAAACTGCCGCGTGCTCCTTTTGCAGAACGAGATGCGACCGGAAACCAATCTTGCCGCCGCGACCGTCGCTCGCAAGGGCGGCGCGACGATTGTGCTCAACGCTGCACCTGCAAGGACGGTTGAAGATGAACTCATGGGACTGGTTGACCTTCTCGTGGTCAACGAAATCGAGGCGGAAATACTGGCGGGATGCCCGCCTGTTTCGAGCTTTGAAGCTGCAGAGGCCGCAGCAGCGACGCTGCTCGGTCGTGCACCGCACGTGATGGTGACACTTGGCGGAAATGGATTGGTGCTGGCGAGCCCTGAGAACTCTCCCTTGCGAGTCTTCGGTCACGCCGTGGCGGTGGAGAGCACGCACGGTGCAGGCGATGCCGTCATCGGTGCCCTGGCAGCTCAGCTTGCTGACGGTGTGCCGCTAACGGACGCTGCGCACTATGCCAATGCAGCGGCGGCGGCCCTTGTGGCGACGCCAGAGCACGCACGTCGCGCCCTCACGCGCCAGATGACGCAATCGTTCCTGGCCACGCGGACCTAGGCAGCTTCGGGTCTCATCACCTGCGGGTTCGAGACCACCGAACGAGGGAAATTTCGTCTGATGCTCAGTGTCCTGGCCCCCGCTGTCGTCCAGGTGCTCCACCTCGCGACCTTACTGCCGCCCTCCGGGCGCCGCCCGCGCCCCTGTCATGCTGCGGCTTGACCTCGCAGATCTTGGCGGTTCCCCACTTAACCAAAACATCAGCTGTTGATTTCAGCATCGAATGCTTCAATCGCGCCCAGGATGTCATCGAAGGGCGGCGGGTCCCCTATGATCATTTCCCGCATACCCGCATAGTCCCTGCGCAAGGCGGCGGTGAGATCTGCATTCGGCATCAATCTCAGAGTCCCGGGCTTCGCGCTTTCGTAGTTGGCCCTGGCTGCTTTGAAGAAGACCGACTGGTGATGCGCGACAGATCGAGGCGACCCTGGGCGCGTGCCTTGGCCTCGTGGCCCATTAGTTGAGCCATATCGTAGTAGTGGCGCGACATCCGGTCGGCGAGGGGTTTGGCCGGATCCTGACGGTAGAGCATGTGCAGGATCGTGGCCCTTTCCCAGAAGGTGCGTTCCACGCCCAGCACATTTGCGTCAACCTCTCCAGATTCCAGCAATTCAGGGAAGGCCTGATGAACGAAAGGCAAAATCTCTCGAACTTCAGCCGGCAAGTGCCCCGTACAGGACGCACCAGGCGACCGGCAGGTCTGTGTCCCATGCGACCCGGTCCAGAGGACGCGCCAGGCGCGATCCGTCGTGTGCTTCGCTCACGTCGGAAGGACCCTCCCCGATCCATGGCGTCAAATTGACCGAGAGGTCGGCTTTCGGCCTGTTTCCGGAAATCAACTCGCTCACTTGACGTTTCGTGATCGCTCTGTCCAATAGTGCGGGCGATCCCGAAAGGGCACGACCGTCACTTGAACTGTGGATGCCGAGCATCAGTCATGCTGCTTCTGATAGACAATTACGACAGCTTCACCTTCAACCTCGTCCATTTTCTGGGTGAGTTGGGGGCCGAGTGTCGCGTCTTTCGGAACGACTCACTTCGGGTTGAGGAGGCATTGGCGCTGCGACCGTCGGGGATCATACTCTCTCCAGGGCCCTGCGACCCGGACAAGGCCGGCATCTGCCTCGCTCTCGTGCAGGCCGCGGCCAAGGCCGGAGTGCCATTGCTTGGCGTGTGCCTTGGGCACCAGGCAATCGGCCAGGCGTTCGGCGGCAAGATCGTGCGCGCACGTGACATCGTTCATGGCAAGCCCGGAACGATTCATCATGAGGGCCACGGCGTTTTCCAAGGCCTGCCGTCACCGTTCCGGGCGACGCGCTACCATTCGCTGGTCGTCGACCGGGCCGGCTTTCCCGACTGCTTGGAATTGACCGCTCAACTGGACGACGGTACCGTCATGGGCCTTCGTCATCGGAACCACCCCGTCGAAGGTGTACAGTTCCATCCCGAATCTATCCGTTCCGAGCATGGGCATGCCATGCTGCAGAATTTTCTCACATCTGTTCCGGAGCCTGCATGAGCGATTTGATGAAATCCCTGATCTACTCGGCTTCGGAAGGGCCGCTGAGCCGCACGCAGGCGGAGGAAGCGTTCAACATCCTGTTCGACGGAACGGCCACGCCCGCGCAGATGGGCGGGTTCCTGATGGCGCTTCGGGCGCGCGGCGAAGCTGTCGCCGAGTACACTGCCGCCGCAGCAGTAATGCGCGCCCGATGTGCGGCCGTGAACGCTCCTCCCGGTTCCATGGACATCGTGGGCACCGGCGGCGACGGAATGGGCACGCTCAACATCTCGACCGCGACGGCCTTCGTCGTGGCAGGGGCCGGCGTTCCTGTCGCAAAGCACGGAAACCGCAATCTCTCGTCCAAGTCCGGTGCCGCAGATTTGCATGGCGCCATGGGGATCGAGGTCATGGTCGGACCCGACATCGTGGAAAGAGCGCTCGCGGAGGTCGGCATCGGATTCATGATGGCTCCGATGCATCATCCGGCGATGAAGCACGTCGGCCCGGTCAGGGCGGAACTGGGGTCCAAGACGATTTTCAACATTCTCGGGCCCCTGACGAACCCCGCAGGCGTCAAGCGCCAATTGACCGGCGCCTTTGCAATCGACCTGATCTTCCCGATGGCGGAGGTTCTCAAGGAACTCGGCAGCGAGGCCGTGTGGCTGGTTCATGGGGCCGACGGCACCGACGAGATGTCGATCTGCGGCCCGACCTCCGTCGCCGTCCTGAAGGACGGCAAGATTACTTCCGCCGAGATGCACCCCGAAGATGCTGGACTTCCCGTCCACCCCCTGAAGGACATACTCGGTGGCACGCCGGACGAGAACGCCGCCGCCTTCCGCGCTCTTCTGGATGGCGTCCCCGGCGCCTATCGCGATGCGGTGCTCCTGAATTCCGCCGCTGCGCTCGTGATTGCGGGCGAGGCGGACCACCTGAAGAACGGCGTCGAGATCGCCAACGAGAGCATCGCCTCCGGCGCCGCCCGCGCCAAGGTCGAAGGGCTGGCCCGTGTCACGTCAGGACCCTGAACCGCGTTCAACTGCAGCCAGGCCTGGGATGTGCAGTTGACCGCAAGCCTCGGCGCATGGGCGGACCTGCCCTTTTTTGCGGACGACTGGCCCAGGATGGCCGAGGCTCTTTCGGTCGAAACACGCCGGATCCTGCCGCCCGCACCGATGCGATTCGCTGCCCTTGAGCGATGCCAGCCGACAGCCACTCGTGCGGTCATACTCGGTCAAGACCCTTATCCGACGCCCGGCCATGCCAACGGGCTGGCGTTTTCGGTAACCGCCGGAACAGCCTTGCCAAAGTCACTCAAAAACATCTTTCGCGAGCTTGACAACGACATCGGACGATCTCCCGCGACTGGGGATCTCGCCAGTTGGGCGGATGCGGGCGTGCTGCTCCTCAACACCGCGCTCACTGTTCCGGAGGGAGATGCAGGCGGCCACTTGCACCTGGGTTGGGACGCGCTTGCCGCCCAAGTGCTTCAACGACTCTCCGATTCTCCCCGGGCGTTCGTCCTCTGGGGAAAGCATGCGGAAGGTTACGCAGGGCACATCAGGGGCAACCACCACCTGATCCTCACATCCGCCCATCCCTCTCCCCTTTCCGCCCATCGCGGGTTCTTCGGGTCGCGACCGTTCAGCCGTGTCAATTCCTGGCTGCAAGCGCATGGACATGCACCAATTCCATGGGCCTGAAGCCAACGGTCCCGATGGATGCTGCGAGTGCGCCGGTTCCATCGCCCGGTTCGGCCCGGCATGATCAGGATTCGCCGCCGCGGAATCCCGAAACTCGACGGCGGTGAGCCGCAGGGCTTCGGCTTTCCAAAAAGCCGCCAAAAGGATATCCGATTGCCATGACCAACGTGCTCGACAGGATCAAGGCCTACAAGCTTGAGGAAGTGGCTGCCGCCAAGGCGCGTCTGCCCCTGCACGCCCTCGAGACGGTCGCACGCGAATCTCCCGCGCCGCGCGGCTTTGCTGCTGCACTCATGGAGCAGTCAGGGACCGGCTACGGCCTCATCGCCGAAATCAAGAAGGCAAGCCCGTCACGAGGGCTCATCCGGACGGACTTCGATCCGGCGAAACTTGCACGCGCATACGAGGCGGGCGGAGCAACCTGCCTTTCGGTGCTGACGGATGCGCCGTCCTTCCTGGGTGCACCGGAGTTTCTGGGCGAGGCGCGCGCCGCAAGCGGACTGCCCTGCCTGCGCAAGGATTTCCTCTACGACACCTACCAGGTGGCCGAGGCCCGAGCGTGGGGCGCCGACTGCATCCTGATCATCATGGCCAGCGTTTCCGACGCGCAGGCACAGGAACTCGAAGACTGCGCGCTCAACACTTGGAACATGGATGTCCTGCTCGAAGTTCACGACGAGCACGAGCTCCATCGTGCCATCGCCCTCAAGTCTCCCCTCCTCGGCATCAACAACCGCGACCTGAAGACCTTCGAGACGGACCTTGCGACCACTGAACGGCTCGCAAAGACCGTCCCGACCGACCGGCACGTCGTCGCGGAGAGCGGGATTTTCACCCCGGACGACCTCGCCCGCCTCGCGCGATCGGGTGCGCGCAGTTTCCTGATTGGCGAGAGCCTGATGCGCGAAGACGACGTGGCTGCCGCGACCCGATCCATTCTTGCCGGGCCTGCCCCGGCGCGAGGAGCCGCCTGATGCCCGGCCTGACGCATTTCGACAGCAAGGGTGACGCGCATATGGTCGATGTCTCCGAGAAGCCCGCGACCGACAGGATTGCGGTGGCGGAGGGGTTTGTCCGCATGACCGACGAGACCCTCGCGGTGATCACCGAGGGCCGTGCGGGCAAGGGAGATGTACTGTCCGTTGCGCGAATCGCCGGCATCATTGCTGCAAAGAAGACCTCGGACCTGATTCCGCTATGCCACCCGTTGCAGCTTACCAAGGTCGAGATAGACCTCGCTGCCAAGCCCGACTTGCCCGGCATCCGCGTTGAGGCAAAGGTCAGGTCTTCCGGCCAGACCGGTGTCGAAATGGAGGCCCTGACGGCGGTCGCGACGGCCTGCCTTACGGTCTACGACATGGTGAAGGCCGTGGAGAAGTCCATGGTGATCGAGAACATTCGCCTCGTTCTCAAGGACGGCGGAAAGTCGGGCCGATACGAGGCATCCCGGTGATTTCGGTCGACGAGGCGCTCAGCCACATCTTTGGGCTTGCAACGCCATTGGGAACGGAAACGGTTCCGCTGCGCGCTGCATCTGGACGGACCCTCGCCGAGCCACTTCTTGCGGTCCGCAGCCAGCCGCCCTTTCGTGCTTCGGTCATGGACGGCTACGCGGTCGCGGGAGAGGCGGAGAGCTACTCCGTTGTCGGCGAGTCCGCGGCGGGACGTGGCTTTGAAGGCGCGATAGGGCCCGGAGATGCCGTGCGCATCTTCACGGGTGCGCCCGTCCCTGAAGACGCCACACGCGTAATCATCCAGGAAGACGTGACTCGCGAGGGCGACCGGATTCGCGTTGCGGACGGGGCAGACCAGGACCCCTATATTCGCGAGGCTGGCACGGACTTTTCGTCAGGGTTCCGAATCGACCCGCCGCGCCGCATGTCGCCTGCGGACATCACTCTTGCGGCATCAATGAACATGCCCGAGATCGTGGTCGCCCGCCGACCGCAAGTTGCGCTGATCGCGACGGGCGACGAACTGGTCATGCCCGGCGAAATCCCCCGCCCGGACCAGATCATCGCTTCGAACGCGTTCGGGCTGTCGGCCATGGTCGAATCGGAGGGAGGCAAGGCACGCATGCTACCGATCTGCGCCGACACGGCTCCCTCCCTGGAAGCCGCTTTTGGCCTAGCGGCAGATGCAGACCTGATCGTCACCA
The DNA here is from genome assembly GCA_022824315.1 of Silicimonas sp. Lineage (GTDB taxonomy): Bacteria > Pseudomonadota > Alphaproteobacteria > Rhodobacterales > Rhodobacteraceae > JAJEFO01. The sequence goes on from JAJEAC010000142.1 coordinate 25,530, forward strand.
TCGGCGGCGCGTCCGTCGGAGACCATGACCTTGTTGCAAACACGGCGCAGGGAATGGGTTTCGAGCGTGCTTTCCACAAGGTTGCGATCCGCCCCGGGAAGCCGATGATGGCTGGCCGTCTCAACGGCACTCCGATGGTGGGCCTGCCTGGCAACCCGGTCTCCTCGTTGGTTTGCGGTCATGTCTTCCTCAGGCCCTTGCTGCGGGCAATGCAGGGGCTTGAAGCGCGACCTCTCGCGCGGCGCATGGCGCGGCTGTCAACCTCGGTCGGTGTCAACGGTCCTCGCGAGCACTACATGCGCGCGCGGCACGATGGCGACCAGATCACGTCGGCCGAGCGCCAGGACAGCTCTCTTCTGACCATACTGTCGGGTGCCAACGCCTTGATCGTTCGCCCGCCGAACGCGGCAGCTCTTTCCGCTGGCAATGCGGTTTCGTTCATCGAATTCTGACTGAGTGACTCGAAGGCGAAAACACCATCGCCTAGACATAGGGACGCATCGCGGAACAGGCACGGGCGAAGCGTGCGGACTCTCAATGCTGATCCGGCGTCGCTCAATTGGTGCGCATCCCTTCGCGAAGGCCCTCCAGCACAATGTCGAGTCCGATCTTGTTGCGATGCGGGAAGCCGTCGACGATCGTCTTGGCGGGTTCGAAGATCGGAACCTCGAATCCCTCTATCGCGTGTCGCTTCACTCCTTCCTTGAGGGCCAGGCTCTCTCTACTTGTCGAACGCCGGACCCATGAGATGCTGCGAAAGACGACCGTCCAGCGTGCGTCCAGCATTCAGGAAGAATCCGGAGCGACACCGCTCCACAGTACCTGAAGCGATTTGCGATCCAAATCACTCCACGCGGTGGTGACGGCGAGCCGGGAAGGTGCTACCGCTCGTGGCGCATGGCAAATTTCGCGGCAATTGATTTCGAAACGGCAGACCACCACTCCGACAGCGCTTGCTCGGTCGGCGTCGTGCATGTCAAGGACAATTGCATTGTAGAACGGTACCATCGGCTCATCCGGCCACCGAGAAAGAAATTTGTTTTCACTCACATCCATGGCCTGACCTGGAACGATGTCCGTGACAGCCCTTCCTTTGGAGAACTTTGGCCCGAGTTGCGACACCTGCTGGACGCGGCGGATTTCCTGGTCGCCCACAACGCATCATTCGATTCCCGGGTGCTGCGCGCGTGCTGCACGCGTGCCGACATTCCTCAGCCACGATACAAATTTCGCTGCACGGTCAGCATGGCTCGCAAGACGTGGAAACTGCGGTCAGCAAGGCTCCCGGTCGTCTGTCGGCACCTGGGAATTGCACTGAACCATCATGATGCACTCAGCGACGCAGAGGCATGCGCCAAAATCGCCATGAGGGCACTCGGATAGACCTCGCGACGCAACAGCGAGCCAATTGCCTTGAAGAGGGTAGCCAGAATCCAGGATGCAGGCGTGACGCGGAGGACATGAACTCATGCCGGCACACGCAAGATCTTGGCGCGCCCGCCCGTGAGCAAAACAGCATCGTACATGGCGAGGCCCTCCATAATGCGCTGAGACCATCGCAAAAGGTTGTCGAAACACGTAGCCACCATACCGCGCCAAGCGGTCGCCGAGCACTCCCAAAGGCCAACCATGGCGGCCATTCGCACAGTGCAGCAGCGGGATGCCGCCACGAGAAGACGCGAATGGACGCGGAGGGCCGCACGGTCGCGGTCCGGGAGACTCGGCAGCAGCGGACGACCCGGCGCGACGGCGCACAAGGCAGCGACGTTCCCCGGGAGGCTCGCGAACCGTAAAGCGAGATCGCGATTTCCCCCGTTGGACGCGACCAGAGCAGCAGTCGGCCACGAAACGCACCTTGACATGCACAGGATGCTGTACACATTGAGCAGGCTTACAAAGCGATCACGCGAAGAACTGCATTATTATGGACATTCTGACATATACGGACGCACGCAAGCATCTGAAATCGGTCATGGATCAGGCAATCCACGACAAGACCGAAATCGTAATTACCCGCTCGGGTCGGGAAGCCGTGGTCATTGTCGGGAAGGATGAATGGGATTCTATCCAGTCGACACTTCACCTCCTTTCCTCTCGTACGAACGCCACCCGGCTAAGGGAGTCTATCGCCCAATTGGATTCAGGGCGCGGCAGTGAGAAGGAACTAATAGACGATGAGATTGATATTCTCTGACCAGGCGTGGGAAGACTACCTTTACTGGCAGCGGGTTGACCAAATCGTCTTCCAACGGGTCAATGACTTGATCAAGGACGCGAAGCGAACGACATTTCAGGGTATTGGCAAGCCTGAACCGCTCAGGGGAGACCTGTCCGGCTGGTGGTCGCGACGGATTACGCGCGAGCACCGAATGGTATACCGTGCTCCAGGAAAGTGCGAAGACAAGGCGCTCGAAATCTCGGCTCTCCGAATTCACTATTGATCAAGCGGCAAGATGCGGGTGTGCACGGTCTTTGCCAACTGGTTCGGCATCGTGCACAGGCCGGCCATAGTGTTCGTTTGGCTGCGTGAAACCGTCCAGATCGGGATTCCACAGGGCGTGACCGGGCATCATGTTCGTCGGAGTCTCCAAGTCGTCCGCTAGCCACCGGAAGTTCAAGGAAGTCCGTTTTCGTCCCGGATGGTGGAGTTCAGGTCCCATCCCTGTCTCCTCCATGTCGTACCGGGACACATCATGAACAAAACCGGTCCCTGAACCGAGCTAGGAACGCGTAGAGCTTGACACAAAAGGCGAACACGGGTAGAACATCGGCGAACGCAGCCGAAAGGCTGCCAAATCGAGTAGAGGAGACTAGGCAAATGCTCACCCGCAAGCAGCTTGAACTGCTTAGGTTCATACGTGATCGCATAGCGCACGAGGGAGTTCCGCCATCCTTCGAGGAAATGAAGGACGAACTCAACCTGAAGTCGAAATCCGGGGTCCACAGGTTAATCACGGCGTTGGAAGAACGTGGCTTCATCCACCGGATGCCGCACCGGGCCCGTGCGCTCGAGATCGCAAGACTTCCCGAAGCCCTGGAAAGAGAAGCAGGATTCGAACCGAAAGTGATCCAAGGCGACAACACCGGCACCGCCGCTTCTCCCGCCAATGTTGCCGACGTTGGACCGCATGCTCTGGAGGTGCCGGTCATGGGCCGGATCGCGGCGGGCGTGCCGATCGAAGCGATCAGCGAGGTCAGCCACAATGTGGCGGTACCCGACCAAATGATGGGCCGAGGTCATCACTACGCGCTTGAAGTAATGGGCGATTCCATGATCGATGTCGGCATCAACGAGGGCGACGTCGTTATCGTTCGGGAAACCAGCACGGCAGACAACGGCGACATCGTGGTTGCCTTGGTCGATGACCATGAGGCCACACTCAAGCGGTTCCGCAGGTCCGGTGACACGATTGCACTGGAGGCTGCAAACCCGTCCTACGAGACCCGGCTTCTCCGCGACGACCAGGTCAAGGTCCAGGGACGCCTCGTGGGCCTTATGCGCAGCTATTGAGCCTGTCCGGGCCGTCACATTGCCGGGCCGTGGTCCCATACGGCCGATGCGTGACGGTCCGATAACTTATTCGAGAGCACGGGATTGCCTTCGGCCGGCATCGCAAGCCAAGCGTCACCTGCCTTGACGCGAGGCCTGCCCCCATCCTCGCGTGATGACAAGATTGCCGGGCATCCGTAATTCTCGCAGGACGGGTTGGATTCCTGTCGCGTTCTTTTGCCATTGGCCCAATCTTCGTGTCGGTGGCAATGGTGTTTGGTTCAGCAGAGGGGCAGATGACACCGCAGGAACAGGCGCTCGTGAACGACAGGATGCGGGCGGAGAGCGCGGAGCTTCTCGCGGACACCTGCCCGATCGAAGTGAGTACCTTCCTCGCTCCGGCGCTGGCGGCCGCGGCGTTCAAGGGCGCAACCGCTGCGCCTGTGAAGCCATTCTTCTGATGACCGGGGACGGACTGCATGAGGCCCAACGAATGATGGGCCATGGCACAAACGGAGCCGCACGGCTCATCAAGGCGTCCGGGCGTCAATTCGTCCGACGCAGGCAAAGCGGCGAAAAAGACGTGCCGGGACCGGTCAAAGTTCTCACGCGCGTGTTGATCGAGACTTCATCGGTTCGACGTTTTTCAACCTGGAAATGGACCAAGGCTGAAGAGATCGCTGCCCGGGCGGAATGCCGAACATCGATGCGACCTGTTGTCCTTGCCATCATGACCGGGCCAACCTGCCCTTGTCACGCAGATGCGCCTTGACTACACCCCGTGCGGATTCGCCTCTCCCATGCAACTTGCAAGGACCGCCAGCCGATGACCGATTCTCCAGTTGTCACTCGCTTCGCGCCGTCGCCTACCGGAAACCTGCATATCGGGGGTGCACGCACTGCGCTCTTCAATTGGCTCTATGCACGCCATGCCGGCGGATCCTTTCGGCTGCGCATCGAGGACACGGATCGCGCACGGTCGACGCCCGAAGCGACGGAAGCCATTTTCACCGGACTCGATTGGCTCGGCATCGACTGGGACGGAGACGCGGTCAGCCAGTTCGAGCGCGCAGACCGTCACGCGGACGTGGCGCGCGAAATGCTTGCCGAAGGTTCGGCCTACAAGTGCTTCCTGAGTCAGGAAGAGGTCACCGCACTCCGTGACGCGGCTCGAAAGCAAGGCGACTCGTCCGCGTTCCGGTCGCCCTGGCGGGATGCTCCGGAAAGCAGTCATCCGGATGCACCATACGCTATCCGCGTCAAGGCCCCGAACCAAGGTGAAACGACGGTGCAAGACAGGGTTCAGGACGATGTCACCATCCGGAATGACCAACTCGACGACATGATCGTGCTCCGGTCCGACGGAACGCCGGTCTACATGCTGGCGGTCGTCGTTGACGATCACGACATGGGCGTCACCCACGTCATCCGAGGCGACGACCACCTGAACAACGCCGCCCGGCAGATGCTGGTCTACAGCGCCATGGGATGGGATGCGCCTGTCTGGGCACACGTGCCGCTGATCCACGGAGAAGACGGCAAGAAACTGTCCAAGCGCCATGGCGCACTCGGACTCCAGGATTGGGCGGCCATGGGCTATCCCGCCGCAAGCATGCGGAACTATCTCCTGCGCCTCGGATGGAGCCACGGAGACGACGAGATCTTCAACATGGAAGAGGCAAAGGCCTGGTTTGACCTTACCGGACTCAAGAAGTCGCCCGCACGCCTCGACACCAAGAAACTCGGTTACATTTCGGGCAGGCACATTGCCACCATGTCCACCGATGCCGAACTTCTGGAAGGACTCCAGGCCTACCTCGCGATTTCGGGCAAGGACGCCCTGACCACCTCGCAGAAATCGGATCTGCGACGCGCCATGTATTGCTTGAAAGACAGGGCGAAGACGTTTCCCGACCTGCTTGAAATGGCCCGCTTCGTGTTGACATCCCGACCGATCGTGAACGAGGCCGGGAACGCGGGCGAGCAGGATGCGACCTGCGATCGCATATTGTCAGAATTGACGCCGCACCTGCAAAATGCTAATTGGGAGCGCGGCACGTTGGAGAGCATCGTGCGGGATCTCGCCGAAGCAAATCACATCAAGCTCGGAAAGCTCGCCAGCACCATCCGGATAGCATTGGCCGGACGCAATGTCTCTCCCAGCATATTCGACATGATGCTGGTGCTTGGACGTGGCGAAACCATGCTCAGGCTGGCAGATGCCTCACCCTGACCGTTGGGGTTGGGCAGACGCGGAGCGCCTGATTGACAACGAAACAAGGGTAGCGCGGGACATGAAAAAATCTTCGAAATCGGCCAGGCTGAATATCGACGGCAAGGAATTCGATCTTCCGGTGTTTTCGCCAACCTGCGGCCCGGACGTGCTGGACATTCGCAGCCTGTACGGTGACGCCGATGTCTTTACCTACGATCCAGGCTTCACTGCGACTGCAGCATGCAACTCCACGATAACGTTCATCGACGGCAACGATGGCATTTTGCTGCACCGCGGCTATCCGATCGACCAACTTGCGGAAAAGTCGCATTTCCTGGAAGTCAGCTACCTGCTCCTGTATGGCGAGTTGCCATCGGCGGAACAGCTTGAAGATTTCGAAGGTCGCGTGACCTTACACACCATGCTGCATGAGCAGATGGTCAACTTCTTTCGCGGATTTCGTCGCGACGCCCATCCAATGGCGATAATGGTCGGCGTGGTCGGTGCAATGTCGGCCTTCTATCACGACTCAACGGATGTCACCGACCCTTGGCAGCGCGAGGTCGCCTCAATCCGGCTTGTGGCGAAGATGCCGACGATCGCGGCTTGGGCGTTCAAGTACCACATCGGACAACCCTTCGTTTATCCTCGGAACGATCTCGATTACGCTTCGAACTTCCTTCGCATGTGCTTCAGCGTTCCTGCCGAAGAATACGAAGTGAACCCGATCTTCAGCCGGGCAATGGACCGGATCCTGACGCTCCACGCAGATCACGAGCAGAACGCCTCGACGTCAACCGTGCGGCTGGCATCGTCGTCCGGTGCCAATCCGTTCGCCTGCATCGCCGCCGGCATCGCCTGCCTTTGGGGCCCGGCTCACGGTGGCGCCAACCAGGCGTGCCTCGAGATGCTGCGCGAAATCGGATCGGTTGACCGAATCCCGGAGTTCATTGATCGCGCCAAGGACAAGGACGACCCGTTCCGCCTGATGGGCTTCGGTCACCGGGTCTACAAGAGCTTCGACCCGCGCGCCCGGGTCATGAAGCAGTCCGCTGACGAGGTCCTGGGCCTGCTTGGAATCGAGGACAACCCGACCCTTCAGGTCGCCATGGAACTTGAGAAACTTGCCCTTGAAGACCCGTATTTCAAGGACAGGCGGCTTTATCCCAATGTCGATTTCTATTCCGGCATCATCCTGGATGCGCTGGGTTTCCCGACTTCGATGTTCACCCCGATCTTTGCGCTGGCACGCACGGTGGGCTGGATCAGCCAGTGGAAAGAGATGATCGCCGACCCGCAGATGAAGATTGGTCGTCCGAGACAGCTCTATGTCGGCCATGGCATGCGCGACTACGTGGACGTGGAGAGCCGCTGAACGCCAAGCGCGCCTCGTGATCAGCGCCCTTCGTACTCCGCAGGACGGCCCTCCAGGAAGGCCATCACGCCTTCGCGGAAGTCCCGGGACTTGCCGCATCGCCCTTGCAGCCTGGCTTCAAGGACAAGTTGCTCCTCAAGCGAGTTGTCATACGTCATTCGGATTGCTTTCTTGGCAAGGCGGTAAGCCTCGGTCGGCCCCGTTGCCAGCTGTGCCGCCCGTTGCCGCCAATGCGCCTCAAATTCGCCGTCCGGTACCGCTTCCCAGATCATGCCCCAGTCCGCGGCCTGGCGTGCCGGCACCGGCTCGGCGAAGAGCGCCGTCCCCATGGCACGGGCAAACCCGATCTGGCGCGGCAACCAATAGGTTCCACCTGCATCTGGAATGAGACCGATCCGGGCAAAGGCCTGCAGGAACACCGCCCGCTCGGACGCGATCACGATGTCGGACGCCAGTGCGAGGTTCGCTCCCGCGCCGGCGGCGGCGCCGTTGACCGCCGATATCGTCGGCACCTTGCAGTCGAAGATCGCGCGCAAGAGTGGCATGTACTCGTCCCTGAGCGTTCGCTCGAGATTGGCGTTCGACAAGGAATGCCGCGCGTCCGTCAAGTCCTGCCCCGAGCAAAAGGCGTCTCCTGCCCCCGTCAGCACGATCACGCGCGCTGCGTCGGATGCCTCCTTGATGGCGTCCAGCAACTCAGCACGCATTTGGCCGTTAAGCGCATTCTTTACGTCGGGCCTGTCGAGAGCGATTTCCGCGCACCCGTACGCGTATGACAAGCGAATGGTCTGATATTCCATGGAAAGAGCGCCTCCCTGGTGGCTGCTTTCGACATAGGTGAGCGAGCACACCTGCGAAAGAGCCAACTGAAGATGCCGACCTCGGCATCCTGGCCTGCCTACTCGTCCATCAACTCCGCAAGACGCGCCCTTTCCGGCGCAGTAAGCGCATCAGGCCACGCGGAACGCCGACGGCGAACCACGAAAACCCCGGCTGCGGCAAGCCCCGCCAGCAACAGGATCGGGGGTGCCGCCCAAAGCGCGAGATTGATTCCGTTCCGCCGCGGGTTCAAGAGCACATATTCGCCGTAGCGCTCGACGACGAAGGCGACAACCTCTTCATCACTGTCGCCGTCAACAATTCGCTCCCGGACCAGAAGGCGCAGGTCGCGGGCAAGGCCTGCATCGGATTCATCAATTGATTCGTTCCTGCAGATCAGGCAGCGGAGGCCCTTCGAGATGTCTCGTGCGCGAGACTCCAAGACCGGATCATCCAGAATCTCGCCAGGCTCGACGGCCCAGAGGGGCCCAGCCATCAGGAGCAGAAGGAACACTCGAAAGATCATCTCGCAACCAGTTGCATCGCTCGCCGCCGTGCGCCGGCCGCCACCCGGAATCGTCGGTCACTCAGCGACAGCGCACCGCCAAGACCCATGATGACGGCCCCCGACCATATCCAGTTCGCGAACGGCTTTATGTAGGTCCGCACAGCCCAGCCACCACCGTCCTGCGGTTCCCCGATCACCATGTAGACGTCCCGGAAAACGCCATTGTCTATGGCGGCCTCCGTCGTTGGAATCCCGGCAACGGGATAAATTCGCCTCTCCGGACGGAGTACCGCCACAGCGCGCCCGTCTCGCACCACCCGGAATTCCGCCATCGTCGAGTGGTAGTTCGGCCCCTGAACCTCTTCAACGCCGTCTAGAGTGAGTTCGTAGGGACCTGCCGAAAAGGTCTCCCCCTCCCGTGCAATGCGTATGTCCTCGACCTCCCAGGCCAGCAAAAGCGAGATGCCAATCATCGTGATTCCGAGACCAGCATGCGCCACGACTCGGCCCCAGTCGGCGCGCGGTAATCGGACGGCACGACGCAGCCTCCCGGAATGCTCCCGCCCCGTACGCGCCCATAGATCCGCGACGGCACCGAGGATGACCCAGCTTCCAAGGAAGACCCCGACCGGACCCAAAATGGTTCGCCCCGTTCCGATCATCCAGATGAAGACCGCGATGCCGAAGGCGCCCACCGCCGCAAGCCATGCCGCCCGGACGATCCGTCCAAGTCTCGCCCGCTTCCATGGCATCACGGCACCGATTGGAAGGATCAACGCAAGCGCCATGAAGAAGGGCGTGAATGATGCTTCGAAAAAGGGCGGCCCAACCGAGACCTTTCGCGCGAACACCAGTTCCGCCGCGAGAGGCCAGATCGTACCAATGAAGACAACGAGCGCCGCAACCGCGAGCAGCACATTGTTCAGCACCAGGGCACTTTCCCGGCTAACCGTACCGAAGACGCCGACGCTTTGGATGGCGCCGGCGCGCATCGAATAGAGCAGCAGCGCTCCGCCCATGAAGACGCCGGTGATGGCCAGCAGATAGACACCGCGCTCGGGATCGTTTGCGAAGGCATGGACGCTGGTCAGAACGCCTGAGCGCACAATGAACGCGCCAATCAGCGAAAACCCGAAGGCAAGAATCGCGAGAAGCACCGTCCAACTTTTCAGTGCCTCGCGTTTCTCGACGACGGCGGCGGAATGCAAGAGCGCCACGGAAACCAGCCAAGGCATGAACGACGCGTTCTCGACCGGATCCCAGAACCAGAAACCGCCCCAGCCAAGCTCGTAGTATGCCCACCAGGAACCAAGCGCGATGCCGACGGTCAGCATGAGCCAAGCCAGCAGTGTCCACGGCCTGACCCACCTCGCCCATGCCGCGTCCACGCGACCCTCGATCAGGGCCGCTACGGCAAAGGAGAACGACGTGGAAAGGCCGACATAGCCAAGATAGAGAAAGGGCGGGTGGAAGGCGAGGCCGGGATCCTGCAGCAGTGGATTCAGGTCGCGCCCGTTCATGGGAGGCACGTCGAGGCGTATGAACGGGTTCGACGTGAAGATCAGGAAACTCAGGAAGGCAACGCCGACTGACGCCTGCACTCCAAGCACACGCGCCCTGAGCCCGCCGGGCAGATTGCCTCCAAACAGGGCAACAAGGGCTCCGAAGAGGGCGAGGATGAGGCACCAAAGCAACATGGAGCCTTCGTGGTTCCCCCAAACGCCGGAGACCTTGTAGATCATCGGTTTCAGCGTGTGCGAATTCGCCGTTACCAATCGCACAGAAAAGTCCGACGTGACAAATGCATAGGTCAGCGCGGCGAACGCGACCGCAAGGAGGGCTGCCTGCATCAGCGCCGCCGGTTCAGCCACGGCCATCCATGCACTCCAGCGCCGATGGGCGCCGACGAGGGGCAAGACCATCTGCAGGCAGGCAACGGCAAGCGCCAGAATCAGGGCAAAGTGTCCGATCTCGATGATCATGTCCCAGAACGTAGTGCGTCCCGAGCAGGCCGCCAAGTGCACTACGAACAACGCGGCGCCGGTGCCGCCAGATGCCGCTTGACTGAAATCACGTCTTTATTTGAAGGACGTCGCCACGCCAGAGGTCACTGACTTCGTTGCTGCTGGCCACCCGCATGCTCAGCGGTCCATTTTCAGACAAACAAATGTCAGGATCGATCGCCTTGATTACAGCCGCTCCGCGAGTTTCAGCCTTTGGATCTTGCCGGACGGTCCTTTCGGAAGCTCGTCAAGGAAGTGAATCGCGTCCGGCGACTTGAAACTCCCAAGCCGTTCCCTGCAGAAACCAAGGAGATCGCTGGCCTCAAGCAGTGACCCGGTTCGAATTCGAACGGCAGCTTCCACGGTTTCTCCGTAGCGACTGCAGTTTCGGGCAAAGGCGGCGGCCTCAACGACATCGGGATGTGCGTACAGCGCCTCGTCCACCTCACGTGGCGCGATGTTCTCGCCCCCCTTAATGATGAGCTCGTTGAGGCGTCCGGTCACGAAGACGTACCCATCCTCATCCATGCGCGCAAGATCACCCGTCCGAAGCCAACCGTCGCGAAACGTCGAATCGGTGGCTTCAGGGTCCTTGAGATATTCGCGCATGACATTGGGACCGCGCACAACGATTTCGCCTTCATCGCCGCGCGCCACCTCTGCGCCACCAGTCCCATGAACGGCCACTTCGCAGCCATAGGCAATGCCGGGCGAGCCAATCTTGCGACGCCCGGGCGGCAGGGGGTTCGACAGGATCTGCGCCGCAGTCTCGGTCAGCCCCATGGTCTCGACGATTGGCACGTTGAAACGCGCCTCAAACGCCGTCTGCGTTTCCACGGCTAAGGCTGAGGAGGCCGAGCGTCCGAAACGGATGCGCGCCCGGCAGGCCGGATCAGGTTCTGCCGCGCCGTGCAGGAGATGGGAGATGATCGTCGGGACGACCGAGAACCACGTGACCTCGCCGTCCGCGGCCTGATCCCAAAAGCGCGAGGCCGAGAACTTTGCCACCATCGCCAGCGAGCCGCCGGAGACGAGGCTGCCCATCACCGTCACGCACAGCCCGTTGATGTGATAGATTGGCAGGGCGCAGAAGCCGCGATCTTGCGCGGACAAGCCATGGGCAATAGAGGTTGTCCAACCGCCTGCCAGGAGACTTGCGTGGGTGTGGACCACCCCCTTGGGGCGCCCCGTTGTGCCCGACGTGTACATCAGCAACGCGTCGTCGCCAGGCCCGACATCGAACAGTGGTGCGTTGCCATCGGCATCCAACGGCACGGTGCAGATCTCGGTGCCATTTGCGTCGTCGAACGTTGCGCGCGCGTCCGCATGCAAATAGGCAAGCCGCGCTTCCGAGTGTTCCAGGGCATACGCAATTGCGTCACGACCCGCGGCAAGGTTGATCATGGTTGCGCGAAATCCGCCGACCAGGGCGCCATAGAGCGCAGTCACTGCCTCTGGCCCGTTCGGAGCGACGATGACGACGCTGTCACCCTTGTTCGCGCCGCGGGCGGTCAGAGCAGCGGCAAATCGGCTGGCCACAGTTCGCAGTTCGGCCCAGAGGAGCGTGCGCCCGGTTTCGGGGAACACGACGGCCACGCCGCCATGCCTTGCCCGCGCATCCAGCCAGTCGCGAACCGTGCCCTGGGGCGGATGACCGCCAAACGACTTCATCTGCCAACATCCCGCCAATACCCGCCGAAGATGTCTTCGAGCGAAGGTTCGCGCGAGGGAATTTCCCGTACGATCTTGGTCGATTGCAGGAAGTGCCGCCAGTGCAGGTTGTCGTCGATCGCGTTGCCGCCCCAGGACCCGCAACCCATCGACAGCGAAAACGGCATGCCATTGCTGAACGCACCGCCGGTGGCGAAGCAATGCGCCTGGTTGACGATGACACGGCACGTCGGAATGGCGGTGGCGAGTGTCATGGCACGCCCTTCATCGGTAGAGTGCAAACCCACCGAATGCCCCGCCCCCTGGTGCATTTGAATCTCGCGCGAGATACGCACCGCGTCCTCAAAGTCCTTGGCACGAAAGAGCGCCAGGACCCGACTGAGCTTTTCACCCGATAGCGGATGGTCGGGGCCGATGCCTTCGGTCGGCACAGCGATGTATTCGGTGCCTTCGGGCACCACGAGTCCCAACGCAGTTACCATTTTGTCCGCGTCTTGGGCGACAACCGACCGATTCAGATGTCCGTCCGGCCAAAGCTTGGCGACAACGCCCGCCTCGTCGTCGATCAACGCGCCGCCAGCCTTAGCCATCTTGGCGACGAAGGCATTGTAGACCTCGTCGACGACGACGGCTGCATTTTCCGAGGAGCAGGACGTGGCATTGTCAAATGTCTTCGACGCACGGATCTTCTCGACTGCGGCGTCAAGATCGGCGGTCTCGTCGATGATCACGGTCACATTGCCGGTGCCAACAGCCACGGCAGGCGTGCCGGCTGTCTGGGCGCGGCGGACGTTGTTTCGGCTCCCCGTGCAGATGATCTTGTCGCAGGTCGTCATTACGCGCTGGGTCTTTTCTTTTGAACCGGGCGCAGGGACCATGAGCACAAGGTCGGGGTCCTCGCCAATCTTGGCGAACTCGGCATGGATGAACCCGAGCAATCGCTCGCACGAGGCAACACCCTTGGGCGAAGGCGCCACGATGATCGAGTTACCGCACTTCAGCGCGTTGATGATGTTGTTTGCAGGTGTCGCGATCGGATTGGTCGAGGGCACGACAGCCCCGACGACACCCATCGGACGGGCAATTTCGGTGATGCCGGATTCGGCATCGTCGCGAAGCACGCCATGGGTCCGCACACCCGCGATATCGCGCATCAAACCCAAGGTCTTGCGATGGTTCTTGACAATCTTGTCGGGCACGTTGCCGAGACCTGTGGTGGCCACGGCCAACTCGGCCAGTTCGCGATTCCGCACGGGCTCCATGATCGCCCAGGCAACGGCTTGCGTGGCACGGTCGTAACGGCCTTGGCTTCCCTCTCGTTCGTAGGTGGCCTGTGCAGAGCGGGATCGAGCGATGATGGCGTCGAGTTCAGCGATGGGATCGGGAGCGTTCATGGAACTGTCCGTCAGAAATGGTGGTAGGGTGGGCCGAAAGCCCACCCTACACTACACATGGTCTCGTGGCATCAGAGCCCGGCGAGCAACTCCTTCAATGCAGCTTCACGGGCCATCCACATCTCGATCACCTCGTCTCGGGTCATGATGTGCATGGGCGAGCCACCGGCCTTCATCTTGGAGGCCACGCGGCCGTTGGCGAACATGGTCGGAACCACTTCGGCCAGCTTGTCGATGATCGGCTGCGGCGTGCCCTTGGGCACCATCACGCCACGGAAGTTCACCGATGAGTTGTCGATGTCAAAGCCCTGCTCCATCAGCGTCGGTACGTCGGGAAGGAAATCATTCCGTTCCAAATCGAAGACGCCGAGAATCTTGACGTTGCCGGCCTCGCGTGCCCGGAATGCATCCGACAGGTTGTTGACGCCGCCGAGAACTTCGCCGGCGATGACGGCCTTCATTGCGCCGGCACCACCCTGGTTGTTCGGGATGTAGGCCAGTTTCACGCCTGCGGCCTTTTCCAGCTGCAACGCGGCGATATGGTGGCCGACAAAGAGGCCCGCACCCGAAAACGTCAGCTTGCCCGGGTTTGCCGCCGCATAGTCAACCACGTCGTTCATCGAATTGAACTCGCTGTCCGCTGCGACAACGAACACCGCCGGGTCGGCACCCCAGTTGGCGATGGGTTCAAAGCTGTCGGCGGAATAGGACACGCCGCCTTCGATCGACTGTGCAATGAAATGCGGGATGTTGTAGGCGCCGAGCGTATAGCCGTCGGATTCCGCTTGCCCGGCAAACCAGTTCCAGCCGACGCGACCGCCGGCGCCTGGCTTGTTGATGATCGCGATCGGCATGCCAAGCGCATCTTCGTTGCCCGCAGTCATGGTCACGATTCGCGCCTGGAAGTCAGTTGCGCCTCCGGCACCGTAGCTCACCATCAACATGATCGGGCGCTCGGGGTAGTTGTCGTCAGCCATTGCGCCGCCGGCCAAGGCCGTCAGCGCCGTGGCGGCAGATGCTATCAGGTTCTTCATGTTGGTTCTCCTTTCGGGATGGTTGGTCTGCCGCTCTTGCGGTTCAGAAGAAGATCTCTCGCGGTGTGAATACGCTCAGAAGTTTCGCGAAGAGACCGTACATGACCACCAGGAATCCGGCGGTGATGAGAATGCGCTTGATCCAGCTCTTGAGCTCCCCGTGCGGGGCGGGATCGTAGAGCGACAACAAGACAAAGAAGGCGATGGTCGAGGCCGTATAGAATCCCAAGGACTGCGCAGCCCAGAAAACGAAGATCAGCGACACGACCAGTCCCGGGGCGATATTGATCATCGCCTCCAGATCCAGACCGTTGCCGACCCTGGTTCGGCCAAGGAGCGCCTTGCCGAACGTCCAGAGGGCAAGCACGACAAACACTGTCGAGATGATCCGCGGGAACAGAAACGCGGCCGCTGGTTCCTGAGTAAAGCTGACATACGTCACGGAAACGCCAACTGCGGCCACAAGACCGCTGGCAACAATGTGTTGCATGCGCGGCAAATCGGTCACGAGATTGCCTCTTTCTTGGCCACCGCCTCGTCCTTTGCAGTGTGACGGCGCTGGCGCAGCTCCAGCCAGACCGAATAGCCGATCGAGGCGACCACGATTGCGATAAGCGCCAGGTTCAGCGGCCCAGTGAAGAAGTAGCTGCCGATGCTCGACGTGGCATTGGCGATCATGGAGCCTTGCACGAAATTTGCCTCGGCGATCGGTCCAAGGATCAGACCCAAAACCAGTGGGGCCGCCGAAAATCCGAAACGCTCAAGGAAGTACATCCCGGTTCCGAGGGCGGCCATCACATAAACGTCACCCATCGAGTGCTGCACGGAATAGCTGCCGAATACAGCCAAGCCCAGCACTACCGCGGCCATGACCGCGTTCGGCACTTGTGCGACGCGCGCGGCCAGCCCCGCGACATAGAGCCCGAAAATGCACATCAAGATCTGTCCAATCAGCATCGAGTTGATGAACGTCCAGGCCACGTCGGGATGGTTGTCAAAAAGGTCCGAGCCAGGGAAAATGCCGTGAATCAGGAGGCCCCCCAGCAGCACCGCCGCCGTGGGGGAGCCAGGAATCGACAAGGTCAGGAGCGGGACGAGGCTCGGCCCAACCATTGCGTTGTTGGCGCTCTCTGCCGCGATCACGCCCTCGGAATGGCCGGTTCCGAACTTGTCGCGTTCCGGGCTCATCTTCTTGGACTGGTCATACGCGACGAGTCCGGCGATCTGTCCGCCGACACCCGGGATCAGGCCGATGATCGAGCCGGTGATTGTGCCGATCGACAGCGCGCGCAGCCGCGAAAACACCTCTCCGAAAGCCTTGGAGATCGGGTGAGGCTCGACAGTCAGGATCTCCGCATCGAGCGACCGTCGCCCGTTGGCGAACATGCCGATCACCTGCGGGATCGCGAAGAGACCAATCAGCGCCGGGATCACGTTGATCCCGCCCGACACGGCATCGTGAAAGATGAACCGTTGCGCACCCATGATGTCGTCGAACCCGACGGTGGCGAGCCAAAGACCGATACAGCCGGACAGCAAGCCCTTCACGACCGAACTGGAATCGAGCGTACCGATCACGGTGACACCCAGAATCGCCAGCCAAAAGAGGTGCGATGGGCCAAAGGCCAGCGCCCATTGCGCAAGAACCGGAGTGAGAAATATCAGCAGGAACACGCCGAAGACGCCGCCCACGGCAGACGCCAGGAACGACAACTGCAGCGCGCGTGCGCCCTGACCCTTCTTGGCCATTGTGTGACCGTCAAGCGTGGTCGCAATATTGGCCGGTGCGCCCGGAATCTTCAGCAGGATCGCGCTGACCGCGCCCCCCGCGACGGTGGACGTGTAAGCCGCGCCCAATAGGATCAGCCCCTGCGCAGGTTCCAGCTTGAAGGTGAAGGGTATCAAGAGCGCAACCGCCATCGTCGGTGAAAGCCCTGGCGTCGCCCCCAGAAGCAGCCCGCCAACCGTGCCGATCAGCAACAAGCCGAAATTGATCGGCGTGAACACATCCCCGAAGTAAGCCAGAAAATCCAATTCGGGCGCCCTTTTTCTCCCATGTCGGTTGACAGATCAGACTACGTGATGAAAATAGTTTTGCAAATGTTTTCATTTTTTGTTGCGATATGCTATTCAACACGGTGATATGAAAGAGAAAAAGGCCGATATCATTGCCGTTGCCAAGGCCGCCCGCGTGTCGCCTTCGACTGTGTCGCGCAGCTTCAATCATCCCGAATTGGTCAAAGCGGCGACTCGCAAAAGGATCGACGCGACGGTGCGACGGCTCGGCTATATCCGCAATCGTGCCGCCCAGACAATTCACGGCATTCGCGGTGGCACGATCGGCCTGATTGTTCCGACAGTCGATCATGCCATTTTTTCCGAATTGATCCAGAGTTTCTCCGAAAGGGTGGAGGAACAGGGATTCACGATCCTGCTGGCCTCGCACGGCTACCGGCTGAAACGCGAATATGCGATAGCCCGGAAGATGCTCGAACATCGGGTGGACGGCATGGCCTTGATTGGCCTGGAGCACTCCGAAGATACATATGGCCTCTTGCAGCAGCAGAACACGCCGACGGTCCTGCTTTGGAACTACTCTGACGATGCCCCGATGCCCTGCGTCGGCTCCGACAATTACTTGGCCGGTCGCTTGATCGGCGACCACGTGGTGCGCCTTGGCCATCGTTCCATTGCTGCGGTCTTTCCACCGATTTCGGGAAATGACCGGGCACTGCAACGGCTGTACGGTGTCGAGGATGCGCTCGCAGCCCGTGGGCTGGAAATCGCAGGGGACTGGCGATTGGAGACACCATACAGCGTCTCCGCGGCCAAGAACAAGGTTGCGAGGCTGATCTCGTTCCCGCAGCGTCCGACGGCGATCATCTGTGGCAATGACGTTCTTGCCTGGGGTGCGCTTCATGCCCTCAGAAGGGAGGGAGTCGCTGTTCCGGAGGACGTGACCATCACGGGGATCGGCGACTTCCACGGGTCCAGGGATTTCGAGCCAAGCCTGACGACTGTCCGAATTCCGGCGCACACCATTGGATCGAAGGCCGCCAAGCTGATTGTCGCGCTCATCGGCAACGAAGGAGACTCCGAAAGCGGGGAGCTTGTACCGCCCGAGCTGCTGATACGTTCGACAAGCGGCCCTGTCCGCTAGCCCTGCCGACTTCTCAGATCCGATCAACAGAGTCGCCTGTGCCGCGCACAGGAATTGTCAACCTCCCGATCCCGCTCCGCTTTGCCAAGGATGCCCTCGCGAGACCGCCTTGAAATTTCCTGTTTGCCACGCAGCGCGGTTCCTCCTTCCGGACGGCCTGGCACGACTGGATCACGTCGAGGCCGCTCGGCCACTCGTGACAGCTTGCCTCGCCCAGGCAATGTTCCTCGCACGGGACGACCCGAGGCCCGTTCGCCCGGCATTGCATCCGTGTCCGTAGAACACCCGTTGGGCGCGGCGGTCTTTGCATGGAGATGCGGCTTGCAGAGTCGTTTCGTGACGGACCGCCGTCGCGTTCGTGGAGCGGCCCGGCCTCGCAAGCGAACGTGACGCTGCCGGGTTCGCGCCAAAGGCCCGGCGACGCCTCTCAGTGCCGAAAGCCATGTCGCTTCACGAAACTGACGAGGCTGTTCGGCACAAGATGCGTGCGCGCAGTGAACGTGACCGCCCTTGGGCTGCGCTACCGGGTCGAACGGGTCCGCCTGCCGGACGGAGCGACTCCCATGCAGACCGAGGCGGCGAAGCTGGCCGGTCCGCGTCTCCGGAAGCTGGAGTTGCCAAACATCCGAGCTTCAGAACAGCATCTGTGCCATCAGCGCGAGCGCGAACCCCGGCACTGCGCCGAGCGGCGGCACCCAGTGGCGCTCGAGCCTGGCTTGGGGCGCAATGTCCTGGAAGGTGAGATAGAGGATGCCCCCAGCGGCGAACAGCATGATCGCGCCGAGCACGGCATCGTGACCGGCCAGCCAGATCCACCCAACAAGGCCGCACACGGGACCGAGAAATGCGAGCAGCAGGAACAGGCCTTGCGCCGCCCGCCGCCCGAGCCCGCCGGCCACGAGTTCGCGTCCTGCGTTGAACCCCTCGGGAAGGTTCTGGAACCCGATCAGCAGCGCGAGAAGCACCGCTTTGTCGGCTCCAGCGGCGAACATGCCGCCGAGAGCCAAGGATTCGGGCACGAAGTCCGCCATCATGGCGGTCAGCTGGGGCGCCGAGCGCCTGCGGCCGGCCTGGACGCGGTCAAGCGCCATGAAAGCGCAGCCGCCGGCGAGCATCAGCGCTGCGGCAGGGACCGGATGCGGCAGCAGCGCGGTTCCTTCGGGGACGAGGACCAGTGCGACGGCGCCAAGCAGGATGCCGCCGCCGAAGGCGATCACGAAATGGCGGAACTCTTCCTCGATCCACCGGGGGCAGATGTGCCCGATGGACGCGAGCGCAGCGCCGGCCGGGATGCAAGCGCCGGCGAGCGCGGTCCAGATCAGCATTTCAGCAAAGGGGTCCATCGCTCCGTCCACTGCCAGGGCCTGCCGGTGCATGGTGTCATACTCCACGCAGACCGGCCTGCAACCGCGCAATTGCACCCCCTCGCCATGATAGTCGGCGATCGGTCCGGGGTCCTGGGCGTCCGGTCGTCCTTCGTGGCCCGGGACGGCTTTCGGATTTCTGGGCGAGCCGTTGCGGATTTCCCGGATCGTCTAGTGCGGTAGCCGTGATCGCCATCGGCCCGTCCTTTCGGGCAAGGTGCCCGCGGTGCCTGACCCCGATCAACGTCTGGCTCCTGCGGGCGGACATGCGAAGGGCCCGCGCGACCTTGTCGACCACTTCAGAGGTCCTGATCTCGGGAGAGAGTCATGAATTTCCTGTGGCTCAATTCAGCTAAGAAAATAGAGGAGCTTATATGCTTAACTTGACAGTCCGTCAGGCCTCCTCCTCCGGCACGGCACCCTCGAACGAGACTTCCGCGCGAATGATGCCGGCGGGAGCGGGGAACATGTGCGGCAAGATCTCTCATGATGGAGAATGAAAAGGGAACTTCGGCTTGGCAGGAAGGTCAATTGTGGTCACGGTGCATTGCGAGGCGCTTTCGACGCCCTCGCCCAAGCCCAAGCCGGAGGAACGACCGCATGGCCCTCGCCGCCACGCACAGGCAGGTTGCCTGCCGCCTGCTGCCGCAGGCGCGCAGCAGCAGGCGGCGGCTCGAGCGGACGCTGGAAGACCGGCGCCGGCTCTGCAGCGCCGCCCTGGAGGAACGGATCGACTGCTGCAGGAAGACCGG
>JAJEAC010000177.1 GCA_022824315.1 Silicimonas sp.
TGGACGCGGCGGCGCTGTCGCGTGTTCTCGGGGTTCTGGAGCGGCGATGATCCCGGTTCCGAGCGGGGCGCGGGTCTGGCTTGCGACCGGCGTGACGGACATGCGGCGCGGGATGAACACGCTGGCGCTGCAGGTCCAGCAAGGTCTCGGTCGCGATCCCCATGCAGGCGATCTCTTCATATTTCGCGGACGCAAAGGCGATCTTTTAAAGATTCTCTGGCATGACGGGATCGGGACCTCGCTCTATGCCAAGCGCCTGGAGCGGGGCCGGTTCCAGTGGCCGGTGACGTCGGGCGGTGCGGTGTCGATCAGCGCGGCGCAGCTCGGCTACCTGCTTGAGGGGATCGATTGGCGCAACCCGGTCCGGACGTGGCGCCCGTCGCGGGCCGGCTGACAGGCGGCAAAAGGACTCATCCGACAGGATTGTCATGGCGGTGGAGCGGTTGTTGTGATTCGCTTCCGGACATGCCCGACGGATCGGACATCGACGCTCTGAAGGCGGCGCTGGCTGCGGCGGAAGCCGAGGCGGTCGATGCCAGGGCGAAGGCGACCGAGGCCGAGGCGCGGGCCGCGAACGCCGAGGCGGAGGTGTCGGACGCCGAGGCGCAGATCGCCTCCCTGAAGCTGGTGATCGAGAAGCTCCGTCACGCGCTCTTCGGCCAGCGATCGGAGCGCAAGCAGCGTCTTCTCGACCAGCTGGAGCTCCAGCTCGACGAGCTTGAGGCGAAGGCGACCGAGGACGAGCTGGCGGCCGAACAGGCGGCGGGCGGCACGACGCATGTGAAGGCGTTCACCCGCCGACGCCGGTCCGGGCGCAAGCCGTTCCCCGAACATTTGCCGCGCGAGCGCGTGGTGGTGCCCGCGCCGAGCGCCTGTGAGTGCTGCGGCTCGCAGAAGCTCTCGAAGATCGGCGAGGACGTCACCGAGACGCTGGAGGTCATTCCGCGCCAGTGGAAGGTGATCCAGACGGTGCGCGAGAAGTTCACCTGCCGGGACTGCGAGAAGATCGGCCAGCCGCCGGCGCCGTTCCACCCGACGCCGCGGGGATGGGCGGGCCCCAACCTGCTCGCCATGATCCTGTTCGAGAAGTTCGGGCAGCATCAGCCGCTGAACCGCCAGCGCGACCGCTATGCGCGCGAAGGCGTCGATCTGAGCCTGTCGACGCTGGCCGACCAGGTGGGCGCGTGCACGGTGGCGCTGAAGCCGCTGCACGACCTGATCGCGGACCATGTGCTGGCGGCCGAACGTCTGCATGGCGACGACACCCCGGTGCCGGTGCTGGCCAGGGGCAAGTGCGCCACCGGCCGGGCCTGGGTCTATGTCCGCGACGACCGGCCGTTCGGCGGTCCGGACCCGCCGGCGGCCCTGTTCCGCTACTCGCGGAACCGCTCGGGCGATCACCCGGTCGAGCATCTGCGAAGCTACGCCGGCATCCTGCAGGCCGACGCCTTTGCCGGATACAACAGGCTCTACGAGCCCGGCCGATCGCCGGGGCCTGTGACCGAAGCTGCCTGCTTCGCCCATGCGAGGCGCAAGTTCTACGAGCTCGCCGACATTGCGGCCGGCAAGAGGCGCGGCAGGCATGCACCGCCGATCTCGCCGCTGGCGTTGGAGGCCGTGAAGCGGATCGATGCGCTGTTCGACATCGAGCGCGGGATCAACGGCGAGACCGCCGAGCGCCGTCTCGCGGTGCGCCGCGAGCGGAGCGCGCCGCTCCTCGCCGACCTCGAGGACTGGATGCGCACCGAGCGTGCCGGGCTGTCGCGCCATGCCCCCGTGGCCAGGGCCATGGACTATATGCTGAAGCGCTGGGACGGCTTCGCCCGCTTCCTCGACGACGGACGTATCTGCCTCTCGAACAACGCCGCGGAACGCGCAGTCAGGCCTCTGGCCCTGGGCAGACGCTCCTGGCTGTTCGCCGGCTCCGACCGCGGCGGCTTGCGCGCGGCCGCCATGTACACCCTCATCGGCACCGCCAAGCTCAACGATGTCGACCCGCAGGCGTGGCTCGCCGACGTGCTCGCCCGCATCGCCGGGACGCCGCAGAGCCGCCTCCACGAACTCCTGCCGTGGAACTGGGTTCCGGAGCAGAGGCTCGATCAAGCCGCATAAGCCGGCTCACGCTCAAAACCACTCCGCTCCGCGCGCACTCGCCGCAAAGGACGGCCTACCTACCCCTGCGGTCTTCGGCGGATGGATACGCTCGGCCCAGCTGGCTGCGATCT
This sequence comes from Silicimonas sp., assembly GCA_022824315.1. Lineage (GTDB taxonomy): Bacteria > Pseudomonadota > Alphaproteobacteria > Rhodobacterales > Rhodobacteraceae > JAJEFO01. Next base: position 2,226 of record JAJEAC010000177.1, read on the forward strand.
TCTCGACGCCGGGTATCCAGGCGAGGCGCTGCGTCCGAGCGGCCGAAGCGACTGACACTCGGCGGGTACAGTGAACACCGAAAATCAGGTCGGGTTGTCTTATTCGAGTATTTTGTCAGCGTAAGACATCAGTGCCGAAAAAGTTCGAAAAATGGTTATTGTCCTGTCAGGAAACGCTTGGCGGATCGCCTCTTTGATTTCTTGAAAGACACTTCTGGCCGAATGACGAAGAAATTCGTATTGCGACTTCCAGCAGATCTGACAGGTGCCGGTCTACTATTGCCTTTCTGGAAAGCAGCGATCGAATCCAGACAATGTTGACGCACCCCAGCACTGCCCGCCCATGCTCGATCGGTACAGCGATCGCATCGAGACCGTCGTCGTAATCCTTCCTGAATTCATGCGACCGGCCACCCCACAGGGAATCGCGGTGGCCAAAACCTTGAGCACGCACCTCCTGGAGTATCGATTTCATGCGCCCCGTTTCGAATAGAAATGCATATTCCGGTCTCGTTCGGAGACTATCCAATATCTCTTTTTGCTCGGTTTCAGGACAAAAGGCGAGATACGCGCGACCCGGGGCAGAGAGCAGGAAATCAACTTCGAGGCCGACAGAAAGCTTGTTGAGTATAAGCGTTGTGTGCGGGCGGCTGCTTTCGACCAACATCATGCTGAGACCCGATCTAACCGTCAGGTCGGATGGCCAAATCACCTTGCGGCAGAGTGTTGTCAGTTCCGGAATCGCCGCCTGAACAAGCAAACTGTGGGTATTGTCTTCGACGCGGGTCGAGCCAATTCCGGGACCGGAAATCCATTTGTTGTCGGCAATCCGTTGAAACGCGTGGTTTTCGTCGCGCAAAGTCAGCAGTATCCGGCTCAACGACGGTTTCGGTATGGCTGTCAGCTTGTGGAGTTGGTCGAGCGACATCGCACCGTGGGCGTCGAGTGCCCGCATGACACCGATCCCCCGTTTCAACGCTCTGATCGTCTTAACCGCATTCAAGGCCATGGCGCGCCAACACATTTCACTTGGTGAAATCAAATCACTTTTTGCCGTCGGCGTCAATCGTTGTGACGTAACGTTCCCTGAAACCGCACGATTGGCATGTTGGCAAGATGTTGCCGAACGACGCATCGAATGGCGCCTTTGTCGCCGTGGTCGGAACCTGTGACACCAAACAGGATGTCTTGGCGTATGTGCGTGACCTGATCCGGTTGGCCGGGGTCGAGGCCAATCTGGTCGACGTTTCTCCTCGCGGCTCGCCAGACGGTGACGTTTCCTCCGATGCCGTCAAAGCGGCGCTGCCCGGCACAGCCGAGCAGATCGCCGGCGAGGCGGAGCGTGGCGCTGCCGTCACGGCTATGTCTCAGGCGCTGGTGGCCTGGACGACGCTCAATAGCGATCGAATAATCGGCATGATCGGGATCGGCGGTTCGGGGAACACCGCGCTTGTTGCACCTGCCCTGCGGGCGCTGCCCGTCGGCGTGCCCAAGGTCATGGTTTCGACAGTGGCATCGGGAAATGTCGCTCCGTATGTCGGACCGAACGACATTGCCATGATGTATTCGGTCGTGGACATCGCCGGGCTCAACTCGATCTCCCGGAAGGTGCTGGGAAACGCTGCGGGCATGATTGCCGGAGCGGTGACGACAGACATCCCGAAAGCTGATGAGCAGGATAAACCCGCTCTGGGCCTGACCATGTTCGGTGTCACCACCCCATGTGTCGAAAACGTCGTCTCCATGCTCGAAAGCTCATACGAGTGTTTCGTTTTTCATGCCACAGGCACCGGCGGCCGGACGATGGAAAAACTCGCCGACAGCGGGCGCCTTGTCGGCATGATCGACACGACCACGACGGAAGTGGCCGATTTGCTCATGGGCGGTGTGATGAGTGCGGGAGAAGACCGCATGGGCGCCGCCATCCGGACCGGCATTCCCTACGTCGGCTCGTGCGGTGCGTTAGATATGGTCAATTTCGGCGCCAGGGAGACGGTACCCCAGCACTACAGGGACCGACAGTTGCTGGTCCACAACGAGCAGGTGACGTTGATGCGCACGACCGCGGAAGAAAATGCGCGCATCGGCGAATGGATCGGCAAGAAGCTCAACCTGATGGAAGGCCCCGTGCGATTTCTGCTTCCCGAGAAGGGCGTTTCGATCATCGATGTCGAGGGTGCGCCGTTCCATGACGCCGAGGCGGACGCCGCGCTGTTCAATGCGCTGGAACGCACGGTGCAACAGACCGGGACTCGCAGACTCATCCGTGTGCCCCACGCGATCAACGATCCCGAATTCGCGGAAGCGGTTGTGAACAGCTTCCAGGAGATCGTGGAGGGCTGAAGCATGGCGCGTTTCACCCGTAGCGAATTGATCGAGAAGCTCCGGACGATGGTTGAGGCCGGCGAGCCGATCATCGGCGGCGGAGCGGGGACCGGGCTCTCGGCGAAATGTGAGGAGAACGGCGGAATCGACCTGATCGTCATTTACAATTCTGGGCGCTACCGGATGGCGGGTCGGGGATCGCTATCGGGCCTTCTGGCCTACGGCAATGCCAATGACATCGTTCTGGAAATGGCCCGCGAAGTCCTGCCCGTCGTGCAGCACACGCCGGTGCTTGCCGGAGTTAACGGGACCGATCCGTTCTGCATATTCGACTGCTATCTGGAAGACCTCCGGCGGCTCGGTTTCGCCGGGATTCAGAACTTCCCCACGGTCGGGCTTATCGACGGAGTGTTTCGCCAGAATCTCGAAGAGACCGGCATGTCCTACGACCAGGAAGTGAACCTGATCCGCATGGCACATGAACGGGAGATGCTGACGACGCCCTATGTCTTTTCTTCCGAAGACGCCATGGCGATGACAGAGGCCGGCGCCGATGTCATTGTCTGTCATCTGGGGCTGACGACCGGCGGTTCGATTGGGGCGGACACCGCGCTGAAGCTCGAGGATTGTCCTGCAATAGTCGATGAATGGGCGGAAGCGGCGAGGTCTGTCCGGGACGACGTGGTCGTGCTCGTCCATGGCGGCCCGGTTTCGATGCCCGGCGATGCCGCCTACATCCTGTCGAATACGCATCACTGTCACGGATTTTACGGCGCCAGCTCGATGGAGCGGCTGCCGACTGAAATCGCTCTGACCGAGCAGACCCGGGAATTCAAGAGGATCGCGCGAACGATTCCCCTATGACGATGGGAACACCATGACGCAAAGGACGACCACGACCTTCGCCGGCGACCTGACCGGCCTGAGCAACCGGATCAACTTTTACGAACGCCTGACGCCGGAGTTCTACCGGCAGGAGGTCGACAAGGTGTATCGTCGCGGGTGGCTGATGGTCGCCTGCGCCTCGGA
>JAJEAC010000003.1 GCA_022824315.1 Silicimonas sp.
CCAAGCGTTTCCGACCACAAGGGGATTGACCGAAGAACTTCACGGCCCCTCTTCTTGCGATGTCGTCCGCTGTCAACCCGGCGATGTTTCCGATTTCCCGTGACGGCATGGGCGTTGTCGCTCCAGATCCCGTCGCAGTGAATGAAGGCGCATTGCCGAGGGCAACAGGCAAGATGTTCGATGGCGGAGATCGGAATGACAGGTCCCAGGGTCACAGTCGCCTCGCCCCGTATGCCCTGGTCGCGTCGGCATCGGATGTCCTCATGAACCGTACGCTCTTCCATGCGGCATGGACGCCGTATCGGTGCCACGTGCGCCGTTCTTCGGGTTTCCAGGCATCAAGCAGCGCATCGATCCCGTTCCGGTCAAGCGGCTGTTTCCAGGCCGGCCAGAAGAAGTGGCGCTCGGCCCTGGCCGGCTTCAGCCATCCCTTCTGCCGTACGGTCAGCTCGGCGGACGGGGACAGTCTCAGATCGACGCCGTCCCCGCGCGCAGGCAGCAAGGCCAGCCCGAAGAAGGCCAGGACTTCGATAACGGGATCAGTCCATTTGCCCGACTTGTCGGCCTGCGATCCGACACGGGTCTGGTCGAATCCAAGCCCGTTGTCTTCCACGCGCCGCCCGCGACCTGCCAGGCAGCGACAAATCCATTCACCCGGCGGGTCAACATGGGCATGGGCCTTCGTGAGGCGGTGGTGCAGCCACTTGGTCGTGCCGGGTCCGGCAGGGTCGAATGGAGCATGTCCGGCGTTGCCCGCCTTGTCGACGCAGAGGTCCGTCATGGTCGATGTCAGTGTCCAGGAAAATGGATGCGCGCGTGCCTTTCGCATGCGCGCCCGCAATGCCGCGACCGGGACCTTTCGCTGCAGTCGAACCCCATGTTCGGTACCGGCTTTCGGCCAGTTCTCCGCAACCGGCAAATCGGCGAGCATGGCGCTGCTCGGCCATGCAGGAACAAGGGCGTCGACGGGATCTCCGTCCTGCGACGAGATGACCGCGACCGGCGTCGCGTCCCGAGACCAGTGCAACCGAATGCGGGGTTCCAGCACCGTGGCTCCGACGGCTGCCAGCCATCCGTTGACCCAATTGGCCGACAATCCCGGGCAGGTCACTTCCGGCATGACTTCATTTCGTCCGCGGCCAGATCTCCACCGGACATTGCATGGTCCGCGCGAATGACGATGGATTCCAGAAGGGCCAGTCCCCATGGCCCGAAACGCTCGTTGAGGCGCCGGAAACGGCCAGGCTGTTCCCAGTCGACCAGTTCGAGACTGGCCGGCGCTTCAACCGGGACCCCTTCAAGTTCGCTGATCAGCGTCTGTTCGGTTTCGTCGTGAACCGGTGGGGCGATCGGTCGGCCCTTGCCGTGGTGGCTGATGATCAGGTGGAGCAGCAGGTCGCTCAGTTCATCGCTGCACAACGGACTCCGTTCGGCGTCGATCCATGCGCTTGCCAGCCGGGCTGACAGGACCTCATGCCGTCCGCCTCTGGGCCAGCCGGAACCGTGCCGAAGAGACTCCCAGAGATGTCGGGGTGCATTGGACTTGGCTAAGGGCGAGGATGCGGTCCCGCCGGGATCAAGCCATCGCTGGAAGCGGAGATCGGACTTGCCGACGTCATGAAACCTGCCGGCCAGCGCCACGGCGTCACGCAGTTCACCGGGAATGCCGATGCAATCGGCGATGCTGCGCGCCCGTTCACCCACGGCTTTGCCGTGCGCATCAAGACATTGCGTCTCGCCCGTGATCGAGTGCTCGTCGAATTCGTCGATCAGGGTTTCAGGGATCGGGCGAGCAACCCGCAAACGGGCCACCTCGTGGCGGGGATTCACCACTTGCGTGGTCAGGGACCCGACGAATTCGTTCCATTCTTCAGCCTGCCAGCCGCGCGGCACGGGCGCAGCACGGACTGCTTCAAGGATTTCTGCGACAGCCTCGTCTCGATCCGCAGGATCGGGTCCATCTTCGTCATGCTCATGGGCTGTCGCCATTTCGATCAGGCTGTTCAGTCCGGAGAGGCCGCATAGCCGTTCGATCGCAGCTTGGTCGAGCGGCAGTCCCTTGCCGGCCAGGGAGACGTCCATGACAGGTTCGCACGCCTGCGGGTTCCAGCCGAACTCGTCCAGGAGTCCGCGATCGGAAGGGAGCACCATGCAGTCATTCGGCTTAAGCGAGCCTGCGCCGCCGGTTCGCTCGACCGTCACGCCATCTTCGGCCAGGCGGAAAATGCACTCATCGTTTTCCAGCGCCTCGCGAACTTCACCTATCGGAACCGAAATCGCCTCCCGGTCGGTCGCCCGGGGCCAGAGCCTGCCATTCTCGTCCGGCAGGTGTGCCCGCCAGATCAGGGACACGCTGTACCCGGGAGCCGCAATGCCGTTGAAGTACGGCTCGACCGGAGCTTCGCCCTTCGGAGGCACGGTGGTCCTGGTCCATTCCCGGAGGATCTCGGGCATGACTTCAGGAGCCTGTCCCGGATCATCCGACGGTGCCCCCAGGACTTCGGCTATCCGTCCCGGCGAGAGGGACACCCGGCCATCGATGCCGAGTGCGACTTCGAGTCGCTTCAGGACCAGAAGGGGCTCTTCGCCGTAGACAGGCCAGGCAGCCTTTCCGGCATCTCTCCCGCCGATCTTCGGAGGCGGGAGATGCAGGTAGATTGCCCGGGCATGGGGATGCCGTCCAAGCCTGTTCAATCGGCCGAGCCGCTGCGTGAGCGCCCGGACGCCGCATTGCTCGATGACCAGATACTCCGCATCGAGGTCCGCTCCGACCTCCAGGGTCTGTGTCGCAACGACGATCAGGTGCCGGTCGCGGCCCCTGCCGGCTTCGCGCGTCGCCGCCATGCCGTGAACGGGATCAAGCAACCGGTCGCGCATCATCTGCGCCTCGCGCTCGCGCATCCGCCCGGTCAGGAGCAGCACGTCTGCTTCGGAGTTCGCATGTGTCTTTCGCAGCCGGTCGAATGCCCCGCGCGCGGTGCCGGGAGTGTTTGCGAACACAAGAAGCGATGCCGGATCGGCGGCTTCCTTGACGAGTTCGTGTGCGGCGTCGGCCAGTATCCGGGATCCCAGGTCAGCCTTGGGCATGGAGCTGCCGACCGCGAAGTCCCGCAGTTCGAGGGATTTCGCGGCGTCGAGCCTCTGCCGGACGACAGGATGGCCAAGGTCTGCATCGTCAAGATCAAGGCGGGATCCGGGCTCCTGATTTCCCGTCGCGGTCAGCGAAACCTGCACGGGACGGGATCGTCCTGCGGGAAGAACGTCGCTGGTTGCAGGCGCGCATTCCGCGAGCGCGGGGATCAGTCTCGTGAGATGCGGCGCAAGATGGGATTCGTCAAGCAGGACAAGGCTGTCGGTGCCCGCCATGGCGGCATCGACAGGGCGCAGCCTCGAACCGTAGCCGCGAAAGAGGAGCCTGGAGCCGTACATCGGCAACGTGCACAGGAGTACGGTCGGGCAGGACGGATCGGTGGGCAATTCAGGCGACACGCCGCCCCGCAGCCGAATGACGTCGAGAGGGGTCGCCGCGTTTCCGGCGGACAGGGCGCAAAGCCTGTGCGCAACATCCGCAACGATTCCGGTCGCACTCTTGCTCTCAAGCCTTTCAGGTTTGCGGAGCGCACATGCAAGGTTTTCAGCATGCTCTGCGGTCGCGTCGACCAGCAGGCGCCTGTTGACAACCCACCAGATGCGGGTCGGCGCGCGGCGCATGGCAGGATCGAGATGCGCCTCCGATGCCAGCCACCACAGCGCGATGTCGAGACATGCGGTCTTGCCAAGGCCGGTCGGAACGGCGACTTCGGCAGGCCAGCGCGCGTTCGCTCCAACGCTTCCGGCCAGACGCGCCTGCCAGGGAAAGGGCATTCTCCCGTTGATCGCCCGGTAGAAGTCCGGAAACGCGGGCATCGACGGCAGGTCGCGTTGCGGCCGGGACGGAGAACGCCCGGTCATGCCGGTTCTTCCGAAACCGGCTCGCAGAGCCCGAAGCCGCGCTGTCGGCCCGACCCGATCACGACCGGTCCCGAAACCGGCTCGTCGAATTGAAGCTCGACATGCGAGTAGGGAAGTCCCGGCCGGCCCGGCCGGTTCACCTCAACCGGAGCCAGGTCGAGCGCTCCAGGCCGAAACGGGGTGCGGGACGAGCGAAACTTCGCCGGTTCCGGCAAGCCTGCATGGCGGCACCAGCGCGCAATCTCTTCAAGGTCTAGAGGCCGCCGCCGCTCGTGAATTGCGGGAATTGCCGTGACCCAGGTCTTTGCCGGGCTGCACCAGCGCCTGGGATCGGCGGCCCATGCACCGTCCTCGCTGCTTCTTGGCGCGACTGACACGTCCACGCCTCGTCCGGAGAGCTGCCTCAGGTCCATCGCGGCATCGCGGGCCTTCCTTCGCGTGCTGGCGTCGGTACCCGGAGGCAGCCAGAGAGCGAGGCCGTGCAACCG
>JAJEAC010000137.1 GCA_022824315.1 Silicimonas sp.
ACGCATGGACATGTTCTGCCCCGCCGTCGCGCAGGAGCCGGTCCCGCGTTGCGCCGCCGCAACCGGGCAGCGGCTCGGCCCGGAACCAAGCATAGGCCGAGAGTGACGATCCGGTTGCGGCTTCGACTCGGTTGAGGATTTCCTGCACCTGGCGCAGGCGGACCTGGGTCTTGCGTGCCCGGATGCACGAAGCCCGTGTGAACGCGTCTCTTCCCAAACCCAGCGTGCCGGCGATCGCGGACTTTGTTGTCCGCAACGCATCGGCGATGAGCGTCGGCGAAAACACCTCGTCCGCAATGAACTCCCGAAACTGCATGACCGAACCTCGCGGACTTTCACGAAATTCAGTGCAAAGTTCCACGCGGGCAACCTCCACTGACCCGCCAACACCGCGGCGTTGTCGAGCGGCATGGCGACGTTGGGCGGTCGAGATGCCGGTCTGCGGAAATTCAACGTCCCACTGTGACACGCATGCCTGAGCCATCGAAACGAGAAGGAATGCCGTGCGGTGCTCACCTGAGAAATGAAGCGTTGGCTGCTTGATCATGAGGCGCTGATGCCACGCAGGTTGGCATGCTCCGGAACGCAGGTGTGTGCGACATAGAGGGCTTTTACATTCCCCGCATTCGCCGCTAAGGTATCTTCAAGACTTGGGGCGTGCCCGAAATTTCGGGTTTTGCATTGCATCTCGGAAGTCTCTGGCGATCCTCAGGTCAAAGCAAGCGCGCAAGCGCGCAGAATGACACGGAGAATAAGATGAAGCACATGAAATTCACTGCTGGCCTGCTGACGGCTGCGACACTTGCCTTCGCAGGTCCCGCCGCTGCCCAGGATCAGCAATTCATTTCGATCGGCACGGGCGGAGTGACGGGCGTCTACTATCCAACCGGCGGCGCGATTTGCCGGCTCGTGAACCGCGACCGCAAGGAGCATGGCCTTCGCTGCGCCGTGGAGTCGACCGGCGGGTCGGTCTACAACATCAATACGATCAAGGCCGGCGAACTGGAGTTCGGCGTCGCCCAGTCGGACTGGCAGTATCACGCTTTCCACGGCACATCAAAGTTCGCCGACAACCCATTCCCGGACATTCGGGCGATGTTCTCGGTTCACCCCGAGCCCTTCACTCTGCTGGTGCGCAGCGACAGCGGCATCACGTCCTTTGAGGGACTCAAGGGCCATCGCGTGAACGTGGGCAACCCGGGATCCGGCCAGCGTGCCACGATGGAAGTGGTGATGGACGCCTTCGGCATTTCCATGGACGACTTCGCCCTTGCCACCGAATACAAGGGCTCTGAAATGGCCAAGCAGATCTGCGACGACAACATTGACGCGATGATCTACACCATCGGCCACCCGGCCGCGGCCATCAAGGAAGCCACCACCACATGTGACGTGAAACTCGTGTCCGTGTCCGGTGCGCCGGTCGACAAGCTGGTGGCGGACAACCCCTTCTATCGCGTGGCAACGATTCCGGGCGGCATGTATGCCGGCACCGACACCGACACGACCACCTTCGGCGTAGGCGCGACCTTCGTGACGTCGGCGGACGTGCCGGAAGAGGTGGCCTATGTGGTCGCCAAGGCGGTGATGGCCAATCTCGACGACTTCCGCGGCTTGCACCCGGCCTTTGCCAATCTCGACGCCAATCAGATGGTCAGCGACGGTCTTTCCGCTCCGCTGCATCCGGGGGCCGAGAGAGCTTACAAGGAACTGGGGCTGCTGGAATAAGTACGTCACCAGGATGTCTTGAGACCTGCGCCAGCGCATTCCCGATGCGCTGGCGTTCTTTCTTCAGAAATTGAGCGAGCAACTGGCACTCGGGATGACAGACGCAACGATCAAGACCGCCGAGGACATGGTTGCAGAGGCCGACACCGGTGGCCGCGATGCAGGACCATTTGCCAAGAGACTGATCTTTGCGCTCTGCATCATCTGGTCGCTCTTCCAACTCTACATCGCCTCGAAGGTGCCCGGGGTTCTGGCCCAGATCACGGGCATTGGCGACTTTGCCAACATCGTGGCCCAGGCGCGCTACGTCCACCTGGCCTTCGCGCTGAGCCTCGCGACGCTCGCCTTTCCGATGTTCGGTCACCGAAACCGCATCCCGGTCTACGACTGGATCCTGCTGATCCTGGGCGTTGCCTCTTGTCTCTACCTTGTCATCTTTCGCTTTGAGATTGCCGACCGGCCGGGCTTGTGGACCACGACGGACATCGTCGTCTCCGGCATCGGCATGTGCGTATTGATGGTGGCGGTCTTCCGCTCGCTCGGCCTGCCGCTGGTGATCATCGCCTCGGCCTTCCTCGCGCTGACCTTCTTCGGCGGCTACTCGGAATGGGTGGGCAGCGTCACCAACTATGGCGGCGCGTCCTTTGCCAAGGCGATGGGTCACTATTGGATGCAGACCGAGGGCGTATTCGGTGTCGCGCTTGGCGTGTCCACGACAATGATCTTCCTCTTCGTGCTGTTTGGAGGACTCCTGGAAAGGGCTGGCGGCGGCAACTGGTTCATCAAGGTGGCCATCGCGCTGCTCGGCGCGTTGCGAGGCGGTCCCGCCAAGGCGGCGGTGCTGTCATCGATGATGACCGGCATGATCTCCGGCTCGTCCATTGCCAACACGGTCACCACCGGGACCTTCACCATTCCGCTGATGAAACGCATCGGATTTGCACCGGAAAAGGCCGGTGCGGTCGAAGTGGCCTCGTCAACCAACGGCCAGCTCACCCCGCCAGTGATGGGGGCCGCGGCCTTCCTGATGGTGGAATATGTCAACATCCCCTACATCGATGTCATCAAGCACGCCTTCCTGCCGGCGATAGTCTCCTACATCGCACTGCTCTACATCGTGCATCTGGAAAGCCTGAAGCTGGGCCTGCAGGGACTGAAAAAGCCTGGACGGCAAATTGGCGTGATCCTGATCCTGTTGCTGTTCCTGACCGGTTTCCTGGGCATGGCGGTGATCACCTTCCTCGTGATCGGCTTTCGTGGCATGCTGGAGACGGTAACGCCCGGCGGCTCGATCTATCCGGCGCTCGTGCTCTTGCTGTTGGCCTACCTGGCGCTCGTGTACGTGGCATCGAGGTTTCCCGACGTCGTGGTCGATGACCCCAACAGCAAGGTGGTCGAGGCACCGCGGCTGACACCCACTTTCCTGGGCGGTGCATACTATGCGCTTCCGATCTTCGTCCTGGTCTGGAACCTGATGGTGCGCACGGAGGACCTGGATCGTCTTTCGCCAGCGCTCTCGGCCTTCTGGGCGACAATCGCGATGATCATCGTGGCACTGACGCACCGGCCTTTGAAAGGGATGTTCCGCGGCACTGCCGACAGTGTCACGGCCCAGGCGCTGACCAGCTGGCACGACTTTGTCGCCGGGCTCGAAAGCGGCGCGCGCAACATGATCGGAATCGGAGTCGCGACCGGTGCCGCGGGCATCATCGTCGGAACCATTTCGCTCACTGGCGCTCATCAGATCATCGGCCAGGTGATCGAGACCATCGCCGGCGACAACCTGATGATCCTGCTGATACTGGTGGCGGTGCTTTCGTTGATCCTTGGCATGGGCCTGCCGACCACGGCCAACTACATCGTGGTCTCGTCGCTCATGGCGCCCGTGATCGTTTCGGTGGGCGCACAGTCGGGCCTCATCGTGCCGCTCATCGCCGTGCATCTCTTCGTGTTCTATTTCGGGATATTGGCGGATGACACGCCCCCCGTGGGCCTCGCCGCCTACGCGGCGGCGGCCATATCACGCGGTGATCCGATCAAGACGGGCATCGTGGGGTTCAGTTATGACATCCGCACTGCGCTCTTGCCCTTCATGTTCATCTTCAACACGGATCTCCTGCTGATCGACGTGGGACTGGCCAAGGCGGTACTGGTGTTCCTTGTCTCGCTCGTCGCCATGCTGGTCTTTGCCGCGGCCACCCAAGGCTATTTCATCGCCAAGTCGCGCAAATGGGAAACCGTGGTCATGCTGCTTGTCGTGTTCATGCTCTTCCGACCGGATTTTCTCCTCGATCAATGGCAGGACAGGTATGCGGAGACGACAGGCCCTGCCGCGCTTGCCGCGCTCGAAGAACTGCCGGTCGGCTCGACGGCAAGGTTGCGGGTCGCGGCTCCGGATTTCGACACGGGTGTGGTGGGCACGATCACGCTGGCCTACACAGCCGAGGCCGAGGGCACCGGCCTGGAAAGGCTGGAAGCCGTGGGACTGACGGTGCTGGAGAGCGACGGGATCCTCACCTTGGAAGAACCCTTCCCGGGCACACCCTACTTCGAACAACTGGCCAACGACTATGATTTCTACGGCGACGCCCCGGCGCAGATCGAGGCGGTTGCGGTCGAAAACGACCGTATGCCGAAGGAAATCTTCTTTATCCCGGCACTGTTGATCCTATTGGTCATCGTGGCCATTCAGCGCCCACGCGCCACGCAGCCCGCATTTTGAGCAGCTGACGGCACGTCTGTCTCCACGCTCGCCGCGAGGTCGTGAGCTGGTGCCTGGATCTCGCATCTCAGAACTCGCGGACATGCTGCTGCATCGGGAAACCCCTGCGGATCTTGATCGCATTGTCGACGCAGGCAATGCACGGCTTCGCCCGACCTGTCCGAAAGACATGCGGACATTTCCCGTCGTAGATGTTCAAGAGAGTTCCAACAGGCAACCCCCCGGACAACGGCGAGCCGGACTTTCGATGGGCGCGGGAAGGAACGACTCTGACGACGAGCCTGCTGCATCCCAGCAGTGTTCGGGGAACGCGATTTCCATGGCGCAGGGTCGGCGTCCCTACCGGCAATCGGTCAGTGTGCGAATCCGCGCATTGAACCGCAGACGCCTCAGGCTGCCTCGTTCATTCGCGCCACGTAGCGGGCAAGCGTGTCAATTTCGAGATTCACCTTGTCGCCCAGCTTTGCCTCGCCCCAAGTCGTGACACCCTTGGTGTGAGGGATGAGATTTATGCCGAAGCGCGCACCGTCGACTTCGTTCACCGTCAATGACGTACCGTTCAATGCAATCGACCCTTTGGGAGCGATGAACCTGGCGAATTCTGCCGGGGCGTCAAGAACCATCCTCGTGCTATCGCCCTCCTCCCGGATGTCCCCGACCACTGCGGTTCCGTCGACATGTCCCGAAACGATATGCCCACCGATCTCGTCACCGACCTTGAGGGCGCGTTCCAGGTTGATTCGCCGACCCGGTTCCCATCGGTCCAGATTCGTCTTGGAGAGCGTTTCCTCGCTCGCCTGCACGGCAAACCACGTCCGAGTGTCACGCCCAAAATCGATCACGGTCAGACAGACCCCGTCACAGGCAACCGATGCCCCGATCTCGAGGTTCCCAACGTCGTAGGACGTTCCGATCCTGACATCGAGGACACCTGCGCGCTCGACGCTGAGGATTTCGCCGATGTCGGTCACAATGCCAGTGAACATGGCTTCGCCTTTCGCTGCATCGGTTCAGGTAGACCCGTTGAGCCGCTTGCACAAGAGGCCTGGCACTGTCGGCCTTGGCTTTCTGTTCGCCACCATGGTTCACTGCCCCAACTGCCTGCGACCAGCACCTCAACCATTGCAATGAGCCAAAGCAGTCAAGTCGTGCGATCGTGCGGAAGCCGCGCGAAACGCCAACTCAATCTGAATTGTCTCGCCGCCAGACATGCATGAGGTCCGACCCGACCCGGCGCTGTTCCGTAAGCTCGAATTCCGGAGCGTTGGCAAGTTGCCTGATGCCGAGAGCGCCGACCGACGGCGTTCCCTCCGCCCCCAAGACCTTGCCCGCCGAAAAGACCACCAGCCGGTCAACCAACCCCGCCGACAGGAGCGAAGCTGCAAGCGCTCCGCCGCCTTCGCACAAGACCCGTGTCAGGCCGCGCGCTCCCAGCTCCTGCATCAGGCATGCCACGTCAACCTGCCCTTCGGATGCCGGTACCGGCACGAGATCCGCGCCCACAAATTTCCAAGGCAATGCGCCCTCGCTCGCTCCTTGCCCGTGAGCAAGCCAGACCGGTCCTGCGTCTTCGACGTTCTCCAAGAGCCGGCACTGGGGCGGAATGGATTGGCTGCCGCCCACGACAATGCGAACTGGCTGGCGAACGACACCCATGCCGCGCACGGTCAAGTCCGGATCATCGATTCGGACGGTTCCGGCACCGACCATCACCGCGTCATGGGACATTCGCAGCGCATGAGAGACGCGGCGGGCCTCCTTGCCCGTAATCCAGCGGCTTTCGCCCGTCGCCGTCGCGATTCGCCCGTCAAGGGTCACAGCCACCTTCAACGTGACAAGCGGGCGACCCTCCGTGACCCGCAACAGGAATCCTGCATGGGCGTCCCGTGCTGCTCCCGCCAGGAGACCGACGTCCACGGTGATTCCAGCTTCGCGAAGGCGTTCGATGCCGCGCCCCGCCACCCTGCCGTCCGGATCCTCCAAGGGCACGACCACGCGAGCCAAGCCGGCCTCGATCAGCGCATCGGCACAGGGTGGCGTTCTTCCGTCGTGGGCACAGGGTTCCAGCGAGACATACGCCGTCGCTCCCCTGGCGGCATGTCCCGCCTGCGCCAAGGCACGTGTCTCCGCATGCGGCGTGCCGCCATCACCGGTCCATCCCCGCCCGACAACCCGACCATCCCACGCAATCACGCACCCTACCGCCGGGTTTGGCCACACGCGCCCCAACCCCCGACGCCCGAGCGCCAGTGCATGCGCCATGTGGCGAGAGTCGGTTGCAGTCACTCGTTCCTTTGGGCGGGCCGAAGCTCGCTCACGAACTTATCGAAATCATCTGCAGCCTGGAAGTTCTTGTAAACGCTTGCAAATCTCACGTAGGCCACCGTGTCTATCCGATCCAGGCTCTCCATCACGATCTCACCGATGGTCGTCGAAGGAACGTCCGTCTCGCCCATGCTTTCCAGCCTGCGGACGATGCCGCTGATCATCTGGTCGATTCGATCCGGTTCGATCGGGCGCTTCTGCATGGCGATTCGAATCGAGCGCTCCAGCTTGTCGCGGTCGAAATTCTCTCGCTTGCCGCTTGACTTGATGACCACGAGATCGCGCAACTGAACGCGCTCATAAGTCGTGAACCGTCCGCCACATGCCGGGCAGAACCGTCGTCTTCGAATCACGACATGGTCTTCCGCCGGGCGCGAGTCCTTGACTTGCGTGTCGGTACTTCCGCAAAACGGGCAGCGCATAATTCGTCCCTCCTGACTGTGTCTAGGGGAACCTGCCCCTCTTCTGCACAGGCACTATAGGGCACCTCCATCATTTTGGGTAGTGGCCAATTCAACGCGCCATATGCGCCGATGCGTCGTCATTCTCGGCGGACACCGGCTCGAGCACCAGAAACCTCGTTCCGGCCGAGTTGAGCCGCTCTTCCGAGGCGACTTCAAAGCCTCGCCCAGTGAATTCCCCGACCGGATCAGCGCTCCGCGCGTCCGAGAACACTGAAAGCCCGGACCCGAACCGAACCGGCTCGACCGTCAGGTGCACGCGATCGATGGCACGATGGGCGAGAAACCAGTCATGGACGCGTGTGCCGCCCAGAATCAGCCCGCGGGCCAGGGCATGCACCTCGCGCACCTGCTCAGGCAGCATCTGCGGGGTCAGGCGATCCGGATCCACCCAAAGCTGAGATGGCCTTCTCCAACCGCTCACCTTGGTCGAGAACACGATTCGGCGCCGGTCGGGCCTGTCGGCCGCTTCGTGCGTGTGCCGTCCCATGATCGACCAGTCGGCGGCCTCCACGTCGAGGAAGAAGAGCTCCTGCTCCTCCGCGCTTGCCCAAGCCTGGGGAGGTTCTCCGACCGAACGTGCAATGAATCCATCCTCGGAGACGACGACCGTAAGGAGAAATTGGCTCATTCCGACGTGAGAAAGGCCTCGAAGGCGGCCGCATGGTCCGGGTGCCAGCGCGAAAGTGCCGGCCGGTTCTCGATGATGTCGCCGATCGCCCAGGCCATGCGCCGTTCATCCGTGGCACGGTCGACGTCGTTGTCGGGACAGAGAATGTAGAAGTCGCCCCTGTTCAGGCCCTCCAGCATGAATCTCGCGGTCTGCTCCGGAGTCCAAGCACCGGCCGGCTTCTCGGTACGGCCACGGCGCGTCAGGTCGGTGAACACGAACCCGGGGACGAGAAGATGTGCGGTTACGCGACATGCGTCCGTGTTTCGCAATTCGTAGGCCAGCGCCTCGGTAAAGGCTTTCACCCCCGCCTTGGAAACGTTGTAGGCCGGGTCTCCCGGCGGTGTCGTAATGCCCTGCTTGGACCCGGTGTTGATGATCGCGCCCGGCCGGGCGCGCTCGACCATTCGCGGCGCAAAGACGCGGCTTCCAGTGATGACGCCCCAGAGATTCACGTCCAGGATTCGCCTCCAGTCTCCCCCATCCGCGAACATCGAGGATCCCGGCTGAATGCCGGCATTGTTCATCAGGATGTCTGTCCCTCCGAACCGGTCTGCAATCCGTGCCTCCAGCGCTTGCATCGCGCCCAAGTCCGATACGTCGACCGCCTCCGCCATGACCTCCGGCGCCCCGGCAGCCTTCAGCCGCCCGGCGGCTGGCTCCAGAAGGGATTCGCGGTTGTCCACGATGGCAAGTCTCATGCCCGCAGCGGCAAAAAACTCTGCCGAGGCGAGGCCGATTCCCGACGCACCCCCGGTTATCGTGGCAACGGATCCTGAAGTCATCGCAGCGTGCGGCATGTCGGCAAACCCTTCCAGTTTCGCTCAACCTTCGGCGAGCGCATTCCGTTTGGCAAGTCCGCGATCGCTGTCGCCACCCTCCCGGTCGTTCAGCATCGGGCCCGTTACGCGCGAGACGAAGGTCCGACCGAGGTCAGTCCCAAAGAAGATCCGCAAGAAGCACAGAGTCCGTTGAGGACCGATGCGACAGCCTCGGCCCACCGCCCGGAAGCCTTGGAAAACCGCCTATTGGTCCAGGAAGCTCCTGAGCTTTCTGGACCTGCTCGGATGCTTCAGCTTCCTCAGCGCCTTGGCCTCGATCTGCCGAATGCGCTCCCGGGTCACGCTGAACTGCTGGCCAACCTCCTCCAGCGTGTGGTCGGTGTTCATGCCGATGCCGAACCGCATTCTCAGCACGCGCTCCTCCCGGGGGGTGAGCGATGCCAGGACCCGCGTCGTCGTCTCCTTGAGGTTCTCCTGGATGGCGCTGTCCAATGGCAGAATCGCGTTCTTGTCCTCGATGAAGTCGCCTAGCTGGGAATCTTCCTCATCCCCGATCGGCGTTTCCAGCGAGATCGGCTCCTTGGCGATCTTCATGACCTTGCGGACCTTTTCGAGGGGCATTTGCAGCTTTTCGGCAAGTTCCTCTGGCGTTGCCTCGCGGCCGATCTCGTGCAGCATCTGGCGACCGGTGCGCACGAGCTTGTTTATCGTTTCGATCATGTGCACCGGGATCCGGATCGTGCGCGCCTGATCGGCAATGCTGCGCGTGATCGCCTGCCGAATCCACCATGTCGCGTAGGTGGAGAACTTGTATCCCCGCCGATACTCGAACTTGTCCACCGCCTTCATGAGGCCAATGTTGCCTTCCTGAATGAGATCAAGGAATTGCAGCCCCCTGTTCGTGTATTTCTTGGCGATCGAGATCACCAGGCGCAGGTTCGCCTCGACCATCTCCTTCTTGGCTTGGCGGGCCTCCTTCTCGCCTTTCTGGACCTGCGAGACGATGCGGCGGAACTCGGAGATGTCGACACCCACGTACTGGCCCACCTGGGCCATGTCGCCACGCAGGCTCTCGATCTTCTCCGGCGACCGTCCAACGAACGTCTGCCAAGCCCGCCCGGACTTCTCGCCCATGCGGTCCAGCCAGTTCGGATCCAGCTCGTGGCCGCGGTATTGGTCGATGAACTCGCGACGGTTGATGCGCGCCTGGTCGGCAAGCTTTACCATCGCGGAATCAATCGACATGATCCGACGGTTGATGCCGTAGAGCTGATCCATCAGCGCCTCGATGCGGTTGTTGTGCAGATCCAGCCCGTTCACCATGCCAACGATTTCCAGGCGCAGTTTCTGATACCTGTTCTCTTGCCGCATGGAGAAGCTGCCATCCTCCTTCAAGGTCGCCGCGATGCGGCTGTCCTGCAGCTTTGACAGCCTCGCGTAGTCCTTTGCGATCTGTGTCAGGGTTTCGAGGACACGAGGCTTTAGGGCCGCCTCCATGGCTGCAAGCGACATGTTCGCGGCCTCGTCGTCGTCCTCGTCAACGTCTTTCTGGATCGGGTTTCCGTCAGCGTCGAGCTCGGGCTGCTCTTCGCCTTTCTTCGACGGCTTCGCATTCGCGTCATCGGCGGCGGCATCGTCCTCATCGTCGTCCGACACGTCCATGGAATTCCCGAACGTGGCTTCGAGGTCGATGACGTCCCGAAGGAGAATCTCCTCGTCCAGAAGCTCCTGTCGCCAGATCGTGATCGCCTGGAAGGTAAGCGGGCTTTCGCAAAGCCCTGCGATCATCGTGTTCCGGCCGGCCTCGATCCGCTTCGCGATCGCGATCTCGCCCTCCCGGGAGAGGAGTTCGACCGATCCCATCTCCCGCAGGTACATCCGTACGGGGTCATCCGTACGGTCCAGCTTCTCGGTCTCCGTCTGGGACACCGCAAGTTCGCGGGAACTCGACGTCTCGACCACTTCGGTCGAGGCCTGCGGCTTCTTGCCGTCGTCGTCCGTGTCGGCGTCCTCTTCGTCCTCGATGATGTTGATGCCCATTTCGGATAGCATCGACATCACGTCCTCGATCTGCTCGGACGCAACCTGATCGGGCGGCAAGACCCGGTTCAACTGATCGTAGGTGATGTAACCCTTCTCACGAGCCTCGACGATCATTTTCTTGACCGCCGCCTGACTCATGTCCAGAACGACTTCGCCTTCCTGATCTTCCGTCTTCTGTTCGTCGCTGGTGTCCTTGGCAGCCATTCGCCCCTCCCGGGAATCTGTGGTGATTCGGCGTCTCGCGAATCATCTGGCGCGAATCACTGATTCTCTATCCGCACCTCAAGACTTTTGCCACAGCGTGAACGTCTCTCTATGTCCTGCCACGCGGTTTCTCGAAATCCAGGCCCTCGATCAGGGCGTCAAGCTCGCTTCGTTCCTTCCGGTTCATGCGCGCACCGTTCGGGCCGACATCGTATTCGGTTTCGTCCTCGGCGGCGGCCCGGTCGGAGCCGGTCAATGTCTGGGCCGCCTCGCTGAGCCGGTAGGTCAGCGATTCGTCGGCGTCGCCCCTGATGTCCTGCATCGCCTCCTGAATGTCCTTGTGCGCACCGCGCTTGGCGACAAGGTTCTCGAATTCCTTAGCCACGGCCAAGGCGGCGAATTCCTCGTCGGCACCTGGCTGCATGGCAGGCGCGATGTGCACATGGCGGGAGCGGAACAGCTTTTCAAGGGCCTGGGAGCCACAATTTGCCTCGACAGCCTCACGGCCCGAATCCTCGACCGCCAGAAGCGCCTTGCGCACGGCCTCATGTTCGGTCCTCGTCGTGTCAAGCTGCTCAAGCTCGGCGACAAAGCGTGGCACGAGGCCAGGGTGCGTCACGAGGCTGGCCAGGATCACCGCCTCTTTCAGGTGCTCGTGGGCCCGGGCATCCGAGGAAACAAGCGCACTTGTCTTGGTCGCGGACATCGGACCTGCCGCCTGGCCCGGCCATCCCGCACCCTGCCGAAAGCCCGTGCGGCGCACCGGGCGCCGTGCATCGGACAACGATCTCATCAAGTGAAAGAGCTCGTCGTTGTAGTGCCGCCTCAGCGATGGGTCCTGCACGCGCCCGATCGCGGCCCGCAACGTGCGGTCCAGCGTCGCCCTCCGCTCCGGGCTGTCGAAGCTCCTGCCTTCGGTCTCGCGCCGCCACAGCAGTTGCAGCAGGGGAAGGCTCTCCTTGACCTGGCGCTGCATGGCAGCCGTTCCGCTGGCGCGGATGAGATCGTCGGGATCCATCCCCTCGGGCATCATGCAAAATCTCAACGACTTTCCGGCTTCCAGGAGCGGCAGAGACAGCTCCGCAACACGCCCCGCCGCGCGAAACCCGGCCGCGTCTCCATCCAGCGCGATGACAGGTTCATCATGCATCTGCCAGATGAGCCTCAACTGCTGCTCGGTGACGGCCGTCCCCATCGGCGCGACCGTCGCTTCGAACCCGGCTTCAGACAGCGCGATCACGTCCATGTACCCTTCGGCAACGATCAGCGGCGCCTTGCCGCCCGCCTTCCGCGCCGGTCCATGGTTGTAGAGGCACCTGCCCTTGTCGAAGAGTTCGGTCTCCGGCGAGTTCAGGTACTTGGCGTACGTGTTCGGCTCCATTGCACGCCCTGCAAGCGCAACCGCAACGCCCCTCGGATCGCGTATGGGAAAGATGATTCGGTCACGGAAGCGATCATAGGGCGCGCCGCCGTCATCAGGCCGCGCCGCCAGTCCTGCATCGAACACGAGATCGGCCTCTACGCCCTTGCCGGTGAAATGCGCAAAGAGATTCTGCCGCTCGTTGGGAGCAAAGCCGATCTCCCAGCGGGTCAATGCCTCCTCGGACAGCCCTCGCCCCGAAAGGTAGTCCCGGGCGGCAGCGCCCGCGCCAGCCTTCAGCTTCAAGCGATAATGCTGAACCGCCTGTTCCATGACCTCGGCGAGCCGGGTTCTTCGGTCCGCCTTCCGCCGGGCCTCCGGGTCCGGCTGCGGCACCTGCATTCCCGCCTCGCGAGCCAGGATCTCGACCGCCTCCATGAAGGAGACGTTCTCGGTCTCCTGGATGAACTTGAAGACATTGCCTTTCGCGTGACAACCGAAGCAGTAGTAGACGCCCTTCGGGTCGTCGACATGGAACGATGCGGTCTTTTCCTGGTGGAACGGGCACGGCGCCCACATGTCCCCCTTGCCCTGTTTCGACTTGCGGGCGTCCCAGGTGACCTTCCTGCCCACGATCCGGCTGAGCGAGGTGCGGGAGGTCAGTTCATCCAGGAAGCCAGGCGGGAGACTCATGGTGCAACTATCCGTGTCGGGGGCGACCTTGTCCAGAACTCACGGCGCGCCGAAGCCGACCGAAGTCCGGCTGCCGGACAAGGTCGCTTGCGGGACGCCACGCCCGTGCTCCCGGGGCATTGACGCAGGTCTTGCCCCGAAACCCGGACCTGAAGCTCAATCGCTCAAAGGCCCTTGGCCTCGTAACTGGACGCAACGCGCTCGATAGCGACAATGTATGCCGCCGTGCGCAGGTCGGTCACGTCATTCCGGGATCGCCAGGTTTCGCGCATCGCCTGGTAGGCGCCCCGCATCGTGTCGTCGAGCCCCGAACGAACCAGTTCCAGTTCGCCGGCGCCCCTCAGGTACTTTTCCTTGAAGTCGCCCCTGAGCGACCAGTCATCCCCCAGATGGTCGCTCAACCGTTCCAGTTCGTTGACGATGAGCATGTGTCGCGCCTCCTCCTGGCGGCGCTGCATGCGGCCAAAGCGAATATGGCTGAGATTCTTGACCCATTCGAAGTACGAAACGGTTACGCCCCCGGCATTTGCGTACATGTCGGGAATGATGGGCACGCTCTTCGACCGCAGGATCTCGTCTGCCCCGGCCGTCACCGGTCCATTCGCGGCTTCGATGATCATGGCCGCATTGATCCGGTCGGCATTGGACAGATTGATCACGCCCTCAAGTGCTGCTGGAATGAGGATGTCGCATTCCTTCTCGAGAACCTTGCTGCCGTCCTTGACGTGGATCGCATCGGCGTATCCCGTGACGCCGCCGTGGCGCTTGATCCAGCTGCCCACCGCCTCGATGTCCAGTCCGTCGTCACAGACCAGGGCGCCGTCGTGCTCGATGACCGCGACGACGATGGCACCGTCCTCCTCGCTCAGGAACTTCGCGGCATGGAATCCCACGTTGCCAAGGCCCTGAACGACCACGCGCTTGCCATCAAGCGTGCCGGAGAGACGCGCCTCGGCCACGTCTTCCGGATGGCGGAAGAATTCCTGCAGCGCATACTGGATGCCCCGCCCGGTCGCCTCGACACGACCCTGGATTCCGCCGGCATGGGGCGGCTTTCCGGTCACGCAGGCGCGCGCATTGATGTCCGTGGTGTTCATCCGCGCGTACTGGTCGGCGATCCAGGCCATTTCACGCTCGCCGGTGCCCATGTCAGGGGCCGGCACGTTTTGGCTGGGATGAATGAGGTCACGCTTGGCAAGTTCGTAGGCGAACCGGCGGGTGATCCGTTCCATTTCATCCACATCATACTCCCGAGGATCGATGCGAAGCCCGCCTTTCGAGCCGCCGAATGGCGTTTCGACCAAGGCGCACTTGTACGTCATCAGTGCGGCCAGCGCCTCCGCCTCGTCCTGGTTGACACTGAGCGAATAGCGAATCCCTCCCTTGCATGGCTCCAGGTGCTCGGAGTGCACGGAACGGTAGCCTGTGAAGGTGTGAATGCTCCCCCTCATCTTGACGCCGAACCGCACGGTATAGGTGGAGTTGCAAACGCGTATCTTGTCCTCGAGGCCCGGCGCAAGATCCATCAGCGCCACGGCACGGTTGAACATCAGGTCAACGCTTTCGCGAAACGTCGTCTCTGTCCTTGACGCATTCATCAGACTTCTCCAAAGGTTCGCCGCCAGATTCTGCAACCAGCTTAACAACAGCATCGTGCCCTTGCATCCTGATTCTTCTGGCACTCGACCGGACATGTTCCGAAGTGATCGCGAGGGAATCACGAACGGCCCTGGAGGACGACATGCACGCAATCACTTACGAGACCTTCGGCCCCGCGGGCGACGTTCTGACACTTGAGGAACTTCCCGCTCCCGAGCCCGCAAGCGGCGAAGTGCTTGTCCGGCTCAGCACCTCGGGCGCCAACCCGTCCGACGTCAAGATGCGCGCAGGCGGTCGACCGGGCGTAACCCGGCCGCCCTTCCCCAAGATCATCCCGCACAGTGACGGCGCTGGCGTGGTCGAGGCCGTGGGCGACGATGTTCCCAAAGACAGGGTTGGCGAGCGCGTCTGGATCTGGAACGGGCAGTGGCAACGCGCCTTCGGAACGGCGGCGGAGTACATTGCGCTGCCCGCGAGCCAGGCAGTCGCCCTGCCCGAAAACGTGAGCTTCGAGGCGGGCGCGGTTCTTGGCATTCCCGGCCTTACGGCCTGCCATGCGGTTCTTGGCGGAGGGCCGGTCGAGGGCAAAACGGTTCTTGTGAGCGGCGGTGCGGGGACGGTCGGTCACCTGGCCATCCAGGTCGCGGCCGCGTCCGGGGCACGCGTGATTGCCACGGCGCGCGGACATGCGGGTCTCGCGGCCGCGCATTCCGCAGGCGCGGCCCATGTCTTCGACTACGCGAGCGACGCGCTGGCCGACGAGATTCTTGAATGCACCAAGGGTGGTCTTGTTGACCGTATCGTTGAAGTCGAGTTCGGAAAGAACGCCGAAACCAACGCCCGGATCATCGCGGAGCGCGGCACGATTGCGGCTTTCGGCTCGGCGCTGGACATGACGCCGACGCTGCCCTTCTATCCGATGATGTTCAGATCCGTGACGGTCGAACTCCTGCTGGTCTATCTCTTGTCGCCCGAGCGGCGCGAACGGACCATCAGGGAACTGACGGACCTCCTTCACCGGGATGCGCTCACGTTTCGCATCTCCGACCGGTTTGAACTCGCGGATTGCGCAAGTGCGCACGATGTCATCGCTGCGGGAGGACGAGCGGGGTCAGTCATTTTGACGATCTGAATCCGACAGGTCCGTCGCGACTGCGGCCGGTCAATCCCGGTCCGTCCCCTGTTCTTCCCGTTCCGCGACCAAGTCCGCCAGCAAGTCGGCCATCGCCTTTGCCTGGCCGCCCGACAAGGTTCCTCCCACGCCAAGGCGCCGCCCGATCTGCCACCAGAGGCCCGGTGCCCATCCCGCGGCCCCCGGCCGCTTCAAGCGCACCATGAATCCGTTCGAGGGCCGGAAAGCCAAAAGGCCGCGGTCGACTCTTGCGACATTCTCCACGCCTACCAAGGTTCTTCCGCTGATGGTCCGCAGACCGGCACGAGTCAGGACGAGGCCATCCATGGTCGCCTGGCGAAGCCGGTATGCAGACCAGAGGATCCCGGCTCCAAGCAGCACGAAGAACAGCCGCCAGAGATCCGGCATCTCCTCGAAGGCCAGTTTTATCATGAGAATGCCGAGAAGCCCCAATGCCAGAATCGCCATCCACCGGCGCACCGGCGAAGGGGTGATTTCAAGCACGACCTCTTCCTCTTCGTTCATCGCGACATAATCCGTTTCACAACGCCCCCGCAATCCGACCCGGGTCGCGTGACGTCCGCCAGCATCGTCGGGCCCCGCAACGCGCACCGGAAAGCCAGTGCGCAATGGACGTTCCGCTTGTATGTGAACGGGTGCCCGAATCAATCGGCTTTTCTGCTTGCTGGCTTTTTGCCTCATCCGAAAATAGGATCCCGTCCATGCGCATCGCACTCGTGTCTACCGTTTTGCTGGCTGGCTGCGTCGACTGGCCGGACACGACCGGCGCACCCAGCCTGGATGAAAGCGGGCCCTGGCCGATACTCAAGCCGATCGACGAGGTCATCGAACCGCAATCCTCGGCGCAACCGGGAACTGACAACCAATTGGACGCCTTGAGCGCTCGCGCAACCAAGTTGAAGAGCCAGGCCAGAACAATGAGGCGCGAGATCGCCGATCCGGACGACATTGAGGCGCTCCGCAGCGAGTTGGCGCGATAGCCGCATTGCGTCTTCCACGCCAAGCGGCTAACGCGCACGGGATCACAGTGGAGTCACTTCAATGACCAGCCCGCTACGTCTCGGAATTGCAGGCCTCGGCACGGTCGGTGTCGGAACGGTCCGCATTGTCCAGAACCAGGCCGAGCTCCTGAAGGCCCGTACGGGGCGGGAAATCGCAATCTCGGCCGTCACGGCCAGAAGCAAGGACCTGGATCGGGGGATCCGGATTGCCGACTACGATTGGGCGGACGATCCGGTTTCTCTGGCAAGCCGTGACGACGTAGACGTGTTCGTCGAGCTGATCGGCGGGGCCGACGGGATCGCGAAGCGGGCAATCGAGGCGGCCATCTCGGCAGGCAAGAACGTTGTCACCGCCAACAAGGCGCTTCTGGCCGTCCACGGGCAGTCTCTCGGCGAGGCAGCGGAACAGGCCGGCGTTTCCATCCGGTACGAGGCGGCCGTCGCGGGCGGGATTCCCTGCATAAAGGCGTTGTCCGAGGGTCTCGCAGGCAACGAAATCACCCGCGTCATGGGCGTCATGAACGGCACCTGCAACTACATCCTGACCCGGATGCAATCGGCCAACCTCGACTATCAGACGGTCTTCACGGAATGTGAACAGCTTGGCTACCTGGAAGCGGACCCGAATCTCGACGTTGGCGGAATCGATGCCGGGCACAAGCTCGCGATTCTCGTTGCACTGGCCTTTGGCACCAAGGTTGACTTCGACGCGGTCCACATCGAGGGCATTGAGCGAATCTCGATCGAGGATATCGAGCAGGCGGCCGACATGGGTTTCCGAATCAAGCTCCTTGGCGTTGCGCAGAGGACGGGGCGCGGGATTGACGCGCGGATGTCACCCTGCCTCGTGCCCGCGGAGTCGCCACTTGGCCAGCTTGAGGGTGCATCGAACATGATCGTACTGGAAGGCGACAGCGTCGGTCAGGTCGTGCTGCAGGGTGCCGGTGCCGGAGAAGGCCCGACGGCGAGCGCGGTCATCGGTGACGTCTGCGACTTGGCCCGAGGTTCGGCACGACCGGTCTTTGGAAGGCCGGCGTGCGAACTGGCGGAGGCGAAACGCGACGACGACGCCGTTCCGGCAGCCTATTATCTGCGCATGCAGCTCGTCGACAGACCGGGCGCGCTTGCCAAGATTGCCGCTGTCCTTGGAGATGCCGGGATCTCGATCAACCGCATGCGCCAGTACAGGCATACGGAAGCGACGGCGCCGGTCTTGATCGTCACTCACGAGGCACAGCAGGAAGCGCTGCACAAGGCCATTGCGAACATGGACGGCACCGACGTGCTCGCATCCGCACCAGTGGCGATCCGGATCGAGAAAGTCTGACGTCGCAACGGCATCATGTTCGTGCCGCGCATGCCATCCAGGGGCCGGGCACGCCGTCCGACCGTCTTGCGCATGATCCCGGTCGAGCCGGGACCAACTGCGCGTTCTTTTGGATTGCCGGTCTTGGGGTCGAACGGGTTCAAGTTCCGTCAAGGGATTGCCAACCGGCTGACGGCGCAGTGCACGCGGAACCGGATGCACGAAACGAACCGCATTTCCAGGCAAGCAGGATGCGGCAATTCGCGTGCGTGTTGCCCAAGTTGCGCGGAACCCTGGCGTCAGGCGGAACCCGGAACACCGGATGATCGACCGTCAGAGAAACTGCCAGACACTCGAACTGAAGAGCTCGGTACCGAGCAGCACGATGACCACACTTCGGACAACCCAGCTTCGAAACCGCACGAGTAGAAACATCGACAGCACAACCGACAGGGTCACTTCGAACGTGCCGACAATGCCTGCATGTGCATGGCGATCCCAGTAGCTGACAGGGCTTTCGAAGACCCAGTCCGAGACCGGCCAGAAATGCTGGCGCGCATCGTGCGTGTGAAACGGGAAATCCAGCGCGAGATGAAGAAGCGCGGCGCTTGCAAATGCCAATGCAAGAGGCCTGCGCAGCAAAAGGGCAACAACGCAAATGACGCCCCAGAGAACGAAACTGTTGTCGACGGCGAATACCGTCTGCCAGGCATCGGAGTAATAGTAGTCTCGAAAGACGACATTTGGCGATATGCCCAAGACGAAAATGGACACCGACGCCATAACGTAGAGCGAGACATCCGGCGCGAGCGCGCCAAGAACCGCAGCCCGGAAGCTACCCTTTCGAGCCGGACTGGAAAACGCGGCGGCCCCCAGAATCAGGTGAGCGGGAGTGTTCACAGGTTCAGCGCCTCATGCCGTTATCCGACAGATTGGAATCTGCCCGCACTTTCGACCATGTCCTGAACAAGCATGAAAGTGTGGCATCGGAGTGGATTGTCGAAGTCACTCTCGCGTTCTTCACGGATCAGGTACGCCGCCTCGCGGCGCAACGACCCGACCCCTCGCCTGCAACGGGATTTCCTGCCGCTTCAGCCCCCTTGGGAACGACGGAACCACCGTCCTTCGCAGTTGGCGCCTCATGGCTCGAACGAGGCTGGCGCCGAACTCAAGGGAGTCCCGCCACGACACTTCGCCCAAGCCTCTGCCTGACGTCCGGGTCACAGAACTGCGCTTGAAGGTTGAGACACAACATACTGATCTGAAAAATAATTCATCTCCGGCCTTGCGGCGTGAACCGACTCCACCAACTGCCACTCGACGAGAACAAGCCTTTCGAATGCTGCGGATGCAATCATCCGAAACCCCTGTCATCAACCGCCCGGCCGGATTCGCCCGACAGGCAAAATCCTGTGCGGGCATCCTGATTCGACTTGAAACCAGGCGCGTGCCAATGCCAGCGCCGCACCCAGGACCGGAACGGCGGCTATTCTTGACCGATGGCGCGCAGGACACGGTCGAGCTTCTCGCCTTGCGGACTGGCGTAACGGCCAGGTGCGCCCTTTACGGCGTCATAGTAGGCTTGCGGGTCATAGATCGGAACGTCCAGACCTAAGGACTTGGCCGTAAGGACGCCGATCGCGTCCAGGATTTGATAGGCCGCAATGTGGCGATCTATTTCGACCGATACTCGGTTTGTCTGTGCGTCAAGGAGTTCCTGTTCCTGGTCCAGAACCTCAAGCGATGCGCGCGCGCCCAACTGGAACTCCTCCCGCACGCCTTGCAATGCCAGTTGCGCCGCGCCGACCTGCTGCTCGGATGACTCGATGCCAGCTTCGGCCACCGCAAGGGTTGAATAGGCATTGCTCACCTGCTGATCCACCATGAGTCCGGTCGTATGGAGTTGCGCCCGCACCTGGTCGCGCTGCGCTTGCGCTTTCCGCAGCGCCGAGGGCAGCGTGCCCCCTTGGTAGATCGGTCCGCTCAACTGGATTCCGACGCTGGCCGTCCCCTCTCCATCGTCGTTGAATTCCATTCCTGCCGTTCCGGAGAGGGTTGGAAGCCTGCTGCGTGCTGCACGTTCGACACCGATTTCCACGGCCTTTGCCTGGTGCTGAACCTGCCTCAGCTGGGGGTTGTGCTGCCGCGCCATCGCACGCCCTTCTTCCTCGGACGCCGGCACGTTCGGTGGATCAGGGGGAGGCGAAAGGGCGCCGGGGTAACTTCCAATTGTTGCCCTGTACTGTTCCCGGGCTCTCGCGAAGCTGCCTTCCTCCGCTGCAAGGCCGCTTCTTGCCGCAGCCAGCCGGGCCTCGGCGACCGATACGTCCGTACGGCTCAGTTCTCCCACTTCGAATCGGTCGCGTGTCGCGCGGAGGTGCTCGGTCAGGAGTCGCACGTTGTTTTCCCGAAGTTCGACGAAGGCCTCCGCACGGCGCACGCCAAGATAGGCCGTGACCGCGTTCAGAAGGACCGAGTTCTCCACGTCCACCAACGCGGCCCGGGTTGCCAGAACGGTCTCCTTCGCTGCATCGACACCAAGCTTGCGTCGATCGGCATCGTACAGGCCCAGGCCAACCGACAGGGAAGCCGCAAGCGAGCCGCCGTCGTTCGGCATCCGGTTCGAATAGTTCGCTCCGAGCGTGTAGTTGATGACCGGGCGGAGCGCAGCGACGGCCTGCGCCACATCTTCGTCGGCGGCCCGCAGGACGGCCCTGTTCTGCTCGATGAGCCCGCTCGTCCGGTACGCCATGGCCAAGGCGTCGGACAGGGATTCCGCCAGCACGGGCTGCATCGACAGCGTCGCCCCAATCAACGCCAATCCCGACTTTCTCGCCCAGCCCAGCATGTCGCGTCTCCTACTCCTACAACGCGAACTCGCGCCGTTTCTCGAACCCCGGCAGAACCGGAGCCGTTGCATTGAAGGCAAACCGCCAGCTGACGCCTTGCCCATCCTTGTAGCCCACGCGCGCCGTGCCGAGCGCACCTTCCAGAAAGATCGCCGCGATGCGCCCGCCCTCCTTCAACTGG
The DNA here is from genome assembly GCA_022824315.1 of Silicimonas sp. Lineage (GTDB taxonomy): Bacteria > Pseudomonadota > Alphaproteobacteria > Rhodobacterales > Rhodobacteraceae > JAJEFO01. Next base: position 21,078 of record JAJEAC010000137.1, read on the forward strand.
TCGACGAGAGCGTCCGGGATGTCTTGCACGGCACCCTCGATCAACACCACGTCATATGGTCCATGCTTCGACGCACCGTCCGCGAGGGCGCCATTGATGACGGCCACGTTGTCGGCCGATGCCTCGCTCAAGGCGCCTTCCGCTTCACGAGCCAGTTCGGCATCTTCCTCCAGGGCGATCACGGCTTCGGCCATGCATGCAGCCAGTGCCGACGAATATCCAAGCCCTGCCCCCACATCGAGCACGAGCTCGTCAGGCTGGATGTCCGCCGCCTGAAGCAACTTCGCCATCGTGCGTGGCGCGAGCACCACTCTCCCGCGCCCAATGAGCACGTTCACGCCCGCATAGGCCGCGTCCTCCTGCTCGGACGGCACGAAGAGTTCGCGCGGGACCGAGAGCATGGCGTCCAGGATCCGGAAGCTCGTGACATCCGAGGGACGTACCTGGGTGTCAACCATTGTAATTCGACGCTGGGCAAAATCGGCCATTCAACGAACTCTTTCGACTGGTGGCGTGGCTCTATTTCAAGCACAGATGTTGGAGAGCGACAAGGTCTCCCTCGAAGCCGTCAGTCTGCGCATCCAACACCTGTCCCACGCGCTTTCCACCTGCTTCGCGATACAAGACAAGCTGGATGGCCGCACGACGGGTTCGCTACTTGCGTTCGCGAGAAATGCAGCCTACTTCAGTCGGACCACATGGCGAGTTGGCGGAGTGGTTACGCAGCGGATTGCAAATCCGTGTACACCGGTTCGATTCCGGTACTCGCCTCCAATATTTTCAATAACTTATGATCTACGCTGCTCATTGGGGTATCACCTCGGGTATCAGTTTCTCGTTCTGTGCGGGTTCTGTTCTTGGCTATTTCCGTTTGGCTGCGGCTTGCCGCGCTCGCATGACTTGGCGTGCTTCCCCCGCATATTTGATGATCATCTTCTTTGATGTGTGGCCGCTGTAGCTGGCGATCTCATCGTCCGTGCACCCGGCCCAGGCAAGCTCCATCACTCCTCGGTAGCGCAATGCGTGTTGATCAAAAGCCAGCAATCCCAGACGCTTACGCTCTTTCACCATAACTCGCGCCATCGTGTGATAACTCATCGCTGAACCGTCTGAGCGCGTGAGAATGTGCCGTGATGGATGTGGGGAAAACCCGAGATCACGTTTTGCCCCATCTAGCGCTGCCTTTAGCGCCTTGGTACAAGGCAACTGCAGAGCTTTCCCCGTCTTGTTCTGGCGCAGCTTCAGCGTGTCGCCGTCAGTCGCCCCATTGGAAATCCACCCAATCTCCGGGGCGCTGGACGCTGCCCACGCCCATCTCGAAGATGAGGAGCGGCAGAGGCTCCCCTTCCTCCCGCATTTTCTTAACCGCCCCGTCCGTCCAAGGCAGGTGCGGCTTCTGTCGATCTTTTGGAACCTTGAGCTGCTCGATGTCGGTCGCCGGGTTGTCTTTGCGCCAGCGCTTCCGAATGGCCAGCTTCGACCGAACTTCCAGAAGGCCTCAAGGTCTACCCGGTTGATTTCGGGACAGAAACCCCGGAATCCGGATTCACGGCACTGGGCAGGAACCTGCGGCGGGTGTCAGGGCAGCCGGACGCCGAGGAGCCGAAACGCCTCGGCCTGCAGCGGCGTCGGCGTCGAGGTCATGTCGAAATCCGCGGACGTTTCCGATTTCGGCTTCATGCGCATCATGGACAGGGTCGCCAGGTGGGCCATCAGGCCCTGGAAGCCCTGGACGGGCAGTCCGGA
>JAJEAC010000111.1 GCA_022824315.1 Silicimonas sp.
AGGACCATGAATACATAGGCCTTTGCCGCTTCGAGTCGACCGTCGGAGATGACAAGCTTGATGTGGTGAATTCCGCGCAGCAGTATGAACTGTCCAGACTTCCCAAAGAGCGTTGTTGGTTTCGACACCCAGTCGGCAAGCGCCGCAAGCTTCTCAGGCACGACAAGGTCTTCTTGACCCAAGGCGCTCAGGAAAGGGTCCCAATCAGTCAGGCCATCGAGCCAATAGCGTGAGTCCTTCGTGTACCTTTGCTTGACGATGAGCGTAAGGCCCAGCGTCGGACCGACGCCATCCTCCGTTACATCGACATTCACTCCGGTCCTCACGATGTTCACGCGATCACTGAAACGCGCAATGACGGACTCGACCGACTGGAACCGGCCCGGCCAGCCAACGTTGCCAAGATAGGATCCAAGCTCCTGCGGCGAGGTGAAGCCCATGATAGCCAAGCGAATTGACCGTGAGCGCGAAGGAAAGATACCGAAGGAATCCATGCGCGTGTCTTCCGGCTGGGCCAGGTAAACGCGTTCAACATGCTTCCTCTCTGCGTTACCCAATTCCCAACCAACGCAGGACACAAGCGCGTCAACCACGGCAACGACATCTTTCACCTGTCCGCAGGCACCCAAGATCGGACGTTCGCCGGGTCTCAGGAACATGCCCGGCATCGAGCAATCTCTCTCCCTTGCCGACCCGACGTCATATTCAAGCATGAGCTTGCGGCCGACAATTTCGCGCAGGGATGAACCTTCTTCATCCATCTGTCCGAACAACGTCGTGATCGCCTGTGCAGCTTCATCGCTCCCGTTGCGCCGTGCGCACTGTTCGAAGAACGCCGCCGTCGTCGTTCCGCTTGCAAGAGAGGCGCCGAAATCCGCCTCGGGACGGCGCGACTGCAGCGGAAGTTCAAATCCGAACGGAAGGGCGCCCATCGTGATGGGAAGTCGCTCCGCGCATTCCCGTATGCGTTCCCATTCCGAATCCCCAATGAGGCTCCTCGAAGTGCTGTGCCGAAAGTGCCCGAGCAATTCACCCATGGTGCTGCCCTCTTGGGCAAGCCTGCCCTGGGTCAGAATGACCGCTTCGTCAATGTCCATATGCTCCCCTCATGCAATTACGGGCACGGGATTCAGATCGGATTCCTCAAGACCACGGGTCCGCCGTCCCATGCTCACGGGCACGTCATACAGCCGGCCGGGTGCGAACCGCGCCCAGAAATGACGCATGCCGGGCACGATGACGCGTGCCACTGGCATGCCGATGTCGGGTCGAGTCTGGTCCAGGACAAGAAACTCCATGCCCTTGGCTTCGACGAGGGCGCGGCACATGTTCACATCATCGTGCGCGTCGCCGGATTCGATCACCGGATAGTCTGCAGCCTTGCGGTTAGGCTCCGTTTTCGTCGGCGCCAGCCAGTCACATTCCGCAAGACGAGCGGTCTTCCACCACCAGAGAGCCAACGGGTCGTCGATCATGGGGCGGCCATCTGCCTGACCGGGCCGCGGCAGCCAACTGAGGCACTGGTTCAGTTCGCACACCGCGCGCAAAGCCGCAACGCGCGGGTCGGCATGGGTGCCAGCACCATAGATGATGTCCTCGCTCTGCGCGCTCGTTCTTCGTGAGAGCGCAACGAACGTGGGAATCTTGATGTCCGAGGTGACATCGAGCATCCATAATTCTCTGCCGCATCGGGCGTAGTAGTCCGAGGCCGCCGCGAGGAATTCGTCATCGAAACTTGCCAGGTCGACTGCCGGAACCTGCAGCCGATTGTACCACCAGATGGCAAACGCATCGCGCTCCGCCAGTTCGTAGAAGCCCTGCAGGATTGCCTCTTCGAGCGTATTGCCCGCAGCGCATCCGTTGGAATCGGCGATCAGGTCCAACGGGCCTCGCTCTTCTGGTGCCATGCTGTAGAGCATCGACGTCGGCAAATGGCGGTGTCGGCATTGCGTGAGCGACCACACCGGTGTCCAGTCGATGTCGGCATCGGGATCGAGACGCGGCGGGACGATGTTGTAAGGGTGGCCCTTGGCATTGATGTTCTTGGCGTCATCAAGCTGCCTGTCGCTGAACAGTTGCACTTCGTTTGGGTGAATTGCCTCGTCGCCCGCGAGGAATTCGGCGAGCCTCCCGCGAACACGGATCTCGTCTCCTTGACGGGCGCCGGAATAGCGCTCGATCGCCTCGCAGAGGGCACTGACCCTGGATTGCTCGCGCGTGCTGCCCTTGCCGGCGCTCTTGCTGCGCAGACTGCGTCGGAGCGAGCTCAAGGTACGGCTTCTCGTGCCGAGATTGCTCCCGGCCCAGTCGACATGCAGCCAGGAATCGGTTTCATCGGACGTGCGTGAAAGCCAGGTCACGACCCCGCTTACCGGGCTCACGAGATGGCTGTACTTTGCAAACGTGACGCTCGGCGCCACGCTGCGGGCGCCGCCACTGCCGCGATGTGCCTTGGGGCTTGCCCCCAGACGCAGTGGAGACGGCGTGCGATCCGGACGATACAGTGCTTCGTCGCCACAGCTGAAGCATTGCGGGCGGCGCACCACCCGATGCTGCGAACTTTCAAACGTGCCGACATTCATCGCGATTGCGTTTTCGTGGAGCGGCGCGGACTCGTCGAGTACCAGCCACTTGACGATTTCCGCGGCGACCAGCCCGTACAGCGCCTCAAGAACGGCGGGTTGGGCAGCGAACGGCTTGAAAGCCGCCTCTTCACCGGCAAGGTTGCGCAGGAAATTGTGAACTTCCTGGTGGCTTCTCAGCCGATAGGCCAAGCAATCCCAACAGGGCCCGTTCCCGTCAGCGCGAAAGACAGGGCCAAACAGCGCTTCCATGCCGCGTGGCCTCACCAGAATCCACGGTGTACCCGATCCAAGTTGGCGCCGGTTTGTTCCTCCCAGGCCCGATGCGAGGAAATCGTCGCACACAATGGCCGTGAGCCCAGCGCTGCCGGTCTTCACGCAGGCGCCCTGCTCACTCAGGTGCCGGGTCAGTCGTCCGTCGTCACCTTCGATCGCGATACGCGCTTCTGACAGCCGACGTTCGGCCCAGCGTGGTGACGCGCCAAGCGAAGACCAGTAGGCCGCCCGGGATCGTTCCATGCCATGATCGGCCGACACGACATAGCCTTTGGCGGAAAGTGACCCGATGGCCGCAAGAACCTCATCGGCGGGCTGCAAACTCTCAATGCGCCCGACGATCTCGTCTCGACTGAATTGACCGTCGAGCAGCGGCAGCAGGCTGCAATACAACTCGCCATGCAGCAACGTGTTGAACCGCTCCGAAACCAGCAGCGCCTGCGCATCACCGACAACGTGCGACTGCAGGTGCGGAGCAAGCGCCGGGAACTCGACTGATCCCTGGTCCTCCGGCGTGGTTCGCGTCAGTATCCCCTTCCGGGGAATTGTGGACTTCTGCGAGGACATTTCGGGGTTCCATGCCGGTCGAATCGGTGATTTCAGGCGCGCGACAACAACCTGTCGATCTCTTCGGCAGAATGTTGCGCGGCTTCGGCTACCGCTGAGTTGAGTGCAGCGAAATCCTCCTGACCGCATGCACTCGCGACGAGGGATCTGACATTTTTTCCAGCCTCGCTCACGTCGAAACCGTCCTCTCCAACAAGACGCATGACACCCTGAAGATTTCGCCACGTACCCGCGACCTGTTCCAAGCCTTCGGCGCCGGCAGCACCGAATACCGATTCAGCCGTCGGTGCCGGATCGTCGAGCTCAAGTCCTGGCTCCGTCAACTGAAGCATCCGTGCGGCCCTCTCCACGTCCTCAAGTCCGCCGCGCGCATTGACGAATGTCGAGACGTCGGCTTCGGCTGGACCCGTTGGTCGCTCGCGAAGTTTCGCGATCAACGCTTCGTCCTCGCCACACTCAGCCAGGATCGTGCGCCGCGCATCGTTGAACCGACGGCCTATCTCCAGATCGCCACATTCGAAAAAGCAACGTGCCCGCGTCAGAACCGGGATCTCTCCCGGCACCCGATTCCCGACATGCCTCTCCAGTCCGGACAGAGGAAGTGCAAGAATCGCTTTCGATCTGCGTGGAATCGGGGAGAACAACAGGCTGCCCTGCGCCAGATCGGCCAGCGCCGCCCGAAATTGCCGACAGAGGCGCTCATTGTCGTCAGTGCGTTCGCCATCATGGACAAACAGCATGTTGAGCGCGACGCCGGGATGCGCTTCCCGGCTTGCAAGATCGCCGAGGAATATCGCCGCGACCCCGCCTTTGGTCAGCGGTCCGCACCAGTCGACGAAATCCTCAACCACTGCGGACAGCACGGTCGAGACAGTTGCCTCTGCAAGGTTTGACAGCGCGACCTTGGCCTCCGAAGGCGACAGGTTCCCGCGCACGATGTGCATTCCGATCTGGAACGCCTTGTCGTTCGACCAGTTCCGCACGATTTCGGCGCTTTCCCTTGCATCGGCCGTCGGCAGTTCCGCAATCAGGCTCCTCATTTCCTGAATGTCCATTTCATGCGTCCAGTAGACCCGCGTCAGGCCACTCCGCGCCACCGATTCGAATTCCGCGTCCGGCCCGAATCCCTTGGGCAGGTCAAGATCCGTAAACTCCCGGTCTTGCAGGTTGTCGAGAAGTTCCGCATTGCGCTCGATGCACTTGGCGAGGCGCGGAGCAGCCCCGAAGATCTCGATGATCGCGTCAAAGGCGTCCGGTCGCGCAGCCGCAACAGGGCTGTCATACGCGCTCCAGTCATCGATTTCCGGATAGAAGTGCTTGCGCCACTGGTCCACCAGCGGGTCCATCTTCTCGAACCAGCGTTTTGGCCGCAGCACGATGTTCATCATGTCGGCATACGTCCCGGGCAATTCCGGAGATTCATTGCCATCATGCGTCTGAAGCAGCGGGTAGTGCCGGGATGCCGTTGCATGGTGATCCGCGTGCCGCTGCATGTTGAAGAACATCCAGTTGCTGAATTTCCAGTCGGCGCTCCAGGAATGGCGCGGCATGATCTTTTCCCATCGCCCGTTCGACAGGCGGACACGACGCAGGCCGTAATGCTGAAAATAATTGCTTATTTTCATCGAGAAGACGCAGCTCAACCCAAGGAACGCAAAGACGAGGACTGCCCAGATTCCACCCATCCAGAACACCAGGCCATACCAAAATGCGACACCCAGGCCGTAACGCCAGAACGGGTTGCTGCGATGCCACACGGGAAGCCGGCGCCGCGCCAGCCGCTCACTGACAACCTTCCAGGAATTTGTGAGGTTGCACACCACCTCCTTGGGAAAATAGCGCCAGAAACTCTCACCCTTCGGCGCGGATCCCGCGTCGTAAGGTGTGCCGACAAGGGCATGATGGATGTAAACGTGCTCCGTGGCGTATTGGGGATAGGACGCGCACGCGAGCAGGAATTCACCTATGCGCCGTTCCCATGTGGTGCGCCGATGAATCAGTTCGTGACCAACGACGAATACCGCCTGCCCTTCCATCGTCAGGATGATCACCAGCAGCACCGCTTCCCAAACAGCAAACTGATTCACTGCAAGAATCTGCCACATCCCGAATATGAGTGTCGGTGGCCACAGGAATGCCCAGGCCCAGACCGGAAAATTATGCCAGATCAGCCGGCGTTCCGGTGTCGTCATCGGGTCCATGTTGCGGCCATCCACACCCAGCGCCCGATCAAGCGGACCTGCCACGCTCATGAAGAGGAGCGGAGGCAGCAGCCACCAGCCGCCATAGATTGCCGCGAGCACGATCAACGGGAATATGCCCAACGGCAGATAGTGGGGAATTGCATTTAGAATGGACGGTTCGATACGCGGCCTCATGCCAGCGCCCTTTGATCCCGAGTCACCGCCTACGAGTGCATCCTGCGGCATGGTAAATCCCCTGGTGGACGGTTGTTTCACAACATGCGGGGATTTCTTACCATCCGACCCCTTGACCTGTAAATCACTCAGGGCTGCATGCGCGCGACGAGATGCTCCAGTGCCTCAATGCAAAACGCGGACGTCACGGTTTCGGCGCCATGCCCAATTTGCCCGAACACGCCCCATTTCAGCGTTTGATCGCCGAATGCGAGAAGCTCGGGCCAGCTGCCGTCATCATGTTGCAAATCAACGAGTTCTTCAATCCGGCGCCCGGCGTCAATTCTATCGAGGCTTCCTATCTTGTGGAGCGCCGAAACTGCCTGGGCGGTCTGGAGGGCGTTGCCAAAATCTCCGTTCTCGTCGCGCAGACCCAGGATTCGATCCGCAAGCACGGGGCGCAGCCGCTCCAATGCAGGTCGTGCGACACTCATGGCGCGGGCGACTGCATAGTAGATCGACACCGTGTCGGGATACCACTTGGATGACCCCTCAAGACGTCCTTCGACAATCAGGGCCTCCAGCCAGCGCTGGGCGTCCCGGGTTGCCGGATGGTCGCCGAGATAGGCTATCACATTCGCGTTGACCACTGGGTCGGCCTCGATGCGAAATCTCGACACGACGTCAGGTTCTCCGTCTGCCAGAACCCAAGTCTTGAAGCACCCTTCTTCGTCGCGGTTCGCCATCAAAGGCGGAATGTTCCGTCCCAAAGCAATCCAGGGGTGGGTTCCAACGGCAAGTGAACAGAGTGAAGTACTGTCGAGATCCTGCGGAAGATGGCGGTAATACCGCCAAAGTCCTGGATATTCGATCGTGTCGGCAAGATACGAACGGGTGGCCGCACATATGGCCTGCGCCAATGCCTCGCCGGAGCCTTCCAAGGCCAGTACGCAGAGAGCGGAGACAAACGGTGGTCTTTCGAAATGTCTCGGAATGTCCGGGTCGCCGACATTGAACCGGATGCAATGCCATGCACCGCTGTCGTCGATGGCGCTTTCCAGGAATGCCAGACCCTTGCGAATCCCCTCCCGGCCAGCCCTTGCAAGTGAACCGGCACCGGCCCCCACCTTTCGGGCGCGCTTCCCTCCCGGTTCGACAGGCCGAACGGGAGGTGCCGGATCGTGCATTGTCTTGCGCAAAAACTCGAGCGACGTCGCGCCGTGCTTCGCCTCCTCTCTCTCGGCCTTGGTGAGCTTGCTGCGCGGCGGAAGCACCAGATGCGTCTTGGCGTAGGATTCCTCGTGCACGTGAATTTCATGGTCCCCTGCCAGCGTGACGCCGAGTTCCGCTTCGATCGTCTCCCTTGGCATCGCGAGAAGGCGTTCGCGAAAGTCGTCATCGTCCTCCGCCCTGGCCGCGAGGATTTCCGCCACGCCGATAGGATGCTTCATCGAAATCCTCCATCTTCACGAGTCCAGCCAAGGAAGGGGCGTTCAGCGGAAGGCCTATCCGGGCAGGCAAGTCAGGTCCACACTTTGCGGCGGACGGAAGAACTGTCGCGTCCGGTCTCTTGCCAGCACGTCGTCCGCTAAGAGACTCAATGCGGAGAGAAATGACGTCCGCGACGAGGCCCCTGAGAGCCGTCGAAATGACCTGATCAGACGATTTGCCGCCTGACCAGTTCCCTGAACGCCCCATCGACCTCCATGAGCTCGTTGAACGAACCCCTTTGCACGATCTTTCCGGCCTGAAGGACGTAGATGCAGTCAGCCTGTTCCAGCGTGGACAACCGATGGGCGATGACAAGCCGCGTGGATGTCAGCGCCGCAAGGTTCTGCATCACATTGGCTTGGTTTTCGTTGTCCAGCCAGTTGGTTGCCTCGTCAAACAGCATGATTCGCGGACTTCCAATCACCGAACGGGAGATCATGACCCGCTGTCGCTCGCCGCCGGACAAGACGGAACCGCTGGTGCCAACCATGGTCATCAAGCCCATGGGCATACCTCTGATTTCGTCTTCCACTTCCGCAGTTCGGATCGCCTTCCACACGTCCTCGATCTCCACTCCTTCTCGATGGCTGACCAGATTGTCCCAAAGATCGTCAGGGTGGAGACCGACCGATTGCGGCACTACTCCAATCTTCCGGCGCACCTGCTTCAGGTTGAGGTGCCTCAAGTCACGCCCGTCGTAATACACGGCGCCGGCAATTGGCTGATCAATTCCGAGCGCGAGACGGAACAGCGTGCTCTTTCCGGATCCTGACTCGCCGGCAATCGCCACGAATTCGCCCGGACGGGCATGAATTGAGACATCGTCGAGAACCAACGGGCCGTCGGCATCGTAGCGAAAAGAAATGCGGTCGAACAAAATGTCTCCGCCCAGGTACTCCACTGGCTCCCCTTCGACTTCGGCTTTGGGAACTGCGGCGAGCAGTGGACGCATTTGCTCGAACGCCGACAGCGCGGCGGCAATGGCGCCGAATGATTCACCGAGACGGGCAATTGCCGACTGGAACGTGATGAACACGAGAAATACCACGAGAAACTCACTCACCCCGACGGTCCCGTCGCCAATCGCCACCGCAAACAGAAGGGCACCACCTGCGAGAAACGGGAGCGCGGCACCAAATGCATGCGAATGGCCCTCGAGTGAATTCACCTTGAGTTCCGCGCGTTTTTGCTCACGGTAATCTTGCGCCCAGATCGCAAACGCCGATCCCTCCGCTGCCTCCACACGCAATTTGGCGATGCCGCCCACGATCTGGAACAGCCGCCCTGCGACGTGTCGCGATGCACGGATCATGTCCCAGAATGGTGAGACCTGGCACAACCCGAGGACCACTGTGTAGAGCAGCGATGCCAGAGCGAAGACGAGGGCGATCACCCCGAGCGCGGCATTGAAAAAGAAAATCAGGCCCAGGACCGGAAGCAGGAAGACAACCGACAGAACGCTCTCGGCGACAACGCCCTGAACGCCGTCACGCAGGTTTTGGAATGTCATTCCGGAGGTCGCCAGATCGCCGGCCGACCGACGGTGCAGGACGTTTGGTGGAAGGCGCATGAAACGGTCCCAGAGGGCGGCCTCGAGGCGCGTCAGCGAGCGTCCCTCGATTCGCATCATCGCCGTGCTCTGGAGCAGATGCAGCAAGGCTCCAAGCAGGCCAAACACCGCGAGCACGAAGGCGAGGACATAAAGCGTTCCTGCGCTTCCGCCCGCCGCGACCTGATTTGAAACAAATCCGAGCGCCAGCGCTGGCAGCAACTTGATAAGCCCTCCCGGAAGCCCGGCAATCACCAAGCGCGCCACGTCGGCGGCCGATCCATGCAGAGCGATCGAAAGCATGTCTGCAGGCTTCACGCCGTCCGGTGGAAATGGCCGATAGAACATCCAGGCTTCGTCCATCAGTGCATCGGCACGGTCCGCAGTCACCCGAACACCACGATTTCTCTCCGGGCCGACCTGCCGGTAGTTTCCAAACCAACTCGGCAGCAATGCGACCGGTTCGCCGTCCTCGGCACGGAATGCCAGCATCGCGCTGCTGTCGCCGCGCCACCACCTGTCCTCCTGTCGCAACCGCACGCGACGCGCGCGCACCCCTGATGTGTCAAGGATGTCGACGAGGCCAGCGGGAGAATCCGATGGACCCCGACGCTGTGGAAACTTGAACTCGATGCCCTCGCGCTGCCCGATGATCTGCAGTGCATCCGCGAGAGCCGTGTCCTCGACATCGGACTCCCGGTCAACGGGAAGGTCATAGACGTTGAAAAGTCGTTGCCGGGCCGCAATTTCGGCCGTACGTCGGCTCCTTGTCATCGCGCGCTCGAGATTCGCGTCATCAACCACCGCCAGCCTGCGATTGAAGCGCTCCAGAAGGAACGCGACCTTGTGGAATGTGGCAAGTTCCTGCAGCAGCGTGTCTTGGCGCGCCAGTTCCTCTGTTGATTTCCCCGAAAGCGTTGCCGCATCGAATATGCTGAACCAGCTCGTCCTTGTCAGCGGAATGAACGGGTCGTCCGTGCCGGCTACTTCGTCAAATTCCGCCCGATCGACAATGTCCATGTACAGGCCTGTACCGCTTGGTGGCGCAGAAACCCATACCACGCCGCGCCGCACCGACAACGTGCCCGTGGCGAGAGACTGACTTTCTCCGGGCTCGGCAAGGGCGGTTGGCCTCGGAATGCGACCGGCGAAGCGCGAAAGTGCATCCGTAATGGCCGCCAGCCACGTATCGACCTGGCTCGCCAGTTCCGACGGATGAACTTCGGACAGCGAAGATGCTGGCAAGCGTCGCAGAAAGGTGCCCGGCGACCCCTTGGCAACCAGGCTGAGCGTGGTGTCCTGACCGCCGCTCCCGTCGTCTGGTGCGACACCCGGAAGCAACCAACCCGACCCGCGACACAGAACATGTTGAGGCGCAGCCGTCTCCACTCCGTCCTCGAACTCGACAAGGAACAGATTGACCGCACCCTGCTCAATGAACCAGACACTGTCCGAATCGTCGAGTTTCACCGGAAGATTGCCGGCACAGCGCACGGTCTCTCCCGAACGAGCGGCAAGTTCGGCAATCGTTACGTATTTTCGCCCTGTGTCCTGCATCAACCCGACTTTGCAAGCTTGTAGTACGTGCCGTCCCGATCCGCCATCAGCCGCTCATGCGTGCCGCGCTGCACTTCGACGCCTCGTTCCAGAACGACAATTTCATCACAGTCCCGCACCGTGCTCAGCCGGTGTGCCACGATCAGGCACGTGACACCGCGCCGACGCAAAGCTTCGTCGACGAATTCCTCCGTGGCAGCGTCAAGCGCACTTGTTGCCTCGTCCAGAAGCAGCATTGTCGGGTTGCCCACCAAGGCGCGGGCGATCTCCAGCCGCTGGCGCTGGCCGCCACTGAAATTCGCCCCGGCTTCTTCCACGAGCGTCGCGTATCCGTGCGGCCTGAGCAGAATCTCGTCATGAATCCGGGCATCCCGAGCAGCTGCAAAAATGGCCTCGTCCGGAACCGCCGAGTTCCACAAGGTTATGTTGTCGCGCACGGAGGCGGAAAAGAGCACGACGTCCTGATCCACCATCGATATGGACTGGCGAAGAACTTCCTCGGGAATCTCTTCCCTAGGATGGCCATCGAACAGGACATCGCCTGACCAGGGCTGATAGAGACCAGCCACAAGGCGCGTCAGGGTCGACTTGCCGGATCCGCTGGGACCGACCACGGCAACGCGCTGCCCAGGATTGATCGTGAGGTTGAAGTCCTTGATCAGGGGTGGCCGGCCCTTGGTGAAGCCGAATGTCACATTTCGGAGTTCGAGCCGTCCCGCAAGTTGGAGCCGCCCCTTGAACGTTGGAATCGTGTCCGAATCGGGGTTTCGGCGGATGAAGGTGGGAGCTTCCGCGGTCTTGTAGATGTCGTCGAGTCGCTGCAGGTCTGTTTCGAGCACCTGACGCTTGTCGGCGAACTCCATAAAGCGCCCAAAGGGTGCCAAGAACATCTCGGCCAAGATGTAGAAGCCAACAAGCGTGCCCAAAGTCAGGTCGCCCGCCAAGACCAGGCTCCCACCGACGCCCAGAATCGCCGCGCCGCGAAACCCCGCAATCAGGACCGGCAGCGCGGAATTGACAGCTCCCAGTTCGGCATCGCGCTGGCGTGCTTGCAGTTCGCGCGCCTGCTGTCCTGTCCAGCGCGAAAAGAACCGGTCATCCGATCCTGTAATCCGCAGGTTGTCGGCATTGCTCAGCATCTGCATGCCGTAGCCGATCAACAGTCCCTGCTCTCGCCTCTTCGCCTGGATCCGGACAACCCGGAATCCGTTGAGGACATGGGCCAGGATCCCGTGCAGCAGGGCCAGGAACACGACAATCAGCGCAAGACGGACATCAAGGAACAGCATTGCTACGAGCAGCACTGCACTCATGGCCATCTCGATAATCCGCAGCAGAAACTCGTCCGTCAGGTACTTTGCGACCCGGTCGATCGACGACACTCGATCCGTCAAGTCGCCTGCCAGCCTGTGCTCAAAGAACTCGACTGGCAGGCGAAGCAGCCGCGACAGGCCCCGATTGTATCCCGCTACCGAAATCCGGACTGCGAGCCGCTTTAGGAACCTGTGCTTGAGATAGGTCAGGACGTACACGAACACGCCGCCGCCGAGCATTGCTGCCACGATGCCGCGCCAAGGCCCCTGGCTTTCCAGCACATCGTCCACAAAGACACTGAGCGAGACGGGAATGATGAGCGTCAGCAGCGCCAGCATGAAACCACATGCCGCCACTCCAGCGACCGCGCCCCATGTGCCTGAAAGAACTGCTCCCAATTGCCTGAACAGGCCAGGCCACTCACCGCCGGGGCTGAACCCGGAACTGCGCTTGAATTTGAGCGCAATTCCGCTGTAACCCTTGGAGAACTCCTCGGCGGACAACCGGCGTCGTCCCGTCGACGGATCATTCAGGTGGAAGCTGTTGCCATCGTATCCCTCAAGGACAACGAAATGGCTGAATTGCCAAAACAGGATCAGGGGAAATTCCAGTTTCAAAAGTTGATCCACGGGCACGCCCAGCCCGCTGCATTCAAGACCGTAGTGCCTGGAAGCGCGCACGATGCTCGCAGCACTGCTGCCGTCCCGGCTCACCTCGCACTTCTCGCGCAATTCGGCAAGCGGGACCCATTTTCCGAAATACGCCAGTACGCTGCCGAGGCAGGCAGCACCACATTCAGACGCATGCATCTGCAACAGAATAGGCGTCCGTACCGATTGGCTTTCGGAAGCGGCCTTGCCCTTGGCCCCACTCGAGGTACGCAGCGGCATCTCGTGCTTACCTCATGCGCAAGGACGCGATCGGCGAATGCCTGCCGACTTCGATGACAATCTCGCTTTGCGTGCCTGCATCGAACTCGACATCCAAGTCCTTGTCGAGCACAACCGTGACACGGTGCACGGAAACCGGTGCCAGCGACTCAAACTCCGCCAATTGTCCGGACAGGCGGGCCGCAGAAATTCCCCCGATCTGGCCACCGTACGATGCTGCTTCTCCACCGGCGTCAATCAACGTCACAACCGCTGGCAACCCGACCTTGACCTGGGATTCGACGCCCCGCGCAAACCAGGCAAGTGCCTGTATTGAAGAGGATTTCGTGGGCAGCTCGTTGCCATGCTCGACCAGTACGGCGTCTACCGTGACATTCCGGGCAACATCGCCGAAGAAGAACCACGCCGCGAGAAGCATTGACAAGGCGACGATCACCGCCACGAGCATGCGTTCGCGCGGCGAGGAAATCGTCAGCAGCCTGTCAAGTTGTTCACGTTCTTCCTTTGCTGCGGTGACAGAGTCCTGAAATGAGCCGAATGGATTATTGAACACGACCGTGCGTAGCCTCCTCGTTGAAATCGGGCACAGGCAAATGTCTCCCCGCATCTCGTCCGAATGCAACGCCGCGGTCCCTTCGGATCGGGGCACCGCCCGATCAGAGAAAAAGTCCCGGCAGCAGGAATATTCGGGCCCCAGCCACCGGGTTCCGCGCCAGAAACGGCTGCAGTTCCTTCGGGTCGGAGCGTAATCCGGCCACCCGGACGGCGCAAGAGATAGTGCACCCCCACTTTCGGAAACTCACGGCGCACATATGCAAGTGGCCGACGCGACGAATGCACCTGCCTGGTTCCGTGCGGATGGCACGGCCCGGTCCCGCAACCGGGCGGGGATCACTCTACTTGACGGCCATTGGCCTGCCAGACCGGCTCGTGACACGATTCTTGGGGGCTCTCTCTGCTTGGAGAACAGCGCTGTTCCGGACTGTCACTGGTCCCTGGAGGATCGCGGCAGCGTCAATCGTCGTCGTCGTCCGTTTCCGGGATGGCCAAGAATTCCGGATAGGCCTCGATGCCGAGTTCCACGACGTCTTTCCCCAGCTGCTCCGCGCTCGGGGAAATGCGCAGTCCGATGAGCCGGTCGATCAGCATCCAGATCGGGGTCGAGACGCAAATGACAAAGACGCCTATCGCAACGATGCCCGCCAGTTGCACGAACAGGTTTCCGCCAGCGGCAATGCAGACGGCCAGCGTGCCCCAGATGCCCGCAAACAGGTGGGCCGGTATCGCGCCCACGCCGTCATCGACGCGAACCGTCTCCAGCAGCCGGGTTCCGGCAACCGTGACGGCGCCGCCAACGCCGCCGATCAGGATCGCCCACTGGTGGTCGACGAGATCCGGCCCGGCGGTGATCGCCACGAGCCCGGCGATCGCTCCGTTCAGCGTTGCAAGAAGGTCCATGCGTCCCAGGATTGGCTTGGACAGGACCAGCGCCGCGACCA
>JAJEAC010000204.1 GCA_022824315.1 Silicimonas sp.
TGTGCCCGTTTTGTTCACCCGCATCGCACATGATGTGCCTGTTTTGTTCTTGAGTCTTTATTTTGTTGGATTGGTATGAGACGGTTGTGGTGGCCGAATCTTGGCGGCCGCATCGGATTGCCTGTCGAATGGCCGCCGGCAACCAATTCCGCCATTTTGGAGAACAGCCATGAAACTACCTCTCGACGCGGCTGAATACCTGATGGCAGGGGGCGGCGAAGACCTGCGAGAAGACGACGGAGAATTCGGCAATGTCCTGTTGACTGTCCAGGCGGTGTCGGTGCTCTGCAATGTCGAGAGTTTCACTCGCACCGATGCGACTCGCTGGGCGGAGTCCATTCTGGCTTCGCAGCGCAAGGATGGCAGCTGGCAGGAATTCCTGGCATGTGGAGACCCGTCGAGGCAGTTTGGCGTGGTTGGTTGCATTGGGCACGGCTCAAAAGCCGTGACAACCGCGTTCTGAATCGAAGCCCTTGAGCGTTCCGACGAAATCCTGAGCGCCTGAAGGGTCTGCAGGGTTGGCTGATCCCGTTATCGCCGGTACCATGGCTGCATCAATCAATTCACCGGCGCAGAGTACTAGGAAACGACGTCCACATGTCCCGGAACTGAATAGACATCGCCATTCGTGTCCACCCATTCAAAGACCAGATTCGCACTCTCTGAGAGGCGCAGGCTGAAGGCAATATAGGGGTTCGCGGCGACAGCGGGCTCCAGCTTGACTCCGAAAACCTCTGTCCCTTCGACAAGGCATCTGAATCGTTCGGCGATACGGACGGGAACCAGAAGGCCTGTCTTGTCGTGGCGCAATCCAGTTTCCATCGGATGGTTGATGATGGTGCGCACCGTGAAAACCTCGTCTCTCGCCACACTGTCTGGCAGCGCCACTCGCATGTTCGGTGCCCAACCCGGCGGGAATTGGTCGTTTGCGATGCTGTCCTCGCAGGCCCCGTATGTGACGTTGACGTGCCGAACAGCCGTGAATGTTTCGCCGTCGGACATCTCCGCAATGGCCACAACGTCTTGAAATGCGTCAAGCCGCACGCGGGTGCTCATCCGTGCCTCGCCACAGGCTGGCGTAAAGTAGAAAGCGACAACCCGGGGACGCGGATTGCGAGGCGCGTAGACGCGGACGACACGCGGGTAGTCGTCCGGAGTCATTTGGCAGGGGACGTACGTATCGATCGGTACGGAGGCACCGGAGTCGGAGAATTCCGGCATGGTGATTTCGATCTTGCCCGATTTCAGTGCCGCCGCGCCGAAATCTTCTTCTATCGCGGCAAGCATCTCCGCCTCGTCCGCCTGCAGCGGCAACGCACAGGTTGCCAGACCAGCCGCCAGCAGCGCGCGGCGTGACAAACTGATCGGCAGTGCGACTGGCGGCCCATTCGGGTCCGACATGTCCGAAGCCCTCCATGCCCGTGTCGCCAACAGGTGCGCGCGCAGCCTAGCACTTCCACGCCAGCAAAAAAACCTCTGAACAAGCGAAATCTCGCATGGCAGTTCGGCAGCACGGCACAGTCACAGATCATCGGCACCTTGCGGGAAGAGGCGGCTGTTGCGCGGATGGCCGCGATCCTGTCGCAGCTACGGTTTGACAGCCGCCCCCCCAAGCACCGCGGCATCTGCAAGAAGTTCTCGTTGCTCGTCACGCCCGGACGTCCCAGGTCTTCCGGATTCACGACAGCATCGGGCATTCAGTCCGCGGGCGTTTCCAGCGTTGCGTTTCCGCAGCAGGAGACGCCGGTGGCGAACAACCGGCCCCGTCTCGTCGAAGCGAGACCTGTCAGTTAAAGTGGTTTTTCCTATGTCTTAGATAGGCTACACAAATGAAATTCCCTGCCATCCTCGGCGCAAGCTGTGGAGGGGCCATGATTTGCCTGAGGAGGGACCATGACTTGTCCTGATCCGGATCGTGTCCACCATGGAGTCTTCGCGATCATTGCGTCAGTTCTTTCAAGTGCCGGGATTGCCTGGGCGGCAGACGGGCCGCGTTCGGTGACGGTCGAAGCCTGCACAACGTGCCACGGCCCTGGCGGCATTAGCCACGGAACGATGCCCACCATCGCCGGCATGGACAGCGAGACGTTGGCTGAAGTCCTGCTTGCTTTCAGAGATGGCTCGCTCGAATCAACGGTCATGGGCCGCCTCGTTGGGCCTTTGTCCGACGAGGACATTGCCGGAATCGCGGCCTATTTTGCCGCCCTGCCGGGAGCCGACCAATGACCAGAACCGGGCTGACCCGCCGGCAAGCGCTTGGCCTTGCCGGTGCGGCGCTTACCGCGCCGATCCTCGCAACTCCAGCGCGGGCACAGGCCGGTGCGCACATCGTCGTCGTCGGCGGCGGATTCGGCGGGACGGCGGCGGCGCGGGCCATGCGCCGGATCATGCCGGAGGTGGCAGTTACACTTGTCACAGATGCACCGACCTTCACCACCTGCCCGTTTTCCAACCTCGTGATTGGCGGGCTGCGGGACATGTCTGAGATCCGGTTTTCCTACGACGCCCTGCACAACGATGGCGTCAAAGTGCGGTTCGATCCGGCGGTCGCCCTCGATCCTGCCAGCCGTACCGTAACACTGCAATCTGGCGACAGGCTGTCTTACGACCGGGCCATCGTCTCGCCCGGGGTCGACTTCCGCTACGAAGCGCTCCCCGGGGTCGGGCCCGAGGTCTCGGAAAGGCTGCCTCATGCCTGGAAGGCCGGCGCGCAAACGATCCTGCTGCGTGACCAGATCCGGTCGATGCCTCAGGGCGGGACCGTCATCATCGCCCCGCCTGACAACCCGTTCCGTTGCCCGCCGGGGCCTTACGAGCGTGCGAGCTTGATCGCAAGTTACCTGAACCGGCACAATCCGACCGCCAAGATCGTCATCGTCGACGGCAAGGACAAGTTCTCCAAACAGGGCCTGTTCATGGAAGGCTGGCAGGCGCTCTATCCGGGAATGATTGACTTCGTTCCGTTTTCCGAACACGGGGGACTGAAGGGCATCGACGCCGATGCGCGCCGCATTGAGACCTTTTTTGGTGATTTCAAGGGCGATGTGATCAACCTGATCCCGCCTCAGCAGGCGGCCGCAATCGTACTGGATGCCGGGCTGGGCGGCAGCGGCTTGTGGTGCGAGATCGACGGATTGACGTTCGAGGCAAGAGAGGCCGCACATGTCCACGTCATCGGCGACGCAGCAATCGTCGGCGACATGCCCAAGAGCGGGTTCGCGGCCGCAACTCAGGGCAAGGCATGCGCCCACGCGGTGGCAGCACTCTTGGCGGGGCGCGAGCCTCAGCGCGGAATTCTGATGAACACCTGCTACAGCTTTGTCGGGCCCGAGTACGGAATCTCGGTTGCCGGCGTATACCGAAGTGCGCCGGACACCAACCGGCTGGCCAGCCTGCCCGGCGCCGGCGGCACCAGCGCCGCGGGAGATTTGCCGGAGCTGCGCCGCGACGAAGCGAACTACGCCCGTGGCTGGTACGCGAACCTGACGCAGGAACTGTTCGGAGCGTGAGGCGGGTGCCTGCTTTAGCCCTGGGCATCTGGCTGCAGGGCTTCGGGGCTGCCAACGCAGACGGGTTGGCCCCTCTGACCGGTCAGCCCGGCGACCCGTCGCGCGGCGAAGCGCTTCTGCTCGACATGCAGCGGGTCAGTTGCCTGATCTGCCATCGAATCTCCTCCCTCGACGAAAGGGACCAGGGCCAAATTGGCCCGGCCCTCGACGGCGTTGCGTCCCGGCTTGACAACATGGAGTTGCGCCAACGAATCGTCGACGCCCGTGTCTTCAACCCCGACACGATCATGCCGCCCTACTACTCGGTCACAGGATTGGTCGATGTCGCGGACCTCTATCGCGGACGGACCATCTACGATGCACAGGAGGTCGAAGACGTCGTCGCTTACCTTCTCACCCTGACGGAAGAGGCGAACCGGTGAGGCGGCGTTGCTTGTCGGCGCTGCTGGCGCTAGCCTTCTGCCAGCCTGTTGTGGCCGAGGAGCTGCGGTCCGGCTACACTTACATGGAGCCGGCAACGCAGGCGATGCAGGACGACGATTTCCTAAATCCTGGGTTCTTTCTGGTCGATGAAGGACTTCGGCTATGGCGCCAGCCAATGGGACCTGCCGGCCAATCCTGTGCCGACTGCCACGGCCCGGTCGAACGGGAGATGAAGGGCGTCGCCGCACGATACCCTGTGCTGGACGCGGGAACGGGCAAGCTGGTCAATCTGGAGCGGAAGATCCAGTTGGAGACCGCCCGCATGGGCGCGGAGCCACTGGCCTACGAAAGCCCCGAAATCCTGTCACTGACAACCTTGATTTCATACCAGTCGCGGGACATGCCCATGCAGCCCGAGATCACGCCGCAGTTGCAGCCGTTCCTCGACCGTGGCAGGAAAATTTACGAACAACGGCGGGGGCAACTGAACCTGTCGTGCCCGCAATGCCACGTCGATCACGCCGGCGACAAGCTTCGGGGCGATGTGATCAGTCAAGGACAGGTCAATGCCTTTCCCATCTATCGCTTGCTTTGGGGAGAGCCAGGATCGCGTCACCGAATGTTCGAATGGTGCATGCAATCGATACGCGCGCGGCCATTTGAACGCGGGTCGGACGAGTTCATCGAACTTGAACTCTATCTGGTTCAGCGCGGCGCCGGTCTGGTGATTGAAGCGCCCGGCGTGCGGCGATGAGCGGCAACTGGGAGTGGCCCGAGAGAGGCGAGAACATATGGGACGTGGAATGAAGATGCTGAGTTCGCTGATTGTGGCGTTCCTTCTCTTGGTCGGCGCGGCGCTCTTCTGGGTCGCCTATGCCCCGGCGCTTGACCCTTTGGAGCCGGGCAGCCTGGAATTCTCCGACGACGAGATCGAACGCGGCGAGCTACTGGCGCTGGTCGGTGCCTGTTCTGCCTGCCATACGGCCGAGGGTGGCGCTCCGTTGGCGGGAGGGCTTGGACTTCCGACGCCCTTCGGCACGATCTATTCGACCAACATCACCCCCGATCCTGAAACCGGCATTGGCCGATGGAGCTTCGCCGCCTTTGCCCGGGCGATGCGGGAAGGGCTGGACCGCGAAGGCAGGCATCTTTACCCGGCCTTCCCCTACGACAGTTTCACCAAGTCGACGGACGAGGACCTGCGCGCGATCTATGCCTGGCTTATGAGCCAGCCTCCGGTCATCGCCGAAAGGACACCGAACGAGCTGCCGTTCCCGTTTTCCTTCCGGCCAGTTCTGGCTGGGTGGAAGCTGCTGTTTCTGGATGGAACGCCCTACGTACCCGACCCGGCACTTGACGAGGAACTGAACCGCGGCGCCTACCTTGCGATGTCGCTCGGCCACTGCGGGGCCTGCCACACGCCGCGCAACCGCTTCGGAGCAATGATTGTCGACCGCCTGTTCGAAGGGGGCGAGGCAGAGGGCTGGCTGGCACCGCCGCTTGGCGACCATTCCATCGCCCCGGTTGCCTGGACG
The DNA here is from genome assembly GCA_022824315.1 of Silicimonas sp. Taxonomy (GTDB): domain Bacteria; phylum Pseudomonadota; class Alphaproteobacteria; order Rhodobacterales; family Rhodobacteraceae; genus JAJEFO01. Next base: position 5,468 of record JAJEAC010000204.1, read on the forward strand.
CTGAACGACTATGCCGATTACCTGTTCGACGGCTGGAGTGAGGAGCATGGCATTGCGGCCGGACCGATGGCCACGGTGGCCGATCAACTCTACGACGCAGACGAAGACGATGTATTTGCAATTGCGGCCTGGCTTGAGTCCATCACCCCGGAGCAATCGGACGAGGACAGGAGCGCCGCACTGAGGTTCGCCAAGGCACGCGACTGGCCGCCGACCGAAGGAGTGCACTATGATGAGAAGATCACCGATCCGGTCCTGAGCGCCGGGCGCGACGTCTTCGCGGCCAGGTGCGCGAAATGCCATAAGGAAAGGATCGCGAGATCGCAGGCCATTTCGCTGGGCCTGACCTATGCGATCAATGCGCCTTCGCCGAAAAACCTGTTCAATGTCGTGCGTGGCGGCATCGCGCCGCCGCTCGGAGTGCCGGACCGCAAGATGGAGGCGATCGCGCTGACCGACGAGGAACTGTCAAATGTCGCGGCCTATGTGCGCTGGCATTTCACCGACCGGCCACCTTGGAGTGATCTCGAGAGGGCGGCGGCCTCGCATTGAGCCGCAGCGTCAGTCGCAGGGAGCGTCAGTCGCAGGGAAAGTGGCTGATGAACAATTCGACCGCAGTTTCGAAGGCAGGCAGATCGTCGATATAACCGGTACTGACCACCACGTGGGGACCGGCGAAGACGGCGACCAGATCCTGCCGGGTTACGGTCGCCGGTATGCAGGCCTTTTTGCGGATCACTACGTAATCCGCATAGCCCTGCACAAGCCCGTTGCAGAAGTCCTGCCATTGCCGTTCGCGCAGAAGGCAGAGTGCGACCGCATCGCCGGTACGCAGAAACGGCTCTGCCATGATCGGCCTGCGTCCTTGGACAACGGGGGAGTCCGAGCTCTCTGCGCCAAATGACACATGCGGCCAGATCAGCGCCAGGAACAACGCAAGGTTCACTCTTGGCATGTCGCTTCGACCCCCTTTCAATGGGCAGGTGAACACGATCGCAGCCGTCTCGCAAGGCTCTGGCAGTCAATCTTCCGCAGCTGCCGCCGGACCTCATGCAAAATGCAAATCAAGATGAGCCTCCTGGATTCGGTTCATCCAATTTGGCTTTGCAATTGGTTCGACTTGATTATATTGGTACAGTTGCATCAGGGAATGAGGCAAATGGAAGTCTCGCACCTCGCCAAGATTATCGCCGGGTTCGGCATGGTTCTGTTTGGGTCGGTGCACGCCGCAATGGCCGAGAAGATCGAGGCCAATTGCACCGGCATGATAGATTTCGACATCTATACGATCGACACCGAGGAACCCATTCAGGATATTGCGCTCATCGGAACATCCAATGTGGCAATCGACGACGAGTTCATCATTCTGACCGGGGATTTCGGCGAGTACAAATTCGACCTTAACCGCGGGACGCTCTATCGAGATGGCAGCGATACCGGCATCTATTGCACATATTCCCGCAAGCCCGGGTAGACCGCGGGAACCGCACGGGCGCCAGTTGCCGCGCAATCAAGCCATCGCACTTGACACCTGCTCTTCTTCTTTCGGTTTGCTGCTGTCACATTCCTGCACGGCTTGGGTGGCGATGAAGGCGTGGGGCAGGAATCCGATGCCCTGCAACCGACCGGAAAGCCCTGATCTGGCGTAACAGACCGGCCGCACCGGTCCCGACACGCGGGTGATTTCCAGCTGCGACCGAGAAAGTGACATCCGGGAGTGATTGAGGCCAAGGTGCGGGAACCGGAGGCTGCACATTGGCATTGAGTTTGACCCGGACAGAAATTCCTGCATTCCGCGACATTCCAAGGTTCATGTCTTGGAGCGTTTCCGTACTCGCGGCGAAATTGCTCGTTCGGGCTAATCTCACGGATCGAGCCGGTACATCATGCCATCGGTGCGGCCCGTCCTGCGGAAGGCAGCGACGGTTCCTCGAATCAGGTACCTCGACATTGGTGACACGGCGCAAGGGCTGGGCTGGACTGACGCCGATCCGAAGCCAGCCGGGGAACGGGATGAGTGGGGCGAGAGTACGTGAACCCGCAACACCGCACTGCACACGGCGCTCTGCCAGACCGCCACGGTGATGCTGAACGGCTCGAGGCAGATGAACTGGCCACAAGCCCGGGGCGCTCTGCCTGACTGCGAGGCGGGGCAGGAAGCGCGCCACGACCGTGCTGACTCCGCGCATGGCCGTGGTTTTTCTCCGGACGTGGCTCGACAGGACGGAATTCCGGTTCAGCCGGGATCAGGCGTCGCCACCTGATCCGGCATGGGCATGGCTGCGCCATATCGAAACGAATCCGGCCACGGAGTCGAACGTGGGCTAAAGAAAGGCCGCCACAGCCTCTTTCAGGCGGACCGGTCATTGGTTTTTCCAATGTGACGTATTCAAAAAAACGGCTTCCCTTTGTAGTGAGCGTGAGTTTTGGTGTAATTACACTTCGACTAGAGCCCCTTGGGCCCGACTTGGACGTGTTCTCTTTTCGTGAAGACTAGAGGATCTTCGTCGGGTTCGGGAAGTCTTAATGTGTTTGCCGTGTTGGGAGGGGGCAGGCTTCACCCCACGGCAATCCTAGGGAGGAAATTGATGTCGATAACGCTCAATATCAACGGTCAGGATCACTCGATCGACGTGGATCCACAAATGCCCCTGCTTTGGGCAATCCGCGAAACGGTCGGCCTGACAGGCACGAAGTTCGGCTGCGGCATCGCCCAGTGCGGCAATTGCACCGTGATTGTCGACGGCAACGCCGTGCGGTCCTGCAACACGCCCGTCGCAGCCGCTGCGGGAAAGACGATTCGCACCATCGAAGGCGTCTCGGAGAACAACGACCACCCGGTTCAGCAGGCATGGCAGGAAATTACGGTCCCGCAATGCGGGTATTGCCAGTCCGGCCAGATCATGTCGGCGGTCGCCCTGCTGGAGAAAAGTCCAGATCCCACGGACAACGAGATCGACAAAGCCATGGCCGGAAACATCTGCCGGTGCGGCACTTACCCGCGAATTCGCGCAGCCATTCATCGCGCTGCCGAACTGAGCAAGACCTGAGGGAGAATGTCATGAAACATATGAACCTCACCAGACGGAGCTTCATGCAGATCACGACCTCGGCCGCGGGCGGTCTGATGGTTGGAATTCATTTCCCGTCGATAGCCAGGGCCACCGGGGAAGGTGCCGCGGCGGAAATAAACGCTTGGCTGACCATCGACCCCGACAACATCGTCAGCATCGTGACGCCCCAGACTGAAATGGGTCAGGGTGCCTTCACGGCGGTTCCCATGATGGTGGCAGAGGAACTTGACATACCGTGGGAAAACGTCCGGCATGTCTATGCAAGTGCCAACCGCCATGTGAACAATGGCAATCTCTACACGACGACGTCCACTGGCGGATCCACAACAGTTTCGCGCCGTCACCCGTACATGATGCAGGCCGGTGCCTCGGCCCGCGAGCGTCTCCGGGTGGCCGCGGCGAACCGCTGGCAAGTGCCGGTGGACAAGGTGACCGCGAAGCAAGGCTGGCTCACGACCGAGCACGAGGAGCAGGGCACGATTCAGGGCACCTACGGCGAATTCGCGGCCGAAGCCGCAGCCGTAACGCTCGATGAAGAGCCGGCGATCAAGGCCTACGGCGACTGGTGGCTTCTTGGCAGGGACATCCCGCGTTTGGACGTGCCGCTCAAGACCAACGGAACCGCAACCTACCCAATCGACGTATCCGTTCCCGGTATGGTCCATGCCGCGGCGATGGCTTGTCCGGTGCCCGAAGGTCGGCTGGTGAGCTACGATTTCGACGCGGTCAAGGACATGCCTGGCGTCATTGCGGCGGTTGAACTCGAGCAGGTCAAGGACGTGCCGGCCTTCACCGACCTGCGCAGCGGCGTCGCGATCGTGGCCGACAGCTGGTATCAGGCACAGAACGCATTGGCGGTCATGCCCATTGTCTGGGACTATGGCCGGGGCGCTTCAATCAGCACCGAAAGCCAGATGGCCGAGGCGATGCAGCTGATATCGCAACCTGGGGCACTTGTACTCAACGAGGACGGCAATGTCGGCCGCAGGTTGGACCGTGGCGTGAATCACGATGCGGCGCACGGGATCATTGAGGCTTCTGCCAATCAGGTAATCGGCGAAGTCTACTACCGGCCGTTCGAGACTCACGCGACAATGATGCCGCCCTGTGCCGTAGCTGACGTGACGGACGACAGGGTCGACGTCTGGACCTTTACCCAGGACATCGCTCGTTCGCTGAACGAGGTTGCCGACCAACTGGGGCGCGACACCGAGAACGTGTTTCTGAACCAGACCTATCTGGGCGGCGGCTTCGGTGGCGGCTACAACATGGATGTGCACCGGCAAGCAGCCGCCATTTCGGCGGCGGTTGGACGGCCGGTCAAGGTAATCCGTTCGCGCGAGGAAGACGTCGCGCAGGACAGCCAGCGCCCACCTGTCTGGGGGACCTACAAGGCCGCGCTTGGCGAGGATGGTCTTCCCGAAGCTCTCGTAACCCATTTCGTGGGCGACGAGAAGTTTCCCGCCTTCTCGCAGCGCGGTGTGGCCAACATGCCCTACCTGGTGCCGAGCCGCCGCCACGAATACAGCGCGGTCCAGAACCATATCCCGATTGGCTATCACAGGGCACCGGGCGCAAACTCCACCGGGTTCATCGTCGAGCAAATGGTCGATGAGTTGGCCCAAGCTGGCGGCTGGGATCCACTGGAGTGGCGGATCAAGATGACCGAGGGCAACGAGCCTTGGCAGCGCGTTTTGCTGGCGATGAAGGAAAAGTCCGGCTGGACGACCGATATGGGTCGGGGTGAAGGCATGGGAATTGGGGTGGTCGAATCGCACGGCACCGTTGCCGGTTGCGTCGCCACCGTGGCGATCAGCCGCCGTGGCCAGATCTTCATCGACAAGCTGGATTTCTACATCAACAGCGGCTACGTCATCAATCCGCTAGGCGCGCGCGAACAGGCCGAAAGCTCGGCGATCTGGGAACTGTCCCACGCCATGTTCGGTGGCCTCGTCATCCGCGACGGTCGGATCGTGAACACGAACTTCGACAGCTACCAGATGATGAAGATGCCGGATACGCCTCCCGAGATCGAGGTGCACCTGGAGATGTCGGAGGATCAGTGGTGGGGTGGCCTAGGGGAGCCGACCGGTCCACCGACCCCGCCCGCGGTTGCCAACGCGATCTATTACGCGACCGGCAAGCGGATCCGTTCCACGCCGCTGGCGAAGGCGGAATTGTGACGAAGTCCGGGGCTCGATGGGCTCCGGGAACGCCCGTCCTCCCTCTAGGGCGAAAATCGGAAGGAGCCGTTGCGGCTCCTTCCCTTGGTATAGGTGCACGCTTTCAACATGCCGTCATGGCCGGATCCGTCGTCGGTGAACATGAGCCATCTTTTGCATGTGTGAGTGACCGACTCCCTTGAAGGCAATTCCGGCAGCGGCGTTTCTTGCATTTTTGCCAATCCTGGCTTGGGCGTGGGACCCGGACGATCTGAACCGGTATCGCAGCACGCTGACCTGCATGTCCTGTGACTTGACCGGCGCGAACCTCGTCAAGGCCGATCTTCGGGCGTCGAACCTTGGCGGAAGTGATCTGACAGATGCCCGGCTATCCTACAGCATTCTGATCGGCGGAAACCTGTCGGGGGTGACACTGACTGGGGCCGACCTTCGGGGGGCAAACCTTTTCTATAGCCTGCTGGATGGCGCCAAGCTGGACGACGCCGATCTGACCGGAGCCATATTGACCGGAGCGACGCTGGCCGGGGCCGATCTGACCGGGTCGGACCTGGGCGGTGCGAACCTCTTTTCGGCCAACCTCGCGGGTGCAATCATGCACCGGACCGAACTTAAACACGCCTCGCTTGTGCGCGCCAATCTGAGCGGCACCAAAATTGAACCTACCGCGCTCGACAATGCGATCTTGTGCAAAACCCTGATGCCGGATGGACGCAGTGCAGACAGGGACTGCTAGGAGTTGGCTGCCGCGCACTTGGCGGCTGCCGGGGTTGTTGGCGCTCGCGCTTGGCGCCTGGCTAGCCGGCCCGACGCCGATATGGGCACAAAGCGACGCACGCGAGACGCCATCGCTGCTTGATCGACTGACTCCTGAAGTGATGTCCGCGGTCTTTCCCGGAATCACCCGGCTGGAAATGGTGAAGGACGACGGGCCTGTTGCCGCCGCCGTCTATCGCAGGGAGGAGATGGCGGGATATGTCTTTTCCACTCTCGATGTGCTGCGTGCTCCGGGCTATTCGAGCACGCCTTTCGACGTCGTGGCGGGAGTCACGAAGGACGGCCGGATTACGGGTGCGGTGGTCCTGTTCCACCGCGAACCCTACCTGATCAATGACGCCCGCCGTTCTGCGCTTCTCGTCACCTTTTTGCAAGCCATCAAGGGCAGCAAGGCGCGGCTCGGGGTCGAAAGCGGACTGCCGCCGGACTTCGTAGCCGGAGCGACCATATCTGCACGCGCCATGCGAAACGCGGTTCAGGAAGGCGCTCGCATGGTGCTGCGCTATCGCACCGAAGAGATCGTGGTCACCGAGCCGACCATCGACATGATCAACTTCAAGCCAATGAGCCAGGAGCAGCTTGTCGCTGACGGTGGACTGGCCTTTGCGCATGTGACGAACGCAAAGCTGGCCGAGGTGATGGCGCGCGCCGGGGTTGGCGACCTGCTACCAGAGGTGCCCATGTCGGGCGGACCGGACGACACCTACATCGACTTCGTGACCGGCTACGCCAACCCGCCAAAGGTCGGGCGCAACGGCGCCGGGCTGGGACCCTTTGACGAACTGACAAATGGCTGGCCCACGGGCACCCAAGGCATCTTCGTTGCCACGCTGGGCGGCGTCTACGACCACCGCGGAACGCGGTACAACAACCTGTCCAATGGCTTCCTGCTGGATAGAGTGAAGGTCACGCAGGGCCAGCACGACTTCAGTTTCACGAAGGCGGACATGATCGTGACGCGTGGCAAGATCGCAGACATCCTGGTGCTGCCACCAGATAGCGGCTTCGATCCGATGCAGCCGTGGCGCACAGACCTCTTCGCGACCGCGGTGAGACCTGACGGGAAAATGGAACGGTTCGTGCTGGCCGGTCTCGACTACACTCTGCCCGACTCCATGATCCTCATGCCGGAACCGGACCCGCCCCCGGTCTGGGTCGAACCTTGGGCGGACAGCAGGTACGACATCGCGATCCTCGCCACGGCTCTGGCGCTGCTGACCGCGTTTCTGGCGTTTCAGGCGCAGCTGGCCCGGCAGCGCCGGTTGCATCGATGGCTCAGGATCTCGTTCCTGGTGTTCACGCTGGTCTGGATCGGCTGGATCGCCAGTGCGCAGCTCTCCATCGTTCACCTGATAAACTATCTCAAGGCACCATTTGTGAACCTTGACCTTGCTTTCTATCTGGCCGAACCGTTGATCGTGATCCTTGCGGGATACACCGCGATCTCGCTTGTCCTGCTGGGACGCGGCGTCTTTTGCGGCTGGCTGTGCCCGTTCGGGGCCCTACAGGAACTGCTGGCACAGGCAGCCCGGACCCTGAACCTGCCGCAGTGGACGCCCTCCATGCCCACGCAACGCGTCCTATGGAACGGCAAGTACGTTGCGCTTGGGGTGATCCTGCTGCTCACCGTCGTGGCCCCGGATGCGGCGACCGTCGCCGAAGAAGTCGAACCCTTCAAGACCGCGATCACCGCCGTATTCGTGCGCGGTCTGCCCTTTGTCGCCTATGCCGTCGTGCTTCTGGTGATCGGGCTCTTTGTAGAACGTGCCTTTTGCCGTTTCCTCTGCCCGCTCGGGGCGGGGCTTGCACTCCTCGACCGGCTGCACCTGTTCGAGCTCATCAAGCGTCGCCCGGAATGTGGCAATCCATGTCAGCTGTGCGAACGTTCCTGTCCCGTGAAGGCCATCGAGCCGTCCGGTGAGGTCGTCACGGCTGAGTGTTTCCAGTGTCTCGACTGCATGGTCGAGTACTACGATGACCGACGGTGCCCGCCCCTGGCGAAGCTGCGAAAGGAACAGGAACAGGCTGCAGGGTTTCGCCCCGTCCTCAATTCGGCAGGCGCATTTTTGCGGGCCCCGGCGTGACCCTTTCCCGGCGCCGGACCTTGCGGATACTCGCCGCCGGCTTGGCGGTGCCGCTGGGCGTTCTCGGGCTGCGGTCGACCCAAGGCCTTCCGCGGCCCGTGCGCTGGCAGGGAGAGGCGCTGGGTGCGCTGTCGGCCATGACGCTTTGGAGCGTCGACCCGGCACGCGCCAGCCGCGCCCTTCGGCGCATGCAGTTCGAGATCGCGCGGCTGGAGGCCATCTTCAGCCTCTCTCGACCGGACAGCGAATTGTCGCGATTGAACCGGGAAGGACGGATCGAACGCCCCTCGAGAGACATGATCGAAGTTCTCGATCTGAGTCGTCGGATCGCCGAGGCAAGTCGGGGGATGTTCGACCCTACAATTCAGCCGCTCTGGGCCCTTCACGCCGGCAGCAGGGCACCTGATCCGAGATTGATCGAACGCGTATTGCCTCTCGTCGACTACACATGCCTGACCGCACGCCGCAGTGCCATTCAATTTGGCCGCCCAAACATGGCCGCAAGCTTGAACGGAATTGCGCAAGGGTATGTCACCGACCGGATCACTGAATTGCTGGGCAATGAAGGTTTCGAAAGCGCGGTGGTCGAACTGGGAGAAACCCGTGTTCTCGGCCAGGCGCCGGATGACCAACCTTTTTCCATCGGACTTGTGAATCCGAATGCCCCCGGTCGCATTTCGGGCCAGGTGGCACTTGCCAACGCGGCGCTATCGGTTTCCGGCGGCTATGGTCAGGCACTGCCGGACGGCACCGGCAACCACCTATTCGACCCCCGCAGCGGTCTGAGCGCAGGGAGCTTGTCACAGGTTGCCGTGATCGCGCCGAAATCGGCGCTGGCCGACGCACTGTCGACAGCAATTTGCGTCGCCGGGGAAGGGGCGGCGCTGGCAATCCTGTCCACCGTACCATCCGCGCGGGCGATCTTGACGCGACCGGACGGGACCAGCGTCGAGGTCTAGCGCGTCAGAGCCGCCAGCCCGGCCAGCGCGATGGCGCGAAACATCGGGTCGTCCAGAGTTTCGGCTATCGCGACGGCTCTGTCCAGGTCGCCGGCACGCGCCTGCGCCAGAACCACGGCCGTTACCAGTTCCTCGGCGTCGGCGCGCCCCGCGAATTCCGTCACCAAGTCCAGTGCCTGGTCGGTCTTGCCTTCCGTTGCCAATATCACCGCGATGGTGCGAACCGCATCGAACCGCTTGTTTCGATTGGAAATACTGGCCACCATACCGAGCGCCGCACTAGATCGGTCGATCCTGACATACTCGCGGGCGATGATCGCCCGGGCGCGGTCGAGATCCTCGATCACCGCGATTTCGGAAAGTGTCTCAACACTGTCATCGTAGGCGCCCATCATGGCCTGCCGTTCGGCAAGCGCGGTCAGCGCGGCACCATCGCCATACGCTTCTTGAATGGCGCGTGCCATCTCCAGCGCGCCTCCGAAATCCCCAGCGGCCGCCATGCCATCGGCAATTGCAACCATCGCCTCGTGATCACCGTAGGACGCCTCGATCCGCCGCGCCGTGGTCATGGCCGCCTCGATGTTCCCCTGCGCCACCTGCGCCGTCGCGATTCCAGCCATGGCGCGCGCCCGCCCGGCAAGATCGGGGATTGCGAGCGCGGTCTGCAATCCGGCTTCGATATCCCCGCTCCGCGATTGAATCACGGCAATTTCCGCCAGCGCTTCGTAGAACCAGTAGTGGTCGAACTGCTCGCTGCGCGCGACCAGCCCACTGGCAATCTTGAAACGGTTCTGTTCCGCGGTGAACCAATAATCCATGCCAATCCGCGCCGCCGCGTGCATCGCGGAGGGGATGTCGCCCGACCGCGCCACCGAGACCGCGATCGCCGCCTGCGCCTCTGATCTGCGGAACGGATTGTTGATCGCAACTACGGTGTCGAATGCCTCGTCGATCAGGCCCCGGGCCGCCTGTTCGACCGCCAGCGTTTCAAGCGCAAGATCCTTGGTCGAGTGGTTGCGTGCGTCGCCAATCTCCATCGCGATCTCGAAGGCCGTTTCGAACGCCCCCTGCCGCGCGGCCGCCCGGACGATTTCGGCTTCGGCCTCGGCCATCGTTATGGGGCTTTCGATCAGCCCGGCCTCTTTAGCGGCCTCTGCCAGCCGACCCAACTCCGCCAGTGCCGCTGCAATCGCAAAGTGCGCTTCGTCGCGCTGCAATTGCCGGCCCAGATCCTCGGTCGCACCCCGGGCGGCGTGCAACAGGCAATCCGCTGTTGCAGGCGTACACTCGATCGGAGAACCGCGCACGACCATTCCACCGGACCCGATGGAAAGCATGCCTAGCACCAAAGCTTGTAGGAGTGGCCTCATTCCAGCTACGCCTGCCTTCGATTCCACCGGGTAGACAATAGCCCGAAATCGCGGCTCGCACACAGATGACTGCAATCGGCAAGAATATCGAATTTGAAAGGGTTGCCCTTGGCTCTTCCGTGACTGCATGATTCCCTGCTGAAATAGACTGGCTGACGCGGAGTTGAGCCGGAGAGACGCAGGACATCGGACGAATCCCCAACGGGCGGAAGACCCCGGACCATTGGAACGACCTGGCATGATCTCCATTGAACGCCAATTGCGGCACTCCATCGCGTTCCCTGCGACGGCCTGAATTGCATCAATCTGGCCCGGTCCAGGCGGGCGAAGAAGGGTTCCAACGTCGCTTCATGCAGAACGTGCACGGTATCCCAAGCCACCACGCCTGCCTGTTGATGTTGAGCGTTCTCGACCCTGATTGCCTTCAGCGGGCGCTCCTCCGCCTTGCCGCGGACTGGGCCGGACGTGATCGCGGTCAAAGGCAAGGCGGATAAGGTCAGAAAGCTCGGGTTGCCATCAGGTGACGATGTTGTTCGGCAGCGGAAGTCGGGAGAGGCCGAGCCTTTCCGACGTATATTCGTCCCTGAACAGTCCCGATACTTGCGAGGCGAAGTCGCGGAACGGGCCCACGCTGTTCAGATGCTTGGGCATGGCCAATGCAACGTTGCGCGCGATCTCCTTCAACTCGTAAAGTCGGACGCGTTTGCGAACATCGTCGGGAAGGTTGGGGATCACTGACATCGGGATGTGGCACGTCGCCAGGCCGGCCGCAACTATCCGAACGGCCGTTTCATGGGTCATGCAGCCGAAATACGCGTGCGCGCCGGGCAGGAGGTTTTGATACCAGTTCCGGGTTTTCGCGGACCAATGGGCGATGTCGCCAATGTCCACGTACCGGTTGAGACACTCAGAGTGTCTAGGTGCATGATTTCCTGACAGGCAGGCCCGAACAACGTCCTCGGGAACCGACGCGGGCACAGCCAAGACGATCCGGTCGTCGAACAAGCCAAAGACTCTCAGCGATGCACGATGCGGTTCCAGCCGTTCGGCACTGAGGACCGCAACATTGACCTTGTGCATCATGAGTTTTTCGGTCAGTTCTGCCGAGTTGATTGCCCAGACATGGTCAAAACGCGAAATTCGCGGCACCGACACGGCAATCTCGGCAACGCGTTCGATGAACCGTCCGGTCAGAGATGGCGTCGCACCAAAAGAGAGCGAAAGACCTCTTTCATCGAAGAGATCGAGGTGCCGTGTTTCAGCGGCATCGACGTCTGCGAGAATCCTCTCCGCGGAACTGGCCCAGTACATTCCGGCTGGGGTGAGTTCCGTTCGCGGGCTGCGTCGGCGAACAAAAAGCAGGACCCCGAGTGCGTCTTCCATCTTTGCCAACTGCTGGGACACGCTCGGTTGCGACATCCCCAGTTGCCGAGTGGCGCGACTGATCGACCCAGCAATCGAAATTGCTCGCAGGATTTCCAATTGTCTGAGCGTCACTCTCATGGATGGCGCGTCTTTCGACTTTGGGATGAAACCAGCGAAACCGAAATCGAAGCTTCAGGCAAGAGCGCACGTCGAGCCGTCAAGCTGGGTGGTTCGATAGTCAATGCGTGCGTAGAACGTCAAATAGGGTGTCGACCGGCAGGTGCACGGCTGCCGAGTCAGGAACCCTTCCTATCTGGTCGCCTCAGCACTTGGTCCCCACCCCGGGTGCGCGCGACGTAGGCCCCGTCCGCCCTGAACCCGTAGAGCGTGCCGCCAGTCTCAAGCTGAGCCGCAAGATCCGCCTTGATCTGGTCACGCCAATCCTTCGGGAAGCCCGGGATTTCGGGCTCCGGTCCGATCGTCGCATCATGTGTACTCATGCTGTCCAACATGCGTTCGACAGCCGTGATCTTCAACTCGAAAGCTTGCAAGAACACTTGATTTATTCCGCAACCATGTACACAATGTCTGCTCCTGTCTTCACCTGACGACGCATTTGCGTGGTTGTCCTTTATTTTCATGAACTTTCTCTTCATTCGATTTGTCAATGGCCGTCAGAGGTAGACCGAAACAGCCTCCATTTGCATTCCGCGTGTTGACTTCCGTGTTGCATATGCGCGCGCTCCGGGATAGCCTGCTCATCATGGAAAACCTCAAGTCAGCCAAGCGCGTGGCCCGGGTGAAGCTCACCCTGACCAAGCGCACAGTGGACGCCCTGGAGCCCGGGGACAAGGCCTGGATCGCATGGGACGACAGGCTGGTCGGCTTCGGCTGCCGCGT
>JAJEAC010000166.1 GCA_022824315.1 Silicimonas sp.
ATATCGGGTCTTGTCACCGTCACGCTTTTCGACCGCCTCATGCGCGCCCGTCGACGCGCCCGACGGCACGGCAGCCCGGCCTTGCCGGCGGTCATCCAGAATCACATCGACCTCGACGGTGGGATTGCCCCGGCTGTCGAGAATCTCGCGGGCGAATACGTCGATGATCACGGTCATTTCAAGCTCCATTGCACAACTTGCCGGGTCCTTAGCAGCCGTTCGCGGCAATTGGAATGCGATGCCGGCGAATCCGCCCGAGACGCCGGTTGCACACGCCTGCGTGCCGACTACCTGCGGGTCACAACTGCACGTGCGACGGCCCGACCGCCAGTCAGGTGCCATGCCGTGTGCTTTTGGCTGCGTTTCTCGGCCTCAAGCCCCGTGGCCCGGCCCTTCGATCTCGTCAAAGAGTGTCGGCGCGATCGACTGGACGCCTTTCCTTTGAAACAGGCCCGGCATGCTCCACTGAGGCTGCTCATTCGCGAAATGGTCCAGAAAGGCGATGGCAAGCGCCGGATTGGCTTCCACGTTTTCCCGGAAACTCCACCATGTTCGCGTGTCTTCGAAATCCTGCGAAAGCTCCGGTGCCACGTGGTAGTCCTTTTCGAGCACCAAGCCCCGCACGTTCAGGCAGAACGCCAAGTAGGCGAACCCTTCGGGCCAGAAATAGGCTGGCTTGTCGGCATCTGCATCCTCAGGCATCGAGACGAGGCTCAACGGGTTCTGTTCCACGAGTTCCTTTAGCATCAGCCCCGAGGCAAAACTGACGTAGGCAGGCCTGTCTTCCGTCTCGGCTGGCTTCTGCGCGTTAAACGCCGACAACCACGACACGAAAATCGCGGGCAGCCTATCGCAGTCGATCTCATACTCGTTTCCCGTATCGGCGGACGTTTGCGTGACCTGCGACTCGAACGCGTTCACGAACCAGCGCAACCTTCGCGTCGACTTGCCGACCGATCCTTCGGTCGCGGAGGTCTGCAATTTCGGGATCAAGACAGACAGCCCCTTCAGATATGCTGTTCGAGATCGGCGAGTTCGCTGGCCAGTTTGCCCGCATCTTCGAACGCGGCGAGGATCTTGTCCTGAAGTGTCCGGGTCAGTGCCAGCACCAGCCGGAACAGCCTGAGGTCGACCTCCGGCTCAAGCTCCCGCTCGGCCAGGAGCCAGAGTCCAGTGGCAAATAGCGCCAGGTCCGCGTTCCGTGCCGCCTCGGGCGAGAGGGTAATTAGGGTTCTCGGGATGGAGGTGACAGAGTGTAAGCGGCGGAGCGACAGCAGGATCTCGGCCGCGCGCACGTGATCCGTCAGTCCCTGCCCCGTGCGAGCGACTGCCGCGCCCGCCAGGGTCTCGCTGACCATGAAATGTCCCTGTTCCATCACGGCCGAGGCCTGGTCTGCCGCGAATGCCCATACCCTGACGAAGGCATCGGCGCCTTCTTCACTGACATCACTCCCCTTCAGAAACGCGGCGGCGCGGGGCACGTCGCCCGGCGGAGGGGGCTGATTAACTTGGTCCGCAACCCGGTCTATGCCTTCGACGGTCGCCTTGAATCCGTCTCTCAGAGATGACGGCACCAGCGATGCGACGGGATCCAGGATCTCTTCGGTTGCCTCCCACGCAAACCCCATGCCCCGCAGCACATCGCGCAGGGGACGCTTGAGGGCAAAGCCCGACGAAAGTGACCGTGGCGGCATCATGAAGAGAGCATACTATCTCGTCGGGGTCTCGTCCAGAAAGCAAAATGTGGTTTCGAGGTCGCGCACGCCGGCCTGCGATCCGAGGCCCGTCGCATTCTGCGCAGACGCCGCCTGTCCCAGGCGAACGCAGTCTTCCATCGACTTGCCAAGATGAAGCCCGGTGGCAAAGCCCGCGTTGAAGCAATCGCCGCAGCCGCAGGTGCAAACAACATCGACCTTGAAGGCAGGCATGTCGAAGGCAACGCCTTGGCTGTCACGGTACATCGCCCCGTTTTCGCCAAGCGTCAGAACCACGGCCCCCGTGCCCTGATCGATCAGGAACTTGGCGATGTCCTCGAAGTCCGTGAGGCCCGACAGGGCCATCGCCTCCTCTTCCGACGGCATGAAATAGTCCGTGTGGGGCAGAAGTGGCGCGACCAGTGCCATGTCGTTCCGCGTCGCCGCGAACACGTCAAGCGTCGTGACGGCCCCGCGCTCCTTGGCCGCCTTCATCACCTCCGCGGTGCGCCCGCTTGCGTCCATCCGGTTCATCAGCCCGACGCCGCCTACATGCAGGATCCTGGTGTCAATAACCCGGTCAAGCTGGTCATCGGTGATGGTGAAGCCCCCGGTTGCCCCTAGCTTGTGCAGAGCAGGCCGCGCGCCGTCGGGCCGCGTCGTCACGATCGACGAGGAGGTCGCGAAACCGGGGCATGGTTCCATGTTGCTGGTGTCAATGCCGAAACTCTTGAGCTTGCCGATCACCCAGGCACCCATGTCGTCATGTCCGATGCCGCCGACGGCTTGCGAAGCAAGCCCGTGCTTCGCCGCAACGACCACCGCGGACCCGGCGGCGCCCGAGACCGCGAGCGTCAGTTCCTCAATGAAATACGTGTCGCCTTTCGGCGGGATGTTCTCGACCGGGCGGCCCAGGCAATCGAAGGTTATGAACCCGACAGACGTGTAATCGAATCTTGGCATCAGCGTACACGAATCCCTGATTCAGGGTCAAAAAAGTAAAGCCGGTCGAGGTTGAAGGCCACATGTTCCGGCGCGTCTAGGTCGGCCCGGTAGCCACGGTCGGCCTTCACCTCTACGAGGTCCTCGCCCGCCTTGATGGTCAGGTAGGTGAGGTCGCCCGTAGGCTCGATCGCGAATACGGCACCGTCGAGGTGCGTGTCCGAAGGACCTATATGGCAATCCTCGGGGCGCACGCCCAACGTGAGGTCACGGTCGCCCTCGATCCCATTCGCTGCCACCGCGATGCCGGGCGCGGTGAACATCCCGTCGCTTACCCGGCCCTCGATCAGGTTCATCGGCGGCGAGCCGATGAACCCGGCAACGAAGGCATTCGAGGGGTTGGCATAGATCTCGTCCGGCGTGCCAATCTGCTGAATGGCGCCGCGTTCCATGATGACGATCCGGTCGGCCAGGGTCATCGCCTCGATCTGGTCGTGGGTCACGTAGACGGTGGTTGTCTTTAACTCCCGCTGGAGGTGCTTGATCTGAACGCGCATGGCCTGGCGCAGTTTGGCGTCGAGATTCGACAGCGGCTCGTCCATCAGGAAGCACGACGGATTGCGCACGATTGCACGTGCCAAGGCCGCACGTTGCCGCTGCCCGCCCGACAGCACACCCGGCTTGCGGTCCAGATGCTCGCCCAACTCCACCATGCCGGCGGCCTGGTGGACCAGCCTGGTCTGCTCTGCTTTCGGAACGCCCCGCATGCGCAATGGAAATCGAATGTTCTCGAATATGGTCATGTTGGGATAGAGCGCGTAGCCTTGGAACACCATGGCGACGTCGCGGTCGCGTGCGTCGACCCCGTTCATGAGTTCGCCGTCCATGCGAATTTCGCCTTCCGTCGGCTCTTCGAGGCCTGCGATCATGCGCATGGTCGTGGTCTTGCCGCAGCCGGATGGCCCGAGGAACACCACCAGTTCCTGATCCGCGATATCGAGGTCAATGTCGCGGACGCCAACGACGGCACCCCAGCGCTTTTCGACACCTTCAAGTTCGATTCGGGCCATTGTTCACCCTTTGATTGCGCCCATGGTCAAACCACGGCTGAGATGTTTCTGGATCGCGACCACCACGACGAAGACAGGCACGAAGGCGATGAAGGCGACAAGCGCGATGGCGTTGTAGATCACCCCGTCCGATCCTCCGGTGAAGTTCGCAAGCGCGACCGACATGGTGTAGGCGTCGGGCGTCGAGGCGATCAGCAGCGTGAACAGGAATTCGTTGATCGCGAAGATCATCGCGATCACCGCGGCGGTGATGATGCCCGGCAGGATCGCGGGGATGATGATCTCCCACAGGATCCGCAGGTCCGAGGCCCCGTCGGTCCGCGCCGCGTCCTCCAGTTCCTTGGGTATGTCCAGCATGTAGGACCGGACGATCCACGTCACGACGCTCATGTTGATGGCCGCATAGACCAGCATCAGGGCCCAGATCGTGTCCAGAAGGCCCATGTTCCGGAACAGGAAGAAGATGGGGATCGCGACGATGGCGGGTGCCATCATGCGGGTCGACAGGATGTAAAATCCGATGTCGTCGCGTCCACGGTACTCGTAGCGGGACAGCGAATAGGCGGCGGGGATCGCCAAAACGAGATCGATCACCACCGATCCGATGATGGCAAGGACGGAGTTCCTCAGGTACTTTGCCATCGGCCAGTCCTCCCAGATCATGTGCCAGGCATCTAGGGAGAACGTCGGAAAGTAGATCGGTTGCGGGGTGATGATCTCCGTACGCGGCCGCAGGCCGATTGACAGGAACCACAACACCGGAGCAAGGCAGAAAAGTGCCCATGCGCCGAGGACAAGGTAGCGGATGAAGAGGCTTTCGCTGCGGGATCTGCGCACGCTTGCCACGACTCAGCTCCTCGACGACACAAAGGCGCGCTTCACCACAAGCTGCGCGATGACGATGGTCAGGATCAGCATGATCACGGATGCGGCGGAGGCATAACCGAAATTGAAGAACTTGAAGCCGGTCCGATAGATGAAATAGCTGATCGTTTCGGTCCCGAACGCCGGACCGCCCTTCGTCACGATGAACACGTTGGCGAACATCGTCGTTATGTCGATGCCACGCAGGATCAGCGCCACGGCGATCACCGGCTTCATCAGCGGCAGCGACACGTTCCAGAAGATCGCGAACCATGACGCCCCATCAAGCCGCGCAGCCTCTTCGATCTCCTCATCCTGTCCCTGCAGGGCGGCAACAAAGATAATGAACAGGAACGGTGTCCACTGCCAGACATCCGCAAGGATCAGGAGAGACCGGCTCAGCCAGACGGAGGACTGGATCGCGAGATTGCTCTCGATCAGGCCAATGCGGATCAGGAGGTCCGAGATCACCCGCGCATCGAGGAAGAAGAGCTTGTAGATGAACGCCACCGCCGAAGGCATGAAGAGCATGGGTATCAGGAATATGATCCGCCAGCCCCGCACCCATGGATCGCGATAGGCGAAGAAAGCCAGCGCAAGTGCGATCACGCATTGCAGCGCAAGCGACAACGATCCTATGACAAACGTGTTCCAGAGCGCACCCCAGAACTGGTAATCGTGGAAGAGGTTGGCATAGTTCTGGAACCCGATCGGGCGCCACGGACCGAACTTCACCGCATAGAAGCTCTGCGTGATGGCGAAGATGCCCGGATAGAGCGTGATCCCGAGGAGGTAGATCACGGCCGGGGCGACCAGCAAGTAGGGAAACAATGCCTTCATGCGCCTGCTGCGGCGCCGGAACTTCGGTCCTGCCGACAGAGCCGGAGCAGCCAAAGTTGCCCCGGCATCTGACAGGGAGGTTTCACTCATCAGGCAAGTCCCTGACCTGTCTTCGGATCCCCACGGGCCACGCCCGCAGGGACACAATAGCGTCGCAGGCCTTAGATCGGAAGGGGCTTGCCCTCGCCGACATAGAGACCGGGCGCTGCAGCGGCGTAATCGACCGGATCGTTGCCCGCGTAAAAGCCGTTCTCCGTCATGATCCGCTTGACGGCGGAGGCCGCGTTGTCCAGCGCCTCCTTCGCAGAGATCTGGCCGACGACGGCACGGTTGATCTCGTTGCCGATCGCCTGCTCGATCGGGAACGCTCCCGGCAGTCGCGGGCTGCACCATGCGTGGTGGAGGCTGTCGCCCCAGACCTTTGCGGGCTGGCTGACCTTCTGAAGCTCTTGGTTCTCGAGCACCGACTTGTAGCCGGGGGCCACGCCGTTCGCGTTGGCCTCGTTCATCGCCATGATCGAGGCGGTGGTGAGGAAGCCGAGCATCAGGAACGCGCCTTCCGGGTTCTGGGCGGACGCCGAGACGCAGGACGTGGAACCAGCGATATTGGGCGGCGCGAAGCGGCCACCGTCGATCCGCGGCTCGTAGATCGTGACGAAGTCGTCGACGATCTGCGACTGGTCGGGACGCATCGCCTGGGTTCCCGAGTCCTGCCACGAGATGTTTGTCGCGACCTGTCCGCCAAGCCACGCGGCACGGTTTTCCGGCCAGCCGGCCCCGGCATGACCTTCATTCGCGTTCTTGGTCAATTCGAGGATGATCTCCAGCCCCTTCATGCCGGCATCACCGTTGAAAATCGGCTCCCAGTTCTCGTCGAACAGCATCATGCCGGCCTGGGCCGCAATGTGCTCCCAAGTGTAGGTCGACCAGAAGCCGGGCGCGGCCATCAGGCCGACACCGGCAACGCCCGGTTCGACCTTGTTCAGTTCGCCCGAAACGCGGATCAGTTCGTCATAGCTCGGGATCGAGTTCACCTTGTCGACCGGACCGCCCAAGATCTGCTCCATGTACCCCTTGCGGACATGAACCATCTGGATGTCGCAGTCGAACGGGATTCCATACATGGTGCCGTTGAAGAAGCCGTAGTTCAGACGGTAGGTATCGTAGAAGTCGTCCAGCGGCAGGCCCCACTTGGCCGCGAAATCGTCCAGCGGATAGAGGAAACCGGGGGCAGCGAAGTCACCCATCCAGGGCGAGAAGAACTGAAGCGCATCGAAAGAAGCGTTGCCCGAGATGAATTCGGCAAGCGCCTTGTCATAGAAGCTGTCGTCGGGGATCGGAACAAGCTCCACCTCGATGCCGGACAACTGCTTGAACGGCTCCAGGCCTTCGGCCGCCGATTCGGTGTCCGCAGCCCCGATGGCGAATCGGGCGGTCGACCCGGCCAGTTCGCTGCGCACCTTTTCCCAGTCCACGGTGCGGATCCAGTCCTTGTTTGGATCCCATAGCGGAGCGTTGCTCATGCCATAGAGCTCGCGGTAGTCCTGCCGCACGTAGCCCTCGACGGAAATTTGGTCCAGAACGCTTTGCGGATCTGGCAGATGGCCATCCGCCTGCGCAGGTGTCGGGAACCCGGGACCTAAGGCGCCAACGGCACCTGCGGCCGTCCCAGTCGCCAAAAACGAACGACGCGAGAAGTTTGATTTGATCATCAGTGTCCTCCATTGATCATGCGACGTGTTCAAGGCCTTGCCACCCGTCGCGGCTTCCCTGGCCTTGACGCGGCGCAACACTGAACAATCGTTCGCAAGTCTAGCGTAATGCTCTTATCATGTGCCTGTCAACCCAGCATGGATTGGCCCCAATCTCCCATACAAGCATGACTCTGAAGCCAAAGAGATGAAATCAAGCGTGTGAAAGTACATATTGATTGACTTTAGAACATTTGTACTGATACTTGCCTGAAGCCCGCCCACTGCGACCGGGAGGCCGGTTCACATGCCGAGCAACATTGAACTAAAGGGTCTGGCCCGAGACCTGAAGACCCGCGCCGATGCCGGGAAACCGGTTCGAATCGGCCTTGTTGGCTCGGGCGAAATGGGAACTGACATTGTGACGCGTGCGCACCTCATGGATGGCATCGAGGTTGCGGCAATTGCCGACTTGCGCCCCGAAGCCGCCCACAGGGCGGTCGAGATCGCCTGTCGGGAAGCCGGCCATTCGGCGGAGGCCGCCTCTGCAGATGCCCTCAACGGTATCGTCGAACGCGGCAAGACCGCGATTGCGAACGACGCGGCCGCGATCCTGGAGAGCGGGCTGATCGATGTCGTCATCGACGCGACCGGCGTCCCGGCGGTCGGGGCCGAGTTGGGCCTGGCTGCCATGGAGCGCGGCAAGCACCTGATCATGATGAATGTCGAGGCGGACGTCACCATCGGCGCCTATCTCGCCGCCGAAGCGCGGCGTCTCGGGGTCATCTACTCCCTTGGCGCAGGCGACGAACCGTCGGCCTGCATGGAGTTGATCGAGTTTGCCTCGGCGATGGGCCACCGGATCGTCTGTGCCGGAAAGGGCAAGAACAATTCCTTGCATGTCGATGCAACGCCCGAGTCCTGCATCGAAGAGGCCGAGCGCCGGAACATGAACCCCCGGATGCTCGTCGAATTCGTGGACGGCTCGAAGACCATGGTGGAAATGGTGGCTGTCGGGAATGCCACGGGGCTGGTTCCGGATTGCCCGGGCATGCATGGACCCGCTGCCGGTCCAAGGAACCTCGCGGAAGTGCTTGTGCCCGAACGGGACGGGGGCGTACTGAGTGCGGCAGGGCGCGTGGACTACTCCGTGGGCCATGGCCTGGCCCCCGGCGTGTTCGTCATCGTCGAAGCCGAACACCCGCGAGTGCGCCAACGGATGACCGACCTCAAGATGGGTGACGGCCCATATTTCAGCTTCATCCGCCCCTACCACCTGACCTCGCTCGAAGTGCCGCTCACATGCGCGCGCGCCGTTCTATACGGCAAGGCGGACATGGTGCCGCTGCCCCGTCCGACAGGCGAAGTTTGCGCAGTGGCCAAGCGGAACCTCGCCCCTGGCGAAACGCTCGATCAGATCGGCGAGTATTGCTACCGCGCTTGGGCAATGGAGGCTGGCGAGGCACGCACGGCAAAGGCCATTCCATGTGGATTGCTGGCAGGCTGCAAAGTGACCGCCCCGATCCGCAAGGGCGCGTTGATCACCCGTCAGAATGCCTCCGTCCCCGCCGGATCACGAATTGCCGCGCTCAGGGCGCGCCAGGACGAGATGATCTTTGGCGCTCCTCATGCGGCACCGGCCCATGCCTGACACCCCGCCCGGCAACACCCCCTATGCTGTCCGCGCCTATCGTCCCGAAGCGCTGAGAGAGGCGCTGAGAAAGATGCTCCTCATCCGGAAGTTCGAGGAAGGAGCCGAGGAATGCTACATGCGCGGCCTCATCCACGGAACCATGCACCTGTCGATCGGGCAGGAAGCGAGCGCAGTCGGTGCCTGCATGAGCCTCGGCGACGACGACAAGATCACCTCGACCCATCGCGGACACGGCCATTGCCTGGCAAAGGGGGCCGGCGTGGACAAGATGTTTGCAGAGTTCTTCGGAAAGGAAACCGGCTACTGCAGGGGGCGTGGCGGATCGATGCACATCGCTGACGTCGCCAAGGGCAACCTGGGTGCCAACGGCATCGTCGGGGGCGGCCTGCCGATCGCTGTGGGCTCGGCGCTGTCAGCGAAGCGTCTCGGTACAGGCGCGGTCACCGTCTGCTTTTTCGGGGACGGGGCGAACAACGAGGGCGCGTTTCACGAAGCGCTGAATATGGCGTCGATCTGGAAACTGCCCGTGATTTTCGTTTGCGAAAACAACAGGTACGGCATGTCGGTACCGACCGAGCGCTCAACGGCGGTGAAGAACATCGCGGATCGGGCAATTGCCTACGCGATGCCCGGCGTGACCTTGGACGGCAACGATTTCTCGGCTGTGGCCGAGGCGGTCGATGGTGCAGTTGCCCGGGCGCGGGCGGGCGACGGCCCGTCCCTGATCGAAAACGTCACCTATCGCACGCGCGGTCATTCCCGATCCGACCGCAACCGCTATCGCAGCAGGCAAGAGATTGCGCTGTGGACCGAGCGCGACCCGATCCCGCGCATGGCGAAGATGCTGGTCAGCCACGGTGTAATGACCGAGGACGACGTGGAGAAGATGGAGGCTGCGGCAGCCGACGAGATCGCGTCGGGCATCGAAGCCGCCCGATCGGCGCCAGAACCCGGCGTCGAGGACGCGACCCGGGACGTCTACACCGTGCATTCGGAGGCAATGGAATGAACGCGGAATCTTCGGTCCGGGGCGAAGTGCATGAACTGTCCTACGCCGAATCCATTCGCGACGCGATGGATATCGCGCTCGGTTCGGATGAGCGCGTGGTCCTCATGGGCGAGGATATCGGTGTCTACGGCGGAGCCTTTCAGGTGACCGGTAGCCTGGTCCACAAATACGGCGAGGACAGGGTCATGGACACGCCGATTTCTGAGCTTGGCGGCGCGGGCGTCGCCGTCGGCGCGGCGCTGACGGGACTGCGCCCGATATTTGAGTTTCAGTTCTCGGATTTCTCCACCTTGGCGATGGAGCAGATCGTCAATCAAGCCGCAAAGCTGCGCTACATGCTTGGCGGTGCGGTCTCGGTTCCCTTGGTGATGCGTCTGCCCTCCGGCTCCGGAACGGGGGCAGCGGCGCAGCACAGCCAGAGCCTCGAGGCATGGTACGGCCATGTGCCGGGACTGAAGGTCGCGCAGCCGTCCACGCCCCGGGACGCGAAGGGGCTGCTGCTAGCCGCGCTCGAAGACCCGGACCCGGTACTGATCTTTGAGCACAAGCTGCTCTACAAGATGAAAGGGCCTGTGCCATCTGGCTACTATACGACGCCCATTGGAAAGGCCGCAGTGCGGCGCGAAGGCACGGATCTGACCATCGCGGCCAATTCGATCATGGCCCTTAAGGCCGAGGAGGCAGCCAAGACGCTGGCCGATGAAGGCATCGATGCCGAGGTCATCGATCTTCGCACCGTGCGCCCGATCGATCGCGAAACGGTGCTTGCCAGCGTGCGAAAGACCGGCCGATTGCTCTGCGTCTACGAAGGAGTCAAGACACTCGGAGTCGGAGCCGAGGTCAGCGCAATGGTAGCGGAGAGCGACGCTTTCGACTTTCTTGACGGGCCCATAGTGCGCCTTGGCGGCGCGGAATGCCCGATCCCGTACAACCCGAAACTGGAAGAGGCGGTCGTACCGCAAGTCCCCGCGATCATCAGGGCCGCGAGGGACCTTGCCAACGGAGCGATCTGACGTGCCGGTCGAGGTAATCTTCCCGAAGGTCGACATGGACATGGAACGCGGAAGGATCGCCACGTGGCACGTCAAGCCGGGCGAGAGAGTCTCGAAGTCCGATCCCCTGTTCGACATCGAGACCGACAAGGCGGCGATGGAGGTGGAAAGTCCGGCCGAGGGCTTTCTTCATCATGTATTGGCGAAGGAAGGCAGCGAAGTCGCCATCGGCGTGGCGGTCGCCTGGATCTATGCGGAAGGCGAAGACGTCGGGGACGTGCCGGAGGGTCGGCCGACGCCGGCAGATGCGCCGCCCGGTCGCGAACCGGACAGGGACGAAACGCAATGGCAACGCCCCGCACAAGCCACCTCGCCGCTTGATGCCGGAAACAGGCGTGCAACCCCTGCGGCCCGCGCCTTGGCGGCACAGCGCGGCATCGACCTCAAGAACATTGGCGGCTCTGGTCCCCGCGGACGCGTGCAAGCGAAGGACGTCATTGCCAACCTGCAGGCGCCCGAGCCTCCCCTTGACACGCGCTCTTTGCCCGGCTGGAGACCCGAACGGGGAGACCTCGCCGTCGTGCGATCCGGGTCAGGCGCGCATGCCCCCATCCTGATGTTTCACGGACTCGCCGCCGACGGACCCAGCCTTGAAGCGCTGGATCCCCTTCTTCCCCAGGATCGCGAGGTCCTCAAAATGGAATTGCCGAGCCACGGACGCTCGCCCCGGCGCCGCGTTGCGGGTTTCGCCGATCTTGCACGGCAGGTCCGGGTGCGCTTCGACGACCTGGCGCTCGACAATGTCCACATTGTCGGACACTCTCTTGGCGGCGCATTGGCTTTGGCGCTGGCGGACACGCGTCCCCGCCAGGTCCGGTCGGTGACCCTGATATCTCCTGCTGGCCTAGGGCCGGAGTTTGGTGGCCAGATCCTGCGCGGCATCATCCGCGCAGGCTCGGCAGCAAGTCTCGGCCCCTGGCTCAGGCAACTCACCTCGGATCCCGCGACGATCACGGAAGACTACGTCCGGGCCGCAATGGCCGCGCGCGGCGATGCGGCGATGCGCGCGGCCCAAGCCGACATGGCCTGCACGCTCTTCCCGGACGACACCCAAGGATTTGACGTGTCGGGCACGCTCAACAGGCTCGACTGTCCCGCGCGGATCATTTGGGGCCGGGACGACAAGGTCGTTCCGTGGCGACACGCACTGCGCGCGCCGGGCAAGGTCGCGCTGCATCTGCTGGAGGGTGTCGGGCATCTCCCGCATGTCGAGAGGCTCGAAGAAGTTGCAAGCATCTTGTCTGACAACGTATGCAGATCGTCACGATCCCGAGCGGCCAATTGACAGTCCCGCGCCCGAACAGATGAGCCAGAACAACCCCAGATCCGCTCCAAGGGCCAGCGCCTCCAGCCCGTCCTCTCAGAGAGAGCTTCGGATTCGCGCGGCCTGGATCTACTACGTCGAAGGCCACACCCAAAACGAGGTCGCCGAGATCCTGGGTGTCCATCGCGTCGCAGTCACCCGGATGCTGTCCGAAGCGCGCAGACGGGGGGAGGTGGCCATTTCGGTGAAGTCCGATCTGGAGCCGGTGGTACAGATCGAACGACGGCTGGAGCGAGCCTTCCAGCTTGAGGCGGCGGTCGTGGCCCCGTTCTGCATTACGGCGAGCGAGCCGACCGCCGCCATCGCAGCCGCCGCCGCTCCATACATTGCGGACCAACTTGCGCCCAACATGACCGTTGGTGTGGGATGGGGCCGAACGCTTCATGCCACGCTTGGCTATCTTGAAGGCCGCGCGATCGACGGGATGCGCGTGGTTTCGCTGCTAGGCGGAATTGCGGAGGCCAAGCGCTTCAATCCGGCGGAATTCGCTTGGCAATTCGCCGAGCGCTTCGATGCGGAAGGCTTCCTGATCCCGGCCCCTGCAATTGTCGACAGCCCGGTGACGAAACACGCCCTGCTGGAGAGGTGCGGGCTCGACCAGGTCTTCCAATTGGCCGAGTCCAGTGAAATCGCGCTGCTGAGCTGCGGTGGCATTGACGACATGCCGACATCCTACCGGCTGGGGTACATGTCCGAGGCCGAACGGCAGTCCCTGATGGACGCCGGAGCAGTCGGCGACATCCTCTACAACTTCGTCGACATCGAGGGGAAGCCCGTGGAACACTCGATCAACGAGCGCTGCATGTCCATGAGCCTTGAGCGATTGCACCGCATTCCCAGGCGGATCCTTGTTTCCGGCGGCATTCAGAAGGAGAGCGTGATGAAGGCCGCCATCAAGTGCTTGAGGCCGACAACGCTGATTACCGACGAGATCTCGGCGCTGCGACTTCTTGGTGATCCGGTCACCGGCGCCGTCGACGCGACCTGACCTTCAATCGGCGTCCGCGCCCGTTCAGACGGCGCAGTGAATTGGCTGCCACCAACGCCCCTGCCGTCATGTCCGCCGGAATTGTCCGGCCTCCGAGAGGCGACGTTCGCGCCAGAAGGCGTACAGGCCCGATCCGACGATCAGCATGACGCCGGCCCAGGTCATCAGGTCGGGAATTTCGTCGAAGGCGAAATATGCGATGATAAGCGCGAACAGGATCCGCGAGTAGCGAAACGGCGCC
>JAJEAC010000087.1 GCA_022824315.1 Silicimonas sp.
ATTCGCCTTGATGTAGGTCTCGAAGGCCTCGGCCAGCGTCGGCACGCCGCGCGCCTCGGCCCGCTCTTCCGCCGGATCCTCGCCCCGCGCGACCTGCCCGAGCATGTCGCGCGCCTTCCTGCGCGCCTCGTCGGGGCCGACTCGCCCGAAGCGCCCTATGACGACGCGTTTGTTCGGCGCCTTGCGGCCGCCGTCGCCGGAGCGGTAGTTGACGATGAAGGACTTTGTGCCGGAGGGCTGCACGCGGCAGCCGAAGCCGACCAGCCTGTCGTCCCATGCGATCCAGGACTTGTCCTCGGGCTCCAGGGCGTCCACTGTGCGCTTGGTCAGGGTGAGCTTCACCCGGGCCACGCGCTTGGCTGATTCTCGGTTTTCCATGATGTGCAGCCTGTCACGGAACGCGCGAATTTGCAACACGGAAGTCAACACGCGGAATTCAAATGGAGGCTTTTCCAGTCCGCCTCTGACGGCCATTGGAAAATCAAATTGAACACAAATACGTGAAAACAAAAGGATAAACATGTAAATGCGTTGTCAGGCGAAGACTGGAGCGGACACTCTTGACATGGTTGCGGATTAAGTCAAGTGACAGGTCTATTCTCCGAACGGCGCGGACCGAGGTGGAAATGCCGAGGCCGCCGCCGACGTCACTTTGCACGACTTGCAGAACCCAAGCCTCCGTCGGCACAGCCGCGTCCATGACGTCCGCGACAATGAACGGGTACATTTCGGACCGCCGCGAAAGGCGTGCAAGACTGTCAGGCGAGACAGCGGTGGGTCTACACGAATTGGTGAAGCCCTTGCATTCGACCTGCATTCTGCAGATGCTCGGTCAGCACTTTTGGAGATCGACAATGCAATTCAAGGCCTTGGGCATTCTGTTCCTGACACTTGTGGCCCCGATGGCTGCGGCATTCGACATCGAATCCATGTCCGAGGGCGAACGCGCCGCGTTCCGAACTGAAATCCGTGACTACCTGCTCGAGTACCCGGAGGTCCTGATGGAAGCCATCTCGGTCCTCGAGGAACGCCGTGAGCGGGATGCCGTGGCCCGGGACAGCGAGTTGATCGAACGCTTCCGAGACAGCATTTTCGACGACGGCTTCAGCTATGTTGGCGGCAACCCGGACGGGGACGTCACGCTGGTCGAGTTCCTGGATTACCGCTGTGGATTCTGCAAGCGCGCCTTCCCGACGGTGGAAGAACTGGTCGCGAGCGACGGCAACATTCGCTACATCGTCAAGGAGTTTCCCATTCTCGGTGACCAGTCAACCCTCGCCGCGCAATACGCAATTGCAACCAAGTTCGTTTCCGGGGACGCGGGCTACAAGCGCGTTCACGACACGCTCATGCAGCATGACGGCGCGGTGTCCGAGGGCTTCCTGGTGCGGACCTCCCGCGAACTCGGACTTGATCATGGCGCGATCACGGAAACGATGGGCAGCGAAGACGTTGCATTGGCGATCGGAAAGAACCACGCGTTGGCCCAAGCTCTGAATGTTCAGGGAACTCCCGGATTCATCCTGGGAGACATCATCCTGCGCGGCTTTCTGGAACTCGAGCAGATGCGCGAGATCGTGGCCGACATCCGCGCCAACCAAGGATAGGCCGGGGCGTGGATCCGCGAAGCAGGCGCTTCACGCATACCGGAGGCACATCGAGACTACTGCCTACGAGGCGGCTTCGATCTCCGTCGCGCGCCTCTCGACCTGATCGACGATATGGTCGATCATCTCGTTGTTCGACATCTTGTGGGCCTGCTTCCCCGCTAGGTAGACCATTCCCGATCCGGCGCCGCCTCCCGTGAATCCGACATCCGTCATCAGCGCCTCGCCGGGACCGTTCACGACGCAACCGATGATCGAAAGGCTCATGGGGGTCTTCACGTGTTCCAGTCTCTTCTCGAGGATTTCGACAGTCTTGATGACGTCGAAGCCCTGACGTGCGCACGAAGGACAGGCGATGATGTTGACGCCTCGATGCCTTAGTCCGAGCGACTTGAGGATTTCGCTTCCCGCCTTCACCTCCTTGACCGGATCGGCGCTCAGCGACACCCGGATCGTGTCGCCGATGCCCATCCAGAGCAGGTTTCCAAGTCCGATCGCGGACTTGATCGTGCCGGGAACCAGTCCGCCCGCCTCAGTAATCCCAAGATGGATCGGCGCGTCCGTAGACTCGGCCAATGCCTGGTAGGCCGCAGCCGCAAGAAACACGTCAGATGCCTTGCAGCTGATCTTGAACTCAAGGAAGTCGTTGTCTTCCAGGATCCTGATGTGGTTCAGCCCGCTTTCCACCATCGCCTCCGGGCAGGGTTCGGCGTATTTCTCGAGCAGGTGCTTTTCGAGACTGCCCGCGTTCACGCCGATCCGGATCGAGCAGCCATGGTCCTTGGCCGCGCGGATGACCTCGCGAACGCGATCCTCCGAACCGATGTTGCCCGGATTAATGCGAAGGCAGGCAGCGCCGGCTCCTGCAGCCTCGATGGCCCGCTTGTAGTGAAAGTGGATGTCGGCCACGATTGGGACAGGGCTCTCGGCGACAATTTCCTTCAGAGCCCGGGAACTCGGCTCGTCCGGAACCGAAACCCGCACGATGTCGGCCCCGGCCTCCGCGGTCGCCTGGACCTGCGCAACGGTTGCGGCAACGTCGGTGGTGTCGGTGTTTGTCATCGTCTGAACGGTGATCGGCGCATCGCCGCCAACCGGCACAGGACCCACGTGGATTTGCCGCGACTTCCGGCGATAGATGTTGCGCCACGGACGAACGCTGTTCAACGACATGTCAGGAAATCTCCCACTGCTCGTACGAATTTGCGGGACGGCAGGCGCCGAGGAGCCGTCATTCGCCGCCCGCCGCGTCGGCCACCGAGACATATCGGGCCAACTCCGAATCCGACTCGGCATCGGCCTCGCCATAATTCTCGACAAGCGATTCGGGGGACAGCACAACGTCACGCACGACGGATTGTCCGTTGCCGGCAGGCCCGTATACCTGACCGTTCACTTCAAAGTAGAGCGAGCCGGCATTTCCGGCCCGCAGGCGCGCCGGCTCATCCGTCAGGGGAACGTCAAACATTTCGCCGGCATCAAGGATTTTCTCGAGTATCACCGTTCCATCTGGTCCGCGCACTCGCACCCAGGACGGGCGCACCGCAAGAAGCTCAACGGATGGCGCACTTGGTTCAACTGCTGGAACATCCGGCACGGCCTCCTGAACCCTGGGGAAGTAGGTCATTGGGTCGGCGTTCGGCAGATCGAATTCGACTTCCATCCCCGCAAGTGTCGAATGGCCGTACGGCGTCGCAACATCGGGTACGCCTCGCAATCCGGATACCGGGGCCAATGCCCCGAACGTGTCTGGATCAATTGCGGCGATCGGGCCGTCGCGCGCAACAATCGCGGGAACTTCCGCCACTTCAGGTCGAGAAAACCCGTTGATGCTGCCCGAAACGGTGACGGCTGCAATGGTCTCTTGCTCCGTCCCGTCCTCCTCCAGAGGAAATGCGGAATTGACCGGATCGAGATCGATAATGACCTGCGGTGTCTGGTCCAATGGTGCGAGGCGCACCTTCTGGACCTCCTGCAGGACGATCCAGCCACCGTATCCGATTCCGGCCAGAAGAGCGAGCAACGCGGCAATTGACCCCAATGCCTTCGGTTCAAGACTCGACAGCGACGATTCCCGGTCCACCAAGTATCCGAAATAACGGCTCGCGATCGGATGCCTGGCGCCGGGCGCCGCCCCGGCAGGAGCACTCAACCCGTGGCTCCTTCTGGGAGGTTTCACGTTCTGCCGCATCTGCGAACTTTGGCCAGTCGGTGGAGAAAACCCGCTTTCCATGCAAAATGTCTGGAATGCCCAGTCCGGATCGACGCCCAGATAACCCGCGTATGAGCGAACATAACCTGCCACGAAGCTCGGCACGTCAAATACCGACGAGTCCGCCGCCTCTATTGCAGAAATGTACTCAGCCTTGACCCTGAGTTCGCTCTGGACATCGAGAAGCGACTTTCCCCTGGTCGCCCGCTCGCCGCGCAAAATGTCACCCAGACGCGTTTCGAAATCGTCAAAACCTCTGAGCTTCGACGGGCCTGCGGCGTCAGTTGATACCTGCATATCCGCGATCATGCGCTATCCGGACGTAACTGTCTTCCTCAAGCATAATGCAATACGGCAAAATTACCAAGGTCGCAGTGCATCGACAACTGCCAATCGCAAGACAGGATGTCATGGCCCGTTATGCTACGCCGACAGATCGGATCGATTGAGTTCGCAATGGGACCAAAGGGTGTCCATCGCCTTGACCAAATGCTCCATGTCATCCGGGCCATGCACGGGCGAAGGCGTGAAGCGCAGTCGTTCCGTGCCTCGCGGCACGGTCGGGTAATTGATGGGCTGGACGTAGATCCCGTGATCTTCGAGCAGCATGTCGGAAAGAAGCTTGGTATGCACAGGATTCCCGACGATGACTGGCACGATATGGCTGCCATGATCGATGAACGGCAGGCCAAGCGCCCTGAGTCGCGTCTTCAGGACATTCGCCTGGACCTGAAGCTTGTCCCGCCTGGCCGGATTCGACTTCAGGATTCGGACCGACGCCGTGGCCCCGGCCGCAATGGCCGGCGCCAGCGACGTCGTGAAAATGAAACCCGGCGCATAGGACCTTAGTGCGTCGCACATCCTGGCACTTGCGGCGACATAGCCGCCCATGACACCGTATGCCTTCGCAAGCGTGCCATTGATGATGTCCACCCTGTGAGCCTGCCAGTCCCGCGCGGCCACTCCGCTCCCGCGCTGTCCATACATGCCGACCGCATGGACTTCGTCCACATACGTGATGGCTTCGAACTCCTCGGCCAGATCGCAGATTCCCTCGATCGGGCCGAAGTCCCCGTCCATGGAATACAGCGACTCGATCGCGATCAGCTTGGGGGCGTTGCGATCGTCCGCTTCCAGCAACCCGCGCAAATGCGCCAGGTCGTTGTGGCGAAACACCCGCTTTGATCCGCCATTTCGGCGAATGCCTTCAATCATCGACGCGTGGTTCAACTCGTCCGAATAGATGATCAGCCCTGGAAATATCCTGGGCAGCGTGGAAAGCGTCGCGTCATTGGCGATGTAGGCGCTCGTGAAGAGCAGAGCGGCCTCCTTGCCGTGAAGGTCGGCCAGTTCGGCCTCGAGGCGCTTGTGATAGAGGGTCGTGCCGGAGATGTTGCGCGTACCGCCGGAGCCGGCCCCGGCTTCATCGATCGCATCGTGCATGGCCGACAGCACGTCGGGGTGCTGGCCCATGCCCAGGTAGTCGTTGCCGCACCAGACCTTGACCGGGCGCTCCGTCCCGTCGGGGCGTCGCCAGGTCGCATTCGGGAACTGGCCCCGATTCCTCACGATGTCGATGAACGTCCGGTAGCGGCCCTCGTCGTGAAGCCGCCGGATCGCGTCATCCAGGCATGCGGAATAATCCACTTCCGTCTCCCTTTGGCGGGTTTGGTCAGATCTTCGAATATGACTTTAATGTCAAAGAACACAGATAACAAATTGACGCGGCCCGAATCGCCGGAAAATTCGCGCCTGAAAGTCCCGCCAGCGACCGTTGGCTCTGGACGCCGCCCCGAACTTGGCTAACGTGACCGGCATCCAGAACGGGAGGCAACATGACCATCGACGCCGTACTTGCACAAGTCGACGACACCCTTGATGCAGCATTGGAGCGCCTGAAAGCCCTGGTCCGCATCCCGTCCGTCTCGACCGATCCTGCCTTCAAGGACAACTGCCAGAAGGCAGCGGACTGGCTGGTTGCAGATCTCGCATCCCTTGGGGTCGAAGCGGAGGCGCGCAAAACGCCCGGCCATCCGATGGTGGTGGGGCACGCGGGCGACGGCCGACCACACTTGATGTTCTACGGCCATTACGATGTTCAACCGGTCGACCCGCTGGAACTTTGGCACCATGACCCTTTCGACCCGATTGTCGAGGACACGCCTGCAGGACGGGTGATTCGCGCCAGGGGGGCGTGTGATGACAAGGGCCAGCTCATGACCTTCATGGAGGCGTGTCGTGCCTGGAAGGCCGTCAAGGGCGACTGGCCTTGCCGTCTCTCGTTCATCTTCGAGGGGGAAGAGGAATCCGGATCCGCCTCGCTTGTCCCGTTCCTCCAGGCGCATGCCGAGGAACTGAGTCAACCCGATCTGGCACTGATCTGCGACACGGGACTCTTTGACCGGGACACGCCGGCCATCACGACGATGCTCCGAGGGCTGCTCGGTGAGGAGATCACGGTCACGGGACCTGACAAGGACCTGCATTCCGGCATGTACGGAGGTGCGGCGATGAACCCGATCCGGGTGCTCGCGCGCATCATTGCGTCCCTGCACGACGAGAGAGGCCGCATCACCGTCCCGGGATTCTACGATGGCGTTGAGGAACTGCCCGAAAGCATCCGGGCGCAGTGGGAAGGGCTGGGTTTCGATGCAGACGGATTCCTGAAGGCCGTGGATCTTTCGGAGCCGGCGGGCGAATCCGGGCGCAGCGTGCTCGAAATGATCTGGTCCAGGCCCACCTGCGAAGTGAACGGGTTCAGTGGCGGCTACACCGGAGACGGCTTCAAGACCGTGCTGCCGTCCAGGGCCACGGCCAAGATCAGCTTCCGGCTTGTCGGCCGCCAGGACCCGGTCGCGATCAGAAAGAGCTTCCGCGCGATGGTGCGCGACGCGCTTCCGCCCGACTGCAGCGTGGAATTCGCCGACCATGGCGCGTCTCCGGCGTCGGTCATGTCCACCGACGATCCTGCCTTCGAGGCGGCCCGGCGAGCGCTCTCGGACGAGTGGCCCAACGACGCCGCCTTTGTCGGTTCGGGCGGATCGATTCCGATCGCTGGATACTTCCGAGAGATTCTCGGTCTTCCGTCCATGCTGATCGGCTTCGGACTTGACGACGACCAGATCCACTCGCCGAACGAGAAGTACGACCTTCGCTCCTTTCACAAGGGCATCAGAAGCTGGGTCCGTGTGCTCGACGCTCTGGCCCGCTGAGACGCGCAAGCCGAACCGCAACCCTCGCGGCGAGATGCACGCCGTGTCCTGCCGAATTTGGCTGAGTTCACCTGGAGGGCGGCGACAGGAACCTGCGAATCGCCTCGGCGGTTTCCCCGGGCGATTCGTCGACGAAGAAGTGCCCGCCCGGCACAATCCCGACGGTCAGGTTCGAGAGGCGGGGCGCCCAGACCTGCCTGGCGTCAAAGTGCCGTGCCATGACACCGTCCGCGCCCCAGAGAACCAGGGCGGGGCACTCGAGCACCTGGCCCCTGCTCGCGGAATCCAGCTCCAGGTCCACGCTGACCGCAGCTCGATAGTCGTTCGTCATGCCGCCTATGGTGGCAGGGTCCCGCCAGGCCGCGCGATAGGCATCGATCTGAGCAAATGCCTGCTGCGTCGCGCCGCCCCAACCAGAAAGGCAGGCTTCGAAGAAGTGATCCGGATCGGCCCCGATCATGCGCTCCGGAAAGGGCGCGGGCTGCGCAAGAAAGCTCCAGTGGAAATACGCCTTTGACAGGTCGTAGTTCCAGGCCTCGACCAGGTGATCGGTCGGCGCAATGTCCATGAGGGTCAGGCTTTCCACCTTGCCGGGCGAGTCAAGCGCCATCCGGTAGGCTGCCCGCGCACCCCTGTCATGGCCGACGAGGTGGAAACGTTCATGCCCGAGGGACGACATCAGCGCAATCATGTCCGCACCCATTGCACGAAAACTGTAATTTGCAAGGTCTGAGGCGGCAGTCGGCTTTGCCGAGGCGCCGTATCCCCGAAGATCGGCCGTCACGACGCGAAACCGCTCCGCCAGCACGGGCGCAGCCTCGGCCCACATCGCGCGAGTCTGGGGAAACCCGTGCAGCAACAGCAAAGGGGGGCCGCGCCCCACCTCGTCATAGGCAATGGAGATGCCGTCTCCCACGACCGCTGTCGGCATGCATTCGCCCCCTGTTCCGGAGACACATCATGCCGCCAAAGGTGCAAATGAAATT
The DNA here is from genome assembly GCA_022824315.1 of Silicimonas sp. GTDB lineage: Bacteria > Pseudomonadota > Alphaproteobacteria > Rhodobacterales > Rhodobacteraceae > JAJEFO01. The sequence continues at coordinate 8,018 of JAJEAC010000087.1, forward strand.
GGCGCGGTTGACGGGACTCGAACCCGCGACCCCTGGCGTGACAGGCCAGTACTCTAACCACTGAGCTACAACCGCACGGTGGCCGTCACTTAGTGAAGCTGGCACCGGTCGTCAAGACGATTTGCGCATCTTCGTCAACGACGACGGGAAATGTCCGAGCCATGGCGTCCGAGTGGCCTGGCCTCGATCCAGACGGCGCGACAGACGGCGAAGCTCCGCTGAACGCTGCCCATCTCGATTCCGGTCGCTGCGGAGGGCTGGTGGGCGATGAGAGACTCGAACTCCCGACATCTTCGGTGTAAACGAAGCGCTCTACCAACTGAGCTAATCGCCCATCCGCGCCTCCTTTAACCAACTCGAGAGAACGCGGCAAGCCGTCTCGCGCGATCTGCCGGTCCGCCAGGACCCGAGACGCAACAGGACACGGCTTGCCGCCAAAAGCTGGTCAACCAAGAGGAACCGGTCTCCGGTCTGCACTTCACACGGCCACCGCCGTACGCACGGATTCGGAGAAGGTGGTGGGTGATGAGAGATTTGAACTCCCGACATCTTCGATGTGAACGAAGCGCTCTACCACTGAGCTAATCACCCGCCGAAACCGTGATCTAGCGCCAGGACACGGGTCGTGCAAGCGGGATTGCCAAACTTCAAGACCCGCAATTGCGAGCGACATGCGCGCGTTCGCCGCCCGCCACTCCTGCAAGATCAGTTCAGTATGGACCTGCCAGCATAGACGGCGGTCTCGCCAAGGATCTCCTCGATTCGCATGAGCTGGTTGTACTTCGCCAGACGATCCGACCGCGAGAGCGAGCCTGTCTTGATCTGCCCGCAGTTCGTCGCCACGGCAAGGTCGGCGATGGTCGCATCCTCGGTCTCGCCCGATCGATGCGACATGACCGTCGTGAACCCGGCCCGATGCGCCATGTCCACGGCCCCAAGTGCCTCGGTAAGCGTCCCGATCTGGTTGACCTTGACGAGAAGCGAGTTGCCGGCCCCTTCATCGATGCCGCGGGCAAGACGCTCTGGATTCGTCACAAAGAGATCATCACCCACGAGCTGCACCTTGTTGCCGAGTTCCGCGGTCAGCGCCGTCCACCCGTCCCAGTCATCCTCGCTGCAACCGTCCTCGATCGAGAAAACGGGATAGTCCGAGACCAGTGCACTCAGGTAGGCAACGTTCTCGTCCCGGCTGAGGGACTTTCCTTCGCCTTCCATCACGTATGCGCCGTCCTTGAAGTACTCGGTGGCGGCGCAATCAAGTGCAAGCATGACGTCGTCGCCGGGCTTGTAGCCTGCCTTCTCGACGGACTTCATGATGAAGTCGAGCGCGTCCCGCGCGCTTGAGATGTCCGGCGCGAAGCCGCCCTCGTCCCCGATCCCCGTCGAAAGCCCTGCCGCCTGGAGCTGCTCTTTCAGCGTGTGGAAGATCTCGGATCCCATGCGAACGGCATCGTGCATCGATCTGGCCGAGACCGGCATGATCATGAATTCCTGGATGTCGATCGGATTGTCGGCGTGCTCGCCGCCGTTGATGATGTTCATCATCGGAACCGGCAGAACATGGGCCGCCATGCCGCCCACGTAGCGGAAGAGCGGCTGGCGGGCCACCATTGCGCCGGCCTTCGCCGCAGCCAGGGACACGCCGAGGATCGCGTTCGCCCCAAGAATTTCCTTGTTCGCCGTGCCGTCGAGATCGATCATGATTTCATCAATGGTCATCTGGTCCGTCACGTCCATCCCGACAAGTGCGTCGGCGATTTCGAAGTTCACGGCGTCAACGGCGTCCAGAACCCCCTTGCCCAAATATCGGGTCTTGTCACCGTCACGCTTTTCGACCGCCTCATGCGCGCCCGTCGACGCGCCCGACGGCACGGCAGCCCGGCCTTGCCGGCGGTCATCCAGAATCACATCGACCTCGACGGTGGGATTGCCCCGGCTGTCGAG
>JAJEAC010000018.1 GCA_022824315.1 Silicimonas sp.
GCGCCAGCTCTTCCATGATCCGGTCGCGGGTCACCTTGGCGATGATTGACGCCGCCGCAATTGACAGGCTCCGGGCATCGCCCTTCACCAGTGCCGTCGCATCGCATCCAAGCGAGCCGGGCACCACGTTGCCGTCAACCAGGACGTGGCATGGGGTGCCGCCCAGGCCTGCAACGGCACGCTCCATGGCGAGAAGCGATGCATGAAGAATGTTCAGCCTGTCGATTTCCTCGACCGAGGCATGTGCCACGGAAACTCTTGCACTGGCCATGATCTCATCAAGAAGACGGGCGCGCGCCGTCGGCCCGAGCTTCTTCGAATCGTTGATCCCTGAAGGAAGCGCATTGGCGTCAAGCACGACGGCGGCGGCGGTCACGGGCCCCGCCAAGGGACCCCGTCCCGCCTCGTCCACTCCGGCGACGTCTCGGGCCCCGCTTGCGCGGAGCATCCTTTCCACGGAGTAATCCGGCACCTGCGGCAGCATTGCGGCGTCGAACCGGACGCCCGGCATTGACGGGACGCGCCCCTCGGTGCCTTCAGTCCTCGTTGATGTCATGGTCGAAGTGCTTCACCTGCCCCTTCCGAATTCCCATCAGGCGGCGCACGAGAATCCATGCCAGGAGCGACGCCACGGCGAAGGCCAAGGCAAGAGCCGACAGGGAACCGGCCAGACCGGGGACTCCAGCCAGCAAGGCGAGCGCAACCACCGCCGCACCAATTGCGAAGCCGAGAAACACCTGCGCCGGCACCAGGACTTCGAGGAATGCAAGGACCAGCGCACCGATCATCCAGACCCACCAAATCGACCAGAACGTCACTGCGTCTTCCCCTTCAGCATCTTGAAGGCGTCGCCGAAGGCCTCGATCGCGTTGGCGGGCAAGACGATCGTGTTTGAACCTTCGCGGCCGCCGAGAGCGTTCAGCGCCTCGACCTGCTTGAGCGCAACCTGGTAGCGCGCGGCCTCGAGCCCGTTGTCCTGGATCGCCTTTGCAACGACGCCGGTCGCGTAGGCTTCCGCATCTGCCTGGACGCGACGCGCCTTGGCTGCCTGTTCCGCCGCATAGAGGTCGGCGTCGGCCGCCAGTTCCACTGCGCGCTTCTCGCCTTCCGCGAGCGTCACCTGGGCGCGTCGCTCCCGTTCGGCGTTCAACTGCTGCAGCATGGCGTCGCGGGTGGCCTGGTCGAGATCCACGTCCAGGATTTCAGCGCGTGTCACCTCGATCCCCCAGGCCTCCACGGCGTCTTCCACGCTGTCCTTGATTGTGGCGATCAGGGCCGCCCGGTTTGCCTGCACCTCGTCCAGCTCCATCCTGCCGATTTCGGCACGAACGATGCCGGCAACGGTCGTCGCAATCGCGCCATCCACGTCGCGAATGCGATACACCGTCCTCTCGGGCGCGATGATCCGGTAGAAGACGCTGGTCTCGACCTGCACCAGCACGTTGTCTGCCGTGATCGCGTCCTGGCTGGCGTTGGGAAGCTGTCGCTCGAGGATCGAGATCCTGTGCCTGATCTTGTCAAGAAAGGGCACGATCAGGTTGATGCCAGGACCGAGAACCGTGCGCAGGCGCCCAAAGCGCTCGACCACGTGCTTCTCCGACTGGGGCACGATTCGGATGCCCAGATAGACGCAAAGCAGTATGAATAATGCCAGCAATAGCACCGTAGCGCCGCCGCCGGACAGGGAGATGGTTTCAAGGATGTCCATTTTCGTTCCTCCGGTTTCGCTACGTTTCCGCGAAGTTATGCAGTTTGCGTTCCCGCGTCCAACGACATGGAAACGGGGGCGAAAGAAGCCATGCACATCCGCTGGGCGAATCAGGGCCTTCCGATTTCCGGATGCTTCGCGAGACGACCGAACGCACGCATGCCGCTACTACGGATCAAGCCGCGAAAAAAGAACTTTCGCCAGAGATCGGCAATCCGCGTTGGAATGGTCCTGTCACCGGTCGCGGCAATTCGATATCTTTCCGACATGCCTGCGCTCTGCCGCGATTGCCTGACAAGGTTCGAGTCCGGCCCCCGCTGCCCGGACTGCGGCCGGCCACGGATCATCGAACATCCCGAGCTCTTCGAATTGTCGATCGCGCACATGGATTGCGACGCGTTCTATGCCAGCGTGGAGAAGCGGGAAAATCCGGATCTGAACGACAAGCCCGTCATCATCGGCGGCGGCAAGCGGGGCGTGGTGTCGACGGCCTGCTACATCGCGCGCATTCGGGGTGTCCGGTCGGCGATGCCGATGTTCCAGGCGCTCAGGCTGTGCCCGGACGCCGTGGTGCTGAAAGGACGAATGGCGGTCTATGTCGACGTCAGCCGCAAGATCCGCGCGATGATGGAAGACCTGACGCCTGCGGTCGAGCCCCTTTCGCTGGATGAGGCGTTCATGGACCTGACCGGAACGGAACGGCTGCACGGTGACCCGCCGGCGGTCCTGCTCGCCGGACTTGTGAAGCACATGGAGGACGAGCTTGGCCTTTCGGGCTCGATCGGCCTCAGCCACAACAAGTTCCTGGCCAAGGTGGCCTCCGACCGGGACAAGCCCAGGGGATTTTCCGTGATCGGGCGCGCCGAAACGGCCAGCTTCCTGAGCGACCAGCGGGTTAGCCTCATTTGGGGCGTCGGCCAGCAAGCGCAGGCATCCCTGGAAAAGGCGGGAATACGGACGTTCTCCGATCTGCTGCGCTGGGAACGGCGGGATCTCGTTGCACGCTTCGGAAGCTTCGGCGAGCGTCTCTACCACCTTGCGCGCGGGGAGGACCACAGGCCTGTTTCGTCGAGAACTCCGGTCAAGTCGATTTCGAACGAAACCACTTTCGGAGAAGACACCAAGGATCCTGGCATCCTTGACGGACACATTTGGCGTCTCGCCGAAAAGGTGTCGGACCGGGCAAAGGCCAAGGATCTGGCAGGGCGCACGGTCACGCTGAAGCTGAAGCGCGCCAATCACCGTTTGCTGACCCGCCAGTCCGGCCTTTCGGAACCCACTCAAATTGCGGACCGGATCTATCGCACTGCACGGGCGCTCTTCGACCAGGTCGGCGACGAAGGCCCGTATCGGCTGCTCGGCGTCGGCCTGTCCCATCTCGAGACCGCGGCGGACGCGGACACGGGAGGCGATCTCCTGGATCCGGGGTCACGCATCCGGGCTGAGGCCGAACGCGCATCCGACAGGATACGCAAGAAGTTCGGGCCAGACGCGATCATGAAGGGGCGGTCGCTTCGCTGAACGCTGCAGGGGCGCTCGAGCCCGGCATGCAGCCAGGATCCGGAAACCGCCTCGCCGGGCGGAGCGGCATCCACTGCAGTGCGCAAGTGCGGCCAAGTGCCTCAATCGGTCAGGGGTGTTGGCCGGAGCCGCGGCCGAACCGACGTCAATCCAGACCATCCGCGACGCACGGCCCGTTCATGCCCGTGCCAGGTCGCGATCTCCCGGCTCAAGGTCACAGGGCCGAGCCTTCCGCCAAGCCTGGCGCGATAGATCAGCATTCCCTCGGCAACGCGCATCACGTAGTTCCGCGTTTCGTTGTAGGGAATGTGCTCGATCCAGTCGACCATGTCGCTTCGCCTGGGATCACCCAGCGAGTTGCTCCAGCGATCCGCGCGACCCGGTCCGGCATTGTACGCCGCCGCAACCAGCACGACGTTGCCGTCGTACCGCTCCAGCAACTCGTCCAGATACGCCGTTCCCAGACGGGCATTGTAGGCCGTATCCGAAATCATCCGGCTGCTGCTGTACGACATGTCCAGGTATTCGGCGACCTCCCTGGCGGTGTCGGGCATCAGTTGCATGATGCCCAACGCGCCGACGCGGCTCCGCACGGCGGGGTCGAATTCGCTTTCCTGCCTCGTGATGGCCAGCACGAGCTCCCTCGGTATCGGGAAATCGGAGACACCCATCCGCGCGACCGGAAAGTAGTACCTTGGCAGCACGATGCCCCGTCTTGCGGCCTGCTTGGCAATGGCCACGGAGAGATGCGGTTCGTTCACCGCCAGCACGTACTCCCCGAGGCTCCCGAGCTCGTCCCGCGGCAGGGTCTCGGCCATGTGGCTGACGAACTGTTCAGCCTGGTCACGCTCACCTGACGCAATGAAGAACCGTGCGGCGGCGAAGACCGAGCTCCGCGGCAACGTGGTGCTCGTCCATTGAGGAAACGTCTCTTCGCCTCGCAGTGCTGAATCAAGGGGAATTCCTGCCCTTTCGGCCGCCAGAAGGCCGTAGAAGCTCGTCTGATGCCGAGCGCCGAGGGCATAGGCACGCCGCGCGCCTGCCAGGTCTCCCAGCAATTCGTGCGCGCGCCCTGCCCAATAGCCCGCCCTGCCGAGGGAGATGGGCCGTTCCACCTCATCGCGGAAACGCTTGAAATGATGCAGCGCGACCTGCCCGTCGTTCAGGTAGGTCAGCGCCAGGTACCCGGAGAGCCACTCCAGATCTGCGTAGCTCGATCCCTCTTGCAGCCCGTGCCGGGACGCAAGCCGATATGCCAGTTCGGCCCTGCCGTCGCGCATGAAGCGGCGTGCCAGCGACCGCCTCCACCCCGCCCAGCGATCAGGTCGTCCGAGCCCGTCTTCGCCCGCCTCGAAAAAGACGGCCGCCGCCTCCAGGTTGTCGCCGTTTCGCGCCCGCCACTGCATTATTTCGAACGCCAGGCCGGGATGGTCGCGATGGCTTCCAGGCACCTTTCCGATCAGGGCATCGACGCCAGACCCGGTTCCGCGCCGGGCCAGGCGCGCCCGTGCGAGGGCCGCCCAGCCCGTGCTGACAAGCGGGTACATGCGCTCGGCGTTCTGCCTCGCGCCACGCCAAAGCAGCATGTCGAGCCGGGCTTCGTGATGCGCACTGAGGGCATTTCCGAAGTCCTGGAGAAGCGCGTCATGATCCTCCTGTTCAATGAGCATCGTCTGCCAGGCGCGCACGGCCTCCGCTTCGGCCCTGGCGTGAAGGCCCCTTGACCGGTAGGCGGCAATCAGGGCACGCGCACCCGCACCCGTTTGAGGCGGCTGGGTGGAGAAGAAGTCGATGACCTCCAGCGGGCGGCTTCCGACGGGGACGTTGGCTTCGGACCTGCGCCGCAGGAGCTTCAGCCCGGGCCAGTCCGCGCGACGGGCAAGGAACTTCCGTATCGAAACGAAATCCCCCTTGCTCGCGCGAAACCGCCGCCATTCGATGATGTCGCGGGCGACGGGCCCCGCGCGCTGCGCTTCGGCGCGTGCCGTCTCCCAGTTGCCTGCCTTCATGGCGTCGACCGCACGCTTGTAGCTTGCAATCTCGGCACTTGTCTGGGCAAGCCCAACCGTCGTCCATCCGCTCAGGAGAATCGCCGCAATCAGGGCCTTGAACATAAAACCAATCCGCTCTCTCGTGCCCCCCGGCACGTGCATGAAAGCACGTTGAGAGCTGCTTGGCAATTCCCCGGGCGGACTATAGATTGTGCGCGTCACGCAGCATTCATGCCGCGACAGGTTGGAGGCAATTCATGATCCAAGGTTCGATCCCGGCACTCGTGACCCCGTTCAAGGACGGGGCGCTGGACATCGAGGCGCTCAGGTCGCTCGTCGAGTGGCAGATCGAGTGCGGCTCGACCGGCCTGGTCGCCGTCGGCACGACGGGCGAAAGCCCGACGCTTTCGCACGAAGAGCACGAGACGGTGGTCGAGGAGGTCGTGAAGGCTGCGAACGGACGGGTGCCGGTGATTGCCGGAACGGGTTCGAACAACACGGCGGAGGGCATCCGTCTCACGCGGCATGCCGCAAGGGTTGGCGCCGATGCGGCACTTGTCGTGACGCCCTATTACAACAAGCCGTCGCAGGAGGGCCTCTACCAGCATTTCAAGGAGATGCACGATTCTGCCGACTTGCCGATCCTGATCTACAACATTCCCGGTCGCTCGGCCATCGACATGTCGGTGGAGACCATGGCGAGACTGTCGAAACTGCCGCGCATAGTCGGCGTCAAGGACGCCACCGGCGACCTGTCTCGCGTGCCGAAGCAGCGCATGGCCAGCGGCAAGGACTTCATCCAGATCTCGGGCGAGGATGCGACCGCACTTGGATTCAATGCTCACGGCGGCACGGGATGCATAAGCGTGACGGCGAACGTGGCGCCCGAGCTTTGCGCGAGAATGCAGTCGGCCACCCTGGCGGGCGACTACGAGACGGCACTCGAGATCACCGACCGCCTCATGCCGCTGCACGTTTCGATCTTCATGGAGCCCGGGCTGGCAGGCGCAAAATACGGGCTCTCGCTGCTGGGCCGATGCCGCGAGGAGGTCCGCCTGCCGCTCGTGACTCCCAGCGAAACGACCAGAAACGCGATTCGCGAAGCCATGGGCCTGGCTGGCATCCTGAGTTAGGGCGTCCCTGTCCCGCAGCACTCCGAGTTCGGGCGATTTCGCGCGACGTCGCGGAATCGTCAATTTCCGTGGTTGCGCCGTGCATGCCTGCTACGCCGCCGTCTTGTCGACTCTCGGAATTTGCGCCTGGATTCTCACTGCCGCAGATTCTCGACGAAGAGCATCTTGTTTGGACTGCGGTGAACGTGCCGAATTCGGATTGGCCGGATTCACTTGCCGGGCCGTCAAAGCTAACGACCGGCAAGGTTCGATCAGATACGCCCAAAAGATGCGCAGGAGCCACACGAAGCCACTTTTGCATTGATTGCACGCGTCACGCGCGAGTCATTGCTGCCACTGCCATAAAGGCGCGTCATTCAAAGAGTCTCGACCAGGGTTCGGTCGCGAATGCGCACGTCTGTCGATCCGCGCGCTAGGCGAATCCGCGACTTGCGGTGGACCGTTGCCGGAACCAGGCCTTGGCGGCTTCGCGGCAATGGCCCCTGGATGTGAAAATTCACGCAGGGCCGCACCGAAATCAAGAAGAGAATTGCCGGTCAGGCGGTCTGCAAATGGACAGAGCGTTTGGTCAGGCGTCACAAATCTGTGCTCATCATGTGCTAGCGACACGTGCACTCACACGTGCACTCACACGTGCACTCACACACTGGCCGGGCTGAACCGATGATCAAGAAACACGACGCTATTGCAAACGAGGTGATTTCGGTCGGTGGCTTCATTCTGGATGCCCGGCTCTGGAAGCGCGAGCCGTCTGCGGCAGGCGAAAGCGAAGGGTATCACATGCGAAAGTCACATGGCTCGGTTCCGGCAATGCGCACGCGGTGGAATCGTGGCAAGAAGACCGTGCATGAGGGCGAGGCGTTGCCTTTCCGATCCCGGCAACAGAGTTTGAGGGCCACGGACCTGTTGAACCGCGCCGCTGAAGGGGCAGGCATGACGCGGCGTCCGGAATTTGCGCATCTGCACGGCGAGCGTTGGCGTTTGCCGCTTCGACGCTCCGTGAAATCAATACGAGACCACGATGTGACTTTCGCATATAATTGCCTTTGCAATGGGGTTCCGGAGTGCATCGCTTTCGCCGCAGATACCATGAGCCAGGTCGGTCAAACCCAATACGCGACCCGTGCTGACCCTCGGCGCGCTTATCCGGGATCACGAGGCACCGGCGTCACCGACCGGATCGCCGCCGCACCGGTCAAGCCGACCGAAGGCGCCGAGATCGATGCCTCGATCTCGGATCCGACCGACATGCCTCGCATGCAGCTTGGCATGAACCGATCCAATCGACCGTGCCCAGGACCATCGGGTGCGACCCCTTCAAGCCAATGGAGACACATATGCTCAGAACACTCTCAGTCATTGCCGCGACGGCCGCATTCGCCACCTCGGCGCTCGCAGTCGAAGGCAAGCTCGTCCTCTACACGTCGCAACCCAATGCCGATGCACAGCAGACGGTTGACGCGTTCACCGCAAAGTACCCGAATGTCGAGGTGGAATGGATCAGGGACGGCACGACCAAAGTCATGGCCAAGCTTCGCGCCGAGTTCGAAGCCGGGGCGCCACAGCCTGACGTTCTGCTGATCGCCGACATGGTCACGATGGAGGGGCTGGAAGCCGAAGGCCGCTTGATGGGGTACCCCGACGCAGACGTTTCAGCATATGCCCCGGCGCTGATGGATGACGAAGGCCATTACTTTTCGACCAAGCTCATCACTACCGGCATCGTGTACAACACCGGTGCACCCATGGTGCCGACATCCTACAAGGATCTTCTCTCGGAAGAGGCGAAGGACAAGATAGCCATGCCGTCGCCACTGACATCGGGCGCGGCCACGATCCACATGGCCTCGATCACGTCGCATCCCGATCTGGGATGGGCATTTTACGAAGGACTTGCCGACCAGGGAGCCAACCCGCAGGGCGGCAACGGCGGTACCTACAAGGCGATCGCTGGCGGTGAAAAGCTCTATGGCTTCGTTGTGGACTTCCTGCCGATCCGCAACAAGCTAAGCGGCGCACCAGTCGAGTTCGTGTTCCCCGAAGAAGGCGTCTCCGCAGTGACAGAGCCGGTGGCCATCCTTTCGACCGCGCGGAACCCGGAAGCCGCGAAGGCCTTTGTCGACTTCCTGATCTCGCCCGCGGGTCAGCAGTTGGCCTCCGACATGGGCTACCTGCCCGCACATCCGGACATCATGCCTCCGGAAGGCTTCCCGCCGCTCTCCGAGATCAAGCTCTTGGACTTCGATCCGGCCAGGGCGTTGGCCGATGACAAGGCGAACAAGGCACGCTTCGCGGACATCTTCGGCGGCTAGTCGACGCCGATGCCCCGCATTGCCGGAAGCGGCGAGGGGCTCACCCTCGCCGCGCTCATTTGCTTCGGGCTTGTTCTGTTCGTCTTTCCGCTTACGCTCCTGCTGAAGGTCGCCATCGGGGACGGACCCGGCCCGATCCTGAACGCGCTTGACAGCCGTTCGGTTCCGCGGGCGCTCTGGAACTCGCTTGAGAGCAGCCTGATCTCCGCCGCGCTCGCGCTGGTTGGCGGCACTGCGGCGGCACTGGTCATCGGCCTGACCGACGTACGGCGAAAGGGCGTCTATACGTTCCTGCTGCTCGTTCCGATGATGATCCCGCCTCACGTCACCGCCATTGCATGGATTCAGGCGCTGGGGCCGTCCTCGGCCTTGTTGCAAACCCTCGGAATCGCACCGGAGCTTGGCTCGACACATCCGCTCTATTCGCGCGAGGGCGTCATTCTGCTTCTCGGCGTCCAGCATGCGCCGCTGGTCTTTCTGGTGGTTCTTGCTGCACTACGGAGTCTGCCGCGTGAACTGTCTGATGCCGCGCGCGTTTCGGGCGCAAGGCCCGGCCGGATGCTGAGGCGTGTCGTACTGCCGCTTCTTGCGCCGACCCTGTTCGCTGCCTTTGCACTGGCCTTCGTCTCGGCGCTGGGCAATTTCGGCATTCCTGCGCTACTGGGCATTCCAGCGCGCTACACCACGCTGCCAGTCTTGATCTGGCAGCGCCTAGCAAGCTTCGGGCCCTCGGTGCTGACGGACATGGCGGTCATTGCGACGCTTGTCGCGACCGTTGCCGTGGCTGCGGTCCTGCTGCAGATCTGGATGTCGCAGCGGCGGCGAAACGCGCTGATCGGGTTGCCGCAGCCGCCGCTGAACATCGCACTCGGTCATGCACGCGTTCTTGTCGAGGCCGGAATTGCCCTTTCGGTTCTTGCCACGCTGGCGTTGCCTTTGTCGGCTCTTTTTGCCACCGCGCTGATCCCGACCTACGGCGTTCCGCTCAGCCTCGAAACGCTCACGGTACGGAACTTCGAAGAGGTCCTCTTCCGCCAGTCAGTGACTGCGCGCGCGTTTCTGAACTCAACGATCGTCGCGGGCACCTCCGCCGTGATCATCGCCTTCCTTGCAGTTTTCGTGGCACGATTTTCCACATCGGCGACCCGAGGCATTCGGCGAACCGCAACCGGGCTGTCGGTTCTGGCCGAGATGACCTACGCCATTCCCGGGCTGGTGATCTCGGTCGCATTCATCCTGGCCTTCATCAAGCCGCTGCCCGGGCTAGGCGTATCCATCTACAACACCCTGACCATCATTCTGCTGGCGTACCTCTGCGCGTTCTTCTCCATTGCACTAAAGCCGATCACTGCGGCGGCGCTGCAACTCGACCCGGCGCTCGACGAGGCGGCGCGCATTGCCGGTGCCGGCTACTTCCGCCGCATGTTTCGGATCACGGTGCCATTGCTTTTGCCAGCGGCGGCATCGGGCGCAATTCTAGTCTTTCTGACCGCATACAACGAGGTCACCGTATCAACGCTGCTTTGGTCGAGCGGCAACGAAACAATCGGAACAACGATCTTCAACTACGAGGATGGCGGCTACACGACGCTGGCTTCCGCGATGTCGGCCGTCACGGTGCTTGTGACCGTCTTGTTGATGATCGCGCTGGATCGTCTCGGTCGCCACGCACCACCTGGCGTCGTGCCTTGGCGGCTTTAGTTCGGCAAGACCCATCCGCCCGTGATCCGCAGTCGCACGGTCTCGCCAATGTGGATGGGGCGGTCAAAGTCCAACTTGAGCGGCTCGTCGACGCCGTGCCCGACGACAGACGCTTCCCAGTAGCCACCGCGGTACTGAACGGACGTAATTTCCCCGGGCCAGCCGTCATCGGCGACGGTGAAGTCCCTTGGGCGCAGAAGGATCCGGCATCTTCCTTGCCCTGAACCCGTGACAGCAAAATCCTGGCCAAGCACGTTGGCGCGCATGCCGTCAACTTCAGCCAGAATTACGGCCCCGCGACCAATGAAGCGGGCAACCATCTCGCTTGAAGGGCGAGCGTAGACCTCCTGGGGCGTACCTATTTGCTGAAACCGCCCCATTGACATCACTGCCATGACGTCGGCGAGGGCCATCGCCTCGCGCTGGTCGTGGGTAATGTAGAGCGTGGTCACGCCAGAACGGTCGTGAAAGGCCCGCAATTCGGTTTCCATCGCGCTCCTAAGGTGCGGATCCAGATTGGCCAGCGGCTCGTCCATCAGGATCGTCTTTGCCGAACCGGCAAGGCATCGCGCCAAGGCAACGCGCTGGCGCTGACCTCCGGAAAGTGCCTCGGGGCGATGCTCGGCAAGGTCGAGAAGCGCGACTGTCTTCAGATGTTCGGCCGCACGGGTCAATGCTTCGGCACGCGGCGCACTCTGGGCCTCGTAAGGAAAGGCCACGTTGTCGGCGACCGTCATATGCGGCCAAAGCGCATAGGATTGAAAGACAACGCCGACTTGCCGCTCTTCTGGCGGAACGAATCGATCCTCCGAAGCCACCAAGTCTTGCCCAAGCAGGATGCGCCCTTGGTCAGGCACTTCGAGCCCGGCGATGAGGCGCAGCAATGTACTCTTGCCACAGCCAGACGGACCAACGATGCAGAACAACGCATTGCTTGGAACGTCGAAAGAAACTGCGCTCACCGCTGCTTGGGTGCCGTAGAACTTCGAAACTTCCTGTACGCTGATGCTCATGCCTAGTCCTTGGTCAGGCTCCATGGACAACTGGATTTCAATGCGGGACTCCCGGACGACCTTGAGCATCTACATGCTTGGCTTGCAACATGCGATCTGCAAGTCAAGGCACAAGCCAAAAGGGCGGGTCTCCCGCCATACTTCGACACGGCATTGCCCAGCGGGCACCGCAAGGCCCGTCTCCTGGGGCCAAGCGGCACAAGGCGTCCGGCCATCTGCACCGCGAGAAGCGATTGCGCCGGAAATTTCCGCTCACCCGCGGATCCAGCGGTTGACCAGCGGAATGACTCCCAAGACTCTGGACTCGATGCCGCGTCATGCAGGCCCGTTCGGCCGCTCTTGCGACCGAAACCGCATCCTCCCGGCGTTCCAGGTCACGGGAACCCCGTCGGCATTGCCAAATTGCGGGGCATGCTGATGAAACGCCTGCACGATCTCTCCCCGCGGGCTTCCTGGAGACGGCAGGTCACTTGCGGTCTTGTGCCGCTTGAGGGGGATGCTGCGGAAGGTGTCAACGAGAATCGCCGCAAGCAGGCCGAACGGCAACTGCCTTCTTGCTGCCGCAACCCCACTGAGCGAGGAAGAAAGGCAGCGGCAATCAGGAGCAAGTGGCCACCGTTCGACAGTTCGACTTTCCTCTAGATCATCCATCAAAACAGGTGCAGAATCTCGCATTGGCCTTGATTCGACGTGGCGGCCAGATCGCCCGGAAGCATCGCCAACGCATGGGAGGAAAATACATGCTGCATAGAAGTCTCGTTAAGCTGGCTGCCGCAGGCGTAGTGGCGGCCGGCCTCATGACGGCGGGTGCCGCGCCGGCGCAAGATGTCATCAAGGTCGGCGCAATCGCCCCCAAGACCGGGCCCCTCGCGGGCGGCGCGGTCGTCACGCAATGGCCGAACATTCGTTTGTGGGTGGAGCAGGTCAATGCACGCGGCGGGATCGACGTCGCTGGCAGGAAAATGACCATCGAGCTGATCGAATACGACGACAAGACCAATCCGGGCGAGCACATCAAGCTGGCTCAGCGTCTTGCGGAACAGGACAAGGTGGATTTCGTTATCGCGCCCTACGGCACCGGGTTCAACATTGCCGCCGCGCCGGTCTACGGTCGCTACGGCTATCCCATGGTCGCGGTCTCGGCCATCACAGACAAGATGGACGAGCTTACCGCGCGGTACCCGAACCTCTTCTTCACGCTTGGCACGACGACGGCATTCGTCGAGGGCGTACGGGACATCCTGGTGGAACAGCGCGAGGCGGGCGCCATCGGGAACGAGGTCGCAATGGTCAACGTCGCCGATGCCTTCGGGATCGAATTGGCGGACCGTGCGCGGGAACTCTTCGGCGAAGCGGGATTCGAGCTTGTCTATGACAAGTCCTACCCCCTTGGCACGCCGGACCTGAGCCCGGTGATGAAGGGCGCCAAAGCCTCCGGCGCGAAGGCGTTCGTGGCTTGGTCCTACCCGCCGGACAGCTTTGGCCTGGCTGAACAGGCCATTGTCGAAGACCTGGACGTGGCCGTCTACTACTCGGCGGTGGCCACCAGCTTCCCGTCATTCAAAGGCGCCTTCGGCAACAAGATCGACAACGTGCTTGGCGCCGGCGGCACCAACGTGGATGACCCCGCCATCGCGGAGTACCGCATGGCCCACATGGACATCACCGGAGAGGTGGCGGACTACTGGGCGTCCGCCAATACCTACGCAGCGCTGCAAATCCTGGAACAGGCGATTGTCGGGGCCGGCACGCTCGACCGGGACGTGGTGACCCAGTACATCAAGGACAACAGCTTCGACACGGTGATGGGCACGCTCAGCTTCAAGAACAACTTCTCCAACACCTTCTGGTCCGTGGGCCAGTGGCAGGACGGAGTGTTCCGCGGAGTCAAGGGCTCAAACGTCGAAGGGGCGGTGCCGGTGCGTCTGAAAGACGGCTGGGCCGAGTAATCCCCGATGCGGTCGCCCGGCGCGGATGTGCCGGGCGACCGCTTGCGGAAACCGA
This sequence comes from Silicimonas sp., assembly GCA_022824315.1. Lineage (GTDB taxonomy): Bacteria > Pseudomonadota > Alphaproteobacteria > Rhodobacterales > Rhodobacteraceae > JAJEFO01. The sequence goes on from JAJEAC010000018.1 coordinate 13,384, forward strand.
AGATGCTGGACATTCTGGTCTCTGGCCTCTTGCTGTCAGGCACCTACGCCTTGATCGCAATGGGCCTGAACTTGCAGTACGGCGTGGCCCGGATCATGAACCTCGCGAATGGCGAGGTGCTGGTGCTGGGCGCGTTGGCGGCATTCTGGCTCTATACCACCGCGCAGGTCAGCCCGCTCCTGACGGTGATCCTCGTGATCCCCGTGAGCTTCGTCGGCAACTGGCTGGTCTATCGCTTTCTGCTGACGCCACTCGTGCGCCGGGCCCGTTCGCAAGGGGCCCTGGAAGTGGATTCCATCCTCGCCACGTTTGGAATGTCGTTCATCATCATCGGCGTGATGATCTCGGTTGAGGGCGGGTTCTTCGCCTACAACTATCTCAGCGAGCCTGTTTCGATCATCGGCTCGACGACTTCGCTGAACCGGGTGCTGGCCTTCGCAATAGCCGTGCTGATCGGGGCTGCCCTGTACCTTTGGCTCAACCTGAGCCGGCCCGGCGTTGCGGTGCGGGCCGTTTCGGTTTCGACCGAGGCGTCCGGACTGGTCGGCATCAACGTCCCGCGCGTTTCGGCACTGGCCTTCGCGCTCGGCGGCGCCATCACCGCCGTGGGCGGGGCCCTGATCTCGACGTTCATCACTCTCGATGCCTCCATCGGCGTGGTCTTCACCATGAAGGCGCTGATCATCGTGATCATGGGCGGTGTCGGAGACATCCGCGGAGCCATCGTGGCCGCCGTCATCCTCGGCGTCGTGGAAACGGCGGTCGCCAGCCTCGTCGACCCGGGGCTGACGCTCGCGGCCGCGTACCTGATCTTCGTCCTGATCCTCCTCTTCCGCCCGCAGGGTCTGTTCGGACGGCGCGCCGCATGAAGTCCGCGAGCTGGACAGAGCTCTTGTGCGCAGCCATTCTCGTGGCGCTTGCAGCGCTCTTTCCGCTGGGCGCGAACGGCTATTGGCTGTCCATCGGCGTGACGGCGATGATGTATGTGGCCCTGGCAACCTCCTGGGCGCTTTTTTCCGGTCCGACGCATTACATCTCGCTCGCCACCGGCGCGTTTTTCGGTGTGGGTGGATACCTCGTCGGCACGGGGATGAGCGACTATGCCCAGCCCTTCTGGCTCATGGCGGCAATTTCCCCGATTGTCGGCGCAATCCTCGCAGCGCTCATCGGCTTTGCCACCCTGCGCCTGTCGGGCGTCTACTTCGTGATCTTCACCCTCGGCCTGGCGGAGATGATCCGCAACGTCGTCAGCTGGGTGCAGAACAACTTCCTGGGCAGCCGCGGCCTCTACGTGCTGACGGACCTGCGCGACCAGCACATCTTCTGGATGCTGCTGGCCGTCGCCGCCGTGGTCTACCTGCTGGGCTGGTGGGTCAGCCGGTCCCGCATCGGCTTTGCGCTGCGCATCATCGGCGGCGACGAAACCGTCGCGCGCCACGTCGGCATCAACACTGCGACGGCCAAGGTCATCCTCTTCACCACCACCGGGTTTTTTGCAGCCCTCGTCGGCGCCCTCATCGCGCCGAGGTGGAGCTACATCGAGCCGAACCAGGTCTTCTCGCCCCAGCTGAGCTTCCTCGTGGTCATCATGGCGCTCCTGGGCGGATCCGGCAGGCTTTGGGGGCCGCTGGTGGGCGTGATCCCCTTCACGATCATCTGGGAGTGGGTCGCGATCCAGTTCCCCAACCAATCGACGCTGTTCCTCGGCGTCTGCTTCCTGCTGATCGTCTACGTCCTGCCCAACGGGGTCGTCGGGCGGGTCGGAGAGCTGCACGCGCGGATGAGGAGGCGGACGTGAGGCAGTCGGGTGCAGTCCTGTCCGTGAAGGGCGTGACCAAGCGCTTCGGCGGGCTGGTCGCGGTGTCGAACATGTCCTTCGATGTGGCGGAGCATCAGATGGTGGGCGTCATAGGTCCCAACGGCTCCGGCAAGACCACGGTCCTGAACATGATTTCCGGCGCGTTGAAGCCGACCGAGGGCCGGATTTCGATGCGCGGACGCAATATCTCTGACCTGCCTGCGCAGAAAATCGCGCGTGAAGGCGTGGGCCGGACATTCCAGCTGGTGCGGCTCTTGCCTGGCCTGACCGTGCTGGAAAACGTGATCGCCGGCGCCGTCTACGGCCATCGCCGCCGATGGGGCCGCGAGGCGGAGGATTTCGCCCATGACCTTCTCGACCGCGTCGGCATGGACGCGATGAGCCACGTGCCGATATCGTCACTCACCTATATCGACCAAAAGCGGGTGGAACTCGCCCGCACGCTCGCCGGGGAACCGCAGGTGCTGCTGCTTGACGAATGGCTGGCGGGATTGAACCCGACCGAGCTGGAAACCGGAATCGAGCTGATCCACGCCTTGCGTGAAGAGGGCCGCACCGTTGTGCTGGTCGAGCACGTGATGGACGCGATCCGCTCGCTCTGCGACCGATGCGTCGTGATGTCGTCGGGCGCCAAGATCGCCGAAGGCAGCCCGGATGAAGTGCTCAGCGACCGCGACGTCATCCGTGCCTACCTGGGGGACGACGATGCTTGAGGTGAAGGGCCTTTCCGCCGCCTACGGCCAGCACCCGTCCTTGAACGAAGTGTCGCTTACGATTGCGCCGGGCGAGATCGTCGTGATCCTCGGTGCAAACGGGGCGGGCAAGTCGACCCTCCTGCGCGCGATAGCCGGGATCTGCGAGGGCATGGTTTCTGGCGACGTCCGGCTCGGGGCCGACGCGCTGACCGGGCTGAGCCCGGACGAAATCGTCGAGAAGGGCGTGGTACTCGTGCCCGAGGGACGCGGGATCTTCGGCGATCTGTCCGTGAAGGAAAACCTGCTGCTGGGAGCCTATCCTGCCCGCGCCCGGGACAGCGAGCAGGAGAACCTTGACCGCGTTCTCGACCTCTTCCCGACGCTGCGGGAACGTCAGGGCCAGATCGCACGAACAATGTCGGGCGGCGAACAGCAGATGCTGGCCATCGGCCGCGCGATGATGTCGGCGCCAGAAATCCTGATGCTCGATGAACCGTCGCTCGGCCTGTCGCCTCTGCTGTGCAAGGAGCTGTTCCAGAACCTGGCCCAAGTGAAGTCGCTCGGCATCGGGGTGCTTCTTGTCGAACAAAATGCAAAGCAGAGCCTGGCAATCGCGGATCGGGGATACCTGTTGGAAAACACCCGGATCACCCATGAGGACACGGCGGCCCGGCTCGCAGGCGACCCCGCCGTGCAAAAGGCCTATCTCGGTGCCGGTCGGCAGCGGGCACCGGCGCCGGACCCCCCCGCACCAGAAACCGCACAGAGGCCGGGCGCGCCCGCCATTGCCGCTCGCCCGCAGCCACAGCGCAGCGCGGATCAGCAGGCCGGCCTGTCGATCACCGACCTGGTTGCGAAGGCCGCGCGTCAATCCGCAAACGCACCCGGCCAGGCTCCTGCTGACGTAAGCGCCGCCGCCGACCGGCTGGCAAGCGATCGGCTGACGGTCGTGATGAAAGACATTGAAGAGGCCGCGAAGTCCGCCCGAAACCGCCCGACATACACCGCGAAATCGGCGCTCGCGCGGACGAAGGCACCCCACCCGCAACAGCCAGCTCGCCCGCCCGTGATCGAGGTATACCGACGCCCACGGGTGGAGGTCTATCGACGCCGCCCATCGGGCGAATTTGAGAGGGAATGACATGCTCGACCAGGCAAGTGCCGCCCCAGACATCAGGGGCCTCTACATCAACGGCCAGTGGCAACGGACCGCAGGGCAGTTCGACGTCCTCAATCCCTCGGACGGAAGCGTCTGGGCACGCGTGCCCGACGCGGGCGCGGCAGAGACCCGCGCCGCGATCGAGGCCGCCCGGGCAGCCTTTCACGATTGGTCGAACCGGCCGTTTCAGGACCGCGCCCACCTGCTGTCGACAGTCGCCGACATTTGGGAAGGGCGCGTCCCGGACTTTGTGGCGGCGGTTCAGCACGAAGGGGGCGGTCACTACGGCAAGGGCGTGTTCGAAGCGGGCCACGTGGCCGAAACCTTCCGCGCGGCGGCGGCGCTCTGCTACGCCGCGATCGGGGAGGTCCTTCCCTCTCACCACGGAAAGGTGTCCACCGCCGTGAGGGTGCCCATGGGCGTGATCGGCGTGATCAGCCCTTGGAACGTGCCGGGCATCCTGACGTCGCGCGGGATTGCCTTTGCGCTCGGCGCAGGCAACACCATCGTGCTGAAGCCGTCGGAGGAGACTCCCTACGCAGGCGGCCTGATCTTTGCCGAGGTGCTGGAGGAAGCAGGCGTGCCGCCGGGCGTCTTCAACGTCATCACCGCGTCTCGCGACAGCACGCCTGCCGTGGGGGACGAACTGATCGACAACCCGGCGGTGAAAGGGATTTCCTTCACCGGCTCCACTGCCGTCGGTCGCATGATCGCGGCCAAGTGCGGGGCGCATCTCAAGAAGTGCTGCATCGAACTTGGCGGCAAGGACAGCCTGATCGTGCTCGATGACGCGGACATGGAGCGGGCAACCTCGTCGGCGAGCTTTGGATCGTTCATGCACCAGGGCCAGATCTGCATGAGCGTTGAAAAGGTGCTCGTCCAGGAGGGCGTCTACGCCGAATTCCTGCAGAAATTCATCGCTCGCAGCGCCAAGCTGAAGACCGGGAACGTGGCCGACAAGTCCGTCACGATCGGCCCGCTGATCAACGACCGCCAGGTCGCCCGCGTTGCCGCTCAAATTGACGACGCCGTGGCGAAAGGGGCAAGGGTGGCGCTGGGCGGCACGGTGAACGGGCGATTCGTGGAACCGACGATCCTGACGGACGTGACGCCGCAAATGAACGTCTGGAACGAGGAAACCTTCGGTCCGCTCGCCGTCGTCGTGCCCTTCCGGACGGACGCGGAGGCGGTCGCCATGTCAAACGACACGGAATACGGGCTGTCGGCCGGGATCATCTCGCGTAACGAAGATCGGGCCATGGCCATCGCCCGACAGCTGGACACCGGCATGGCGCATGTCAACTGTTCGCCCATCAACGATGAATGCCACGCACCCTTTGGCGGCACCAAGGCCAGCGGTGTCGGACGCCATGGGGGCAGATGGGCGATGGAGACGTTCATGGAAACCCGCTGGATCACGATCGACAAGGGGGGCCGGCCGTACCCGCCGGCGTTTTAGGCCATGAGAGACCTCGTCAAAGGCAAGCGCATCGTCGTCACCGGCTCGTCGTCGGGCATTGGCTGGGAGACTTCGCGCGTCCTGTCCCGACAGGGGGCGGAAGTTCTGGGCGTGGACCTCAACAAGAACTTCGATCACGTGGAGGAGTTTTATCGCGCCGACCTGTCGGACGAGGCAACGATCGACGCGCTGGTGGACGTGCTCCCTGACGGGATCGATGGCCTGGTGAACAACGCGGGCCTGCCGCCAACGAAAGATGCGGGATTGTTGCTGAAGGTGAACCTGATCGGGTTGAAGCACCTGACGTTCAGGCTGATCCCCAAACTCAACGATGGCGCCAGCATCGTGAATGTCGCCTCCTTGGCCGGGACAAGATGGCCGGACGCGGTCGATGCGATCAAGGCATCCGACACGCTGGGCTTTCACAACGTGGACGACTTCATCGAACGCTGGAAGGTGTCAAGCGAGGGCGGGCGCAGCTACTTCTTTTCCAAGGAGGCGCTGATCGTCTGGACGATGCAGAACCGCTGGACCTGGCGCGATCGAGGCATACGCATGAATTCCGTCAGCCCGGGTCCGGTCGAAACTCCGATCCTTGGGGACTTTCTGCAAACGCTTGGAGCGCGGGCCGCAGAGGACCGCAAAATCATGGATCGGCCTGGCAGGCCCGAAGACATCGCGCCGGTCATCATGTTCTTGCTGTCCGACGCATCGGCCTGGATCCGGGGCACGAACATTCCCGCAGATGGGGGCATGTCGTCCAACATCCTGTGCGGCATGCACGGTCTATAGAGGAGAAGAGAAGATGGGCACGTTAGGCTGGATCATTCTCACGATCATCGTTGTTGTGGTCGTCATCGCATTGGCCGCGTGGTGGTACAAGCGTGCCACGAACGAGGTCTCGCTCCTGCGCACCGGCATCGGCGGACGGCGCGTCGTGATCGATGGCGGGTTGCTGGCGATCCCCTATTTCCACGAGATCAGCCCGGTGAACATGCAGACGCTTCGGCTGGACGTGGATCGACGCGGGGAGGCCTCGCTCATCACGCAGGACCGGCTGCGCGTGGATGTGGGGGCGGAATTCTACGTCTCGGTGATGCCGGATCCAGAGGCGATCACGCGGGCGGCTCAGACGCTCGGCAAGCGAACGTTCCAACGCGACGAGCTGCGCAACCTGATCGACGGGATGCTGGTCGATGCCTTGCGGTCGGTTGCAGCCCGCATGACGATGGATGAACTGCACGAGAATCGAGCGCAGTTTGTGGCAGACGTGCGCGACATGCTGAAGGACACGCTCTCGCGCTACGGTCTTCAACTCGACAGCGTTTCGCTGACGGGGCTCGACCAGACGCCGTTCTCGGCGCTCGACGAAAACAATGCCTTCAATGCCGTTGGCATGCGCAAACTGGCGGAAGTGATTGCCAAGTCGAAGAAGGAGCGGGCGGAAATCGATGCGGACAGCGAGGTGTCCGTGCGCCGCGCGGCCATGGAAGCTTCACGCAAGCGCCTGGAGATCGATCTCGAAGAGCGCCGGGCGGAGATCGCCCAGCAGCAGGAGATCGAAACGCTTGCTGCCGCGCAGATTGCCGAGGTTGCCAGGCGGAAGGCGGACAGCGAACGGGCGGCAACCGAGGCCAGGATCGAGATGGAGCGCGGCATTCAGGCCGCGGAGGTGGAGCGTGAACAGGCGCTGGCCATCGCCGAGCAAGACCGCCAGATCGCGATAGCCGCCAAGAGCCAGGAAGAAAGCCGCGCACAGGTGGAAGCGGACGCCGCAAGGGCCGAGGCCGTGAAGGCTGCTGAGGCTGTGGAAACCGTCCGCGCGTTGGCAGATGCTGAACGCCGCGCGGAACTTGCACGCGTCGCCGCCGAGGCAGAGGCCAACACTGCGGCGGCACGGGCAGCCATCGAGGCCGAGAGTGACAAGGCCACCGCCAAGGACAAGGCTGCTGCCCGGCGCGAGGCGGCTGAGGCCGAGAAGGCCGTCAGGCTTGCCGAGGCCGAGGCTGATCGCGCACGGATAGAGGCGGAGAACGCTCGCACCGACGCGCTCGTGGCCATGGAGCTCGAAAAGGCGCGGCTCGAGGCAATGCCGAAGATCGTCGGCGAAATGGTCAAACCGGCCGAGAGGATCAACTCGATCAACGTCAATCACGTGACCGGCCTCGGCAGCCAGGGCGGCGACAGCGCTTCGCGAACGCCCGTTGCCTCGGCCATGGACGCCATCATGGACATGGCTGTTCAGTTGCCTCTGCTAAAGAAGGTCGGTGATCAGATGGGTGTTTCCTTCGACGAGGCCACTGGAAACGACGCCAAGAAGGACAAGTGAAGCCGGGCGGCATCGGAGCGTACGCACCGTACCTGAGCCGGACGAATCCAATTCGAATGACGGCTCGTCGTTGCTGCACCGAGGACAGCGAATGGCCGCGACCGCGGCAATCCGGCACAACCCTACATGTTGAGCCTCCACCGCCAACTGGTCGAATCGGGCGTTGAAAACAGATGCGGACGCTCTTGGGCGGGGAGCTGTCACCTCCTGAAGAGCTCAATATATTCGTCGAAAATAAACAATCGGTTCCGGCGCCCGCCGGTGATTTCGACCAGGACACCATGGGCAACCATGTCCGTGATCAAGGCATTGGCCGTGTTCGTCGTGGCCTTAATGACGCGGGCCGCCTCGTTCACGTTCACCACGGGACGCGCATAGAGGCGGCGCATCAGCGCCTGCGCGTTGCCGTGGCGTCGAGTGCTGAAGCGCGGCAGCACGTTGCGCTCGATCCGCTCCTTGATGGCGAGGATGTCGCGGAACGCATTCGCCGAGGCGCGCGCGGTGTCCTCAACGCCGTGCAGGAAGAAGATCAGCCATTCGCGCAGATGATTGCCTTGCCGGACCGCCATCAAGTGATCGACATATGCCGTCCTGTTGCGTGCGAAATAGTCCGAGAGATACAGCGCGGGCTTTGCCAACAGTCCCTCGGACGCCAGATAGAGCGATATCATCAGGCGCCCCAAACGTCCGTTGCCGTCCAGAAACGGGTGGATCGTTTCGAACTGGTAGTGCCCGATCGCGATGCGCACCAAAGGGTGCACATAGATGTTATCGGCATGCAGGAATGCCTCCAGATCGCCCATCAGGTCCGGCACATGATCGTGGTGCGGCGGAATGAAGACTGCGTTCTTGAGGCTCACGCCGATCCAGTTCTGGCTTTTGCGGAACTGACCCGGCTGCTTGTGTTCACCTCGAACACCGGACATCAGGATTTCGTGGGCTTGGCGCAGCAGGCGGTTGGACAGGGGCAATTTCTCAAGCGCTTCAATCGCGAAATTGATTGCCTTGATGCAGTTCTGCACCTCCGCCCAATCGTCGCGCTCGTCAGGGCCCAGGTCATCGGCATCCTTGAACGCGTCCTCGATGTTGGTCTGCGTGCCCTCGATCCGGCTCGATTGCGTGGCTTCCTTGGCCACATGCATGCGGATGAAGAACTCGATGTCCGGGACCAGAAGGGCAAAGGCGTTCAGTTCTCCAAGCGCGCGGTCGGCGCGGCCCATAAGCTCTGACAGCTCCGGGTCGGCGACAACCCATTCGCGGCAGATGCGCTCTGGCAGGAAGGCCTTGTACTGATACCTGTCCTCGGGCTGGCCCGATGTGAAGTCCGCGATGTTCATATCTCAAAAAGCGCCTGAGTTTCTTAGATATGAACGGGCTTATCTCAAGTTCCCCGGCGGAAGGAGATCACTATCTCAGAAAATACGCATGTTTTTGAGATAAGGCGGGCGCCTATGTCAAATTCGGCTCAGGCAGGCAGATTGACCGTCATCGGTTCAACTCGCAGGAAACGCCGCTTCAGGGAAAGGTCGCTGACCTCGTGTAGCGCTCAAGGCGGCATCCACTGCCGATTTGGCAACGATCTGCCTTCCAGCAGCCTTGCCAACAGAATCTGAACCAATCCTGTCGTCAAACTGCTTTGTTGACGGTGCATCGTCATCAAACCGTCTTGGCGACGAAATCTCGATCAATCTTGTCGTCAACGGGAATCCCTGAACCAGCGATTCATCAGGCTCGGGCCGAAATCCCCTCAGAACCTCCCTCCGTCGACCGCCAGGAAATGGCAGGTCACTTCCGGCCTCGCTGGCCAAGGCGGACGCCACGAATTGTCTCGACGAGAATCGCCGTGAGCAGGCCGAACAGCAAGAGCCCGTTGGCTGCCGCGACCCCACCCAGCAACCGCCATTCCAATGGCAGCAGAATGTCGCCGAATCCGAGCGTCGTGAACGACACAAGCGCGAAATAGGCCGCCTCCTCGACGTTCGCGAAGACGCCGAGACGATGGAATGCCACGGTCCAGAGCCAGACCGCGGCAGCAATCATGCACAGCGTCCACATCAGCACGAGAACCAGGACCGAAATGAGCCGAGGCCCAAGCGGCGGCCTGGCCGTCCAGGCCTGGAGGCGAAGCAATGCCGCCTCCATTGCCCACCAGGACATGGCGACAACGAGAACGGTGGCGAGAGTCAGCACGGCGCCAAGCGCGAGTTGAACAAGCATGGTCCCGAGCCTTTCCGGAAGGGAACATGACGTCAACCGGCCAAACGCGGTTGAATCTGGCGCGAGGGCGAATAGCGTCAAGATCATGGCAAGGGCACCGGAATTCCACATCGATCTCGCGAACTTTGCGTCGGACCCCTATCCCGACCTTGCCAGGATGCGAAAGGAGACGCCGATCGCGCACGTTCCCGAACTAGACGCGATCCTGCTCACGCGGCGCGACGACATCCATCGTCACGAGAAGCGGGTGGACGTCCTTTCGTCCGACCAGCCCGGCGGATTGATGACCGTCCTCATGGGACAGAACATGATGCGCAAGGACGGAGAGGCTCATATGCGGGAGCGCCGGGCGCTGTTTCCCACGTTCAGCCCGCGCACCGTCGCCGATCACTGGAAACCGAAATTCGAGGCGGCAGCGACACGCATCCTCGAAGGGATCCGGCCGCGTGGGCGTTGTGATCTTGTCCGCGATTTCGCAATGCCCGTCTCGGCGGAAGCGCTGAAGGCCATCACCGGCCTCACCACGATGACCGCCGAGGAGATGGACGGCGGCTCCCAGGGGATGATCGACGGATGTGCCAACTATGTCGGAGACGCGGCCGTCGAGGCTCGCTGCCATGCGGCCACGGCGCTGATCGACGACCACATCGATCGGCAACGGGGCTCACCTCCCGAAATGTCGGCGCTTGCCGTTCAGCTCGAGGCCGGGCTGCCGATGGAAAGTGTCCGCGCGAACGTGAAGCTCGTGATCTCGGGGGGCCAGAACGAACCGAGAGATGCGATTGCGGGAACCGCCTGGGCACTTCTTGACAACCCGGACCAGCTGGACCTCGTCCGGCACGGCGCCGCGACCTGGCAGATGGCCTTCTCCGAATACGCGCGTCTTCACAGCCCGATCGGCATGTCGCCCCGGCGGGTTGCGCGACGCGACGAGATCAACGGCATCGTGCTTGAACCGGAGACGCGGGTGTTCCTGATGTTCTCGTCCGCCGGCCGGGACGAGGCGCATTTCGAGAGGGTCGACGCCTTTGACATCATGCGCGACACGTCCGCGGCCATACCCTTTGGCGCCGGTCCGCATTTCTGTGCGGGTGCGGCCGCATCGCGATGCCTGATTTCGGATGTCGCCTTGCCGATGCTCTTTGACTCGCTGCCGGGGCTCAGGCTGGCGGGAAACGTCATTTTGTTCGGCTGGGCATTCCGAGGGCCTGTCGCGGTCCCCGTGGCCTGGGACGCCTGACGCCGATTCTGGACACGACCGAGCGGACCCACTATCCCGGTCCGGCCATGGCAAAGCCAAACGACAACCCGAACTACAAGGTGATCGCGGAGAACCGTCGCGCACGCCGCGACTACGCGATCGAGAGCGACATCGAGTGCGGCATCATGCTCATGGGATCCGAGGTCAAGTCGCTTCGCACCGGTCAGTCAAACATTGCCGAGAGCTACGCTGCGGTCGAGAACGGGGAGCTTTGGCTCGTCAATGCGTATATCGCGCCGTACGAGCAGGCCATGTTTGGTCACGAGGATCGCCGCAGGCGAAAGCTGCTTGTCTCAAGAAAGGAACTGGCAAACCTCTGGAACGCGACCCGGCGCAAGGGCATGACGCTCGTTCCCTTGGTCATGTACTTCAATCACAAGGGCATCGCGAAGATCAAGCTCGGCCTGGGCCGGGGCAGGAAGCAGCACGACAAGCGCGAAACCGAAGCCAGGCGCGACTGGAACCGCCGGAAGCGGAGATTGCTCAAGGAGCACGGTTGACGATGAACGGGCAAGCCGTGCAATCGGCCTAGTCGAACAGGCCCCCGATCTTGCCCAGAAGCCTGAACGCTCGCGCAGTTCTCGTGTCCGCCAGCGCGGCGATTTCCTTGTCGGAAAGATGATCGCACATCTCGGAAAACGTCTTGTCGAAGTTGCGCATAAAGTGCTCCGCGGCATCACGGAAGATGGAATCCTGTTCCATTCGCCCGTCAACGAGCTCCAGGGACTGGCGATCGATGTCCCCGCCAAGTTCGGCTATCTCGTGTCCGCGCCCGCCCTTGGCGTATTTGCGCCACGTCTCCGGACGGGTGCGGCCCGCCGCCATGTCATCCATGTACAATGCATCACGGCTGAACAGCGTCAGGATGTCTTCGCTGGCGCGGATCAGGCCGCCAATTGTCTGGTCCCTGCGACCCCGCCTGTACGCGGCCATGCCTCTCATGTCCTCGGCCGTGTCAGGAAAGTTCATGGCCTGAATGAGTTCCGCGACCGTCAGGGGCTTGCCCTCTTGCTGCTCAAGCGTCGCATGTTCCGGCTCATGCCGCCGGAAAATCGCCGGGTTCCCCGCCTCCGAATCCGCCCTGCCCTCCGCATCGAGGATCTGCGCCAGGATTGCCTCGAGGCGCTCCTGGCCGTCAGCAAGATCGCCGATCTTCCGCTGGATGCCGGGATCTGCCGGCTCCCCTCTGCCGGCTTGGCTGGCCTGGGCCTCGCGCATGGATCTCACGGCATGGATGAGCCGCTCGTTCTGCCCGCGCGAGATGCGCGCGTTCCTCAACGTGAACGCAACGATCCAGATCATGGCCGCCGGCAACCCGGCCACCACGGCAAGAACGACATGGAGGAGCGGGACCTGAAGGATGCTTTGGAGTGATTCCGCAGACCAGAACAGAACGGAACACAGCACGATCCAGAAGACCGTGGCCAGGATGCCGATCATGTTCTCGATGCCGAGCCAAGGTTCTGGCAAGATGCCTGGATGGCGCTCAGGGGCATTCGCAGGCTGAATCGGCGCGTCAGGCATTGGCTCAGACGAACTCGATCTTGAGAATTTCGTAGCCCTTCGTGCCGCCCGGCGTGTTCACTTCGACGCTGTCGCCCTCGTCCTTGCCAATGAGGGCGCGTGCAAGCGGCGACCTGAGATTGAGGCGACCCCTTTCGATATCGGCCTCCGGCTCGCCGACGATCTGGTAGGATCTTTCCTCCTCCGCGTCCTCGTCGAACAGCATCACCGTTGCCCCGAACTTCACCGAGCCCGAGAGCGAGGCCGGATCGATCACATCCGCCAGTGACAAGACCGCTTCAAGTTCCTTCACCCTGCCCTCGATGAAGCTCTGCCGCTCGCGGGCCGCATGGTATTCCGCGTTCTCGCTCAGGTCGCCGTGCTCGCGCGCTTCGGCGATCGCGCGGATGACCTTCGGACGTTCGACGCTCTTCAGCCGCTTCAATTCGTCGTTCAGCGTGACGTGTCCCGCGCGGGTCAGCGGTATCTTGTCCATGGCGCCCACGTTTGCTTGTTTCGCCTGCCCGTTCTAGCAAACCGGAGGCCCCGGGTCGAGCGGATGTCCCTGCATGGGTTGAATCAGGGCACCCGATTGACCACGGGGCGGGGGACCAATAGGCATGGCTGCACCAAACCCGGGGAAAAGAACCATGTCCGTGATCGAACGCGAGAGCATGCAATACGATGTCGTGATCGTGGGTGCTGGCCCGGCCGGCCTGTCTGCCGCAATTCGGCTCAAGCAGCTGGATGAGAGCCTGGAAATCGTCGTCCTGGAAAAGGGATCCGAGGTCGGCGCACACATCCTTTCGGGCGCCGTCCTGGATCCGAGCGGGCTGACCCGGCTGATTCCAGACTGGAAGGAAAGGGGCGCACCGATCAGCGTCGCCGTGAAAAAGGACAGGTTCTGGCTGCTTGGCGAGGCCGGGAAGATCCGGGTGCCCAATTTCGTGATGCCGCCGCTGATGAGCAACCACGGCAACTACATCGTGTCGATGGGGAACGTGTGCCGCTGGTTGGCCAGCGAGGCCGAGGCCCTGGGGGTCGAGATCTTTCCCGGCATGGCGTGCTCCGAACTGGTGATCGGCGATGCCGGCGAGGTCAAGGGCGTGGTGGCCGGCGAGTTCGGAAGAAACCCCGACGGCACACTGTCCAAAAACCATGAGCCTGGCATTGAACTGCACGGCAAGTACGTCTTCCTGTCGGAAGGCGTTCGCGGGTCGCTTTCCAAGCAGGTGATCGCAAGATACTCCCTCGACGCCCGTTCGGACGTGCCCAAGTTCGGGATCGGCATGAAGGAAATCTGGGAGGTGCCCCCCGAGGCGCATGACGAGGGCCTGGTGCTGCACACGCTCGGCTGGCCCCTGGGATTCCGGCAATCGGGCGGATCCTTCATGTACCACCTCGACGGCAACCAGGTCTATGTCGGCTACATCGTCGACCTGAACTACAGGAATCCCCACCTGTTCCCCTACATGGAGTTCCAGCGTTTCAAGCACCATCCCGAAATCGCACGGGTGCTCAGGGGCGGGAAGCGCGTGGCCTATGGCGCCCGCGCCGTGACCAAAGGGGGCTTTCAGTCGATCCCGCAATCGGCCTTCCCGGGCGGCGCCCTTCTGGGCTGCTCCAGCGGGCTGGTGAACCTGCCCCGCATCAAGGGCAATCACAACGCCATGCTGTCAGGCATCGCCGCGGCCGAGGCCGCGCATGCCGCCATCACGGCCGGCCGCAGCGGCGACGTTCTGGACTCGTATGATGCGGAGCTCCGCGCAGGACCCGTTGGCAAGGACCTGAAGAAAGTGCGCAACGTGGCGCCGCTGAACGCCAGGTACGGTCCGCTCGGCGGCCTGGCTCTCGGCGGCTTCGACATGTGGTTTCAGACCATCTTCGGGGGCTTCAGCCTGTTCGGAACCCTCAAGCACGGCAAGACGGACGCGGATTCGACCGAGGACGCCTCGCGGCATGCGCCCATCGCGTACCCCAGGCCGGACGGCGTTCTGAGCTTCGACCGGCTGACCAGCGTGAGCTACTCCTTCACCAATCACGAGGAAAGCCAGCCTGCGCATCTCGTGCTGTCCGACCCGGACGTTCCCGTGCAGGTCAACTGGCCGAGGTTTGCCGGGCCATCGGCGCGGTACTGTCCTGCCGGCGTCTACGAATTCGTGGGCGACGGAGAAGACCGACGGTTCCAGATCAACTTTCAGAACTGCGTCCACTGCAAGACCTGCGACATCAAGGATCCGAGCCAGAACATCACCTGGACGACGCCTCAAGGCGGTGGCGGCCCGAACTATCCGAACATGTAGCGGAAGGGCTTGCGAAACGCTCCACCCCCAATCCGGGGGGCGTGACCCGCGGGCGTGCACGCCTTCCCGTTGTCGATGAGGCACGGGATTGCGAAGTCGCCTGCCTCACCTTAGGCTGCACAACGCAAATTCAGGAATCAGCAATGCGTCACGCCCTCTTGACTCCGTTCCTTCTGCTGTCTTTCGGCGCATGGCCTGCACTGGCCGAAGTGGCAGGCGATGCAGGAAGCTACCTTGCAGGCCGGTCGGCCTTCAAGGCAAACGACTACGGCGCGGCCGCCGAGCATTTCTCCGAAGCCTTGGTCAGCGACCCGGCCAATCTTGCGCTTCTCGAAAGCACGGGGGCCGCGTTCGTGAGCCTTGGCGATCTCGAGAGTGCCGCACAGGTGCTGGAACGCATTATCGCAGCCGGCGAGAGCAGCCAGGTTGCAAGCCTGGTCCTTTTCGGAAAGGCCGCGCAAGACGAGGATTGGACAGGTCTGCTCAGTGCCCTGGACACCGGTCTCTCCGTCGGGCCGCTGTTTGACAGCCTGACCAAGCCGTGGGCCAACTTTGGCGCGGGCCGCATGGCGGAAGCGCTTGAAGCCTTTGACGAAGTGGCGGAGACAGAGGACGAGTCCACCCGCATCTTCGGTCTCTATCACAAGGCGCTCGCTCTCGCTTCCGCCGGCGACTTCGAGGGGGCGGCGCACATTCTGTCGGGCGACGCCGGCGTGGTGCTCCGCCTTCCGCGGCGCGGGGTCGTGGCATACGCGGAAGTTCTCAGCCAGCTTGAGCGCAACGACGATGCATTGGACCTGATCGCGCAAAGTCAGAATTCCGCGATGGCCGATCCTTCCCTTGAGGAGGTGCGTGGCCGTCTCGAAGCCGGCGAGACCATTCCGTTCAACTCCGTTCGAAACGCCAGGGACGGGCTGGCGGAGGTATACCATTCCATCGCCAGCGCCCTGCGTCAGGAGCCGCAGAGGAGCTACACGCTTCTCTATGCCAGGATGGCCGCAGCGCTCCGCCCCGACCACATCGACGCCTTGCTGCTGACGGCGGAATTGCTGGAGCAGCTGGACCAGCACGATCTCGCGACCGCGGTCTACGACAAGGTGCCTCCAGACCACCCGGAGTTCCACGCCGCCGAAATGGGACGGGCCGAAGCGCTCCGCCAGTCCGGTCAAGAGGATGCGGCCATCGAGGTGCTGCAGCAATTGACCGAAAGCCACGGCCACCTGTTGCAGGTCCATGTCGCGCTCGCCGACCTGCTCCGCGAACTTGAGAGGTACGAGGACGCAAAGGCACCTTACGATGACGCCCTGTCGATGATCAGCGAACCGGTGGAGCAACACTGGATCATCTACTTCACCAGGGGCATTGCCCACGAGCGTACCGGCCAATGGGATCTGGCCGAGGCGGACTTCCGAAAGGCGCTCGAGCTCAAGCCGGACCAGCCGACGGTCCTGAACTACCTCGGCTATTCGCTGCTGGAACTGCAGACGGACATGGAAGAGGCGCTTGCCTTGATTGAACGGGCGGTCGAGCAACGCCCGGATGCCGGGCATATCATCGACTCGCTCGGATGGGGTCTCTATCGCCTCGGCCGATACGCTGAAGCCGTCCCGCACATGGAAAACGCAGCCGAGCGGTTGCCAACCGATCCAATCGTCAATGATCATCTCGGCGACGTGTACTGGGCTGTCGGACGGTATCGTGAAGCCGAGTTCCAGTGGCATCGAGCGCTGTCGTTCATAACCGACGAAACGGACCCAAGCGACGTCGATCCGGACCGTATCCGCCGCAAGCTCGAAATCGGCCTCGACGCCGTTCTGGCTGAAGACGGCGCTCCCCCGCTGAACGTGGCGAATGACGGCGGTTGAGGTTGCCGCCCCGGCCAAGGTCAACCTGACGCTCCACGTTACCGGCCGGCGGGGGGACGGCTATCACCTGATCGATTCACTGGTGGCATTCGCTCCGGTCCACGACCGCCTGGTCATCGGGAGCGGGCCCTCGCTGGAACTGGCGGTGACGGGCCCGGAATCGGCGATGGTTCCGACCGGCACGCAGAACCTTGCCGTGAAGGCGGCCGCCCTCGTGCACGGCAGCACGGGTTCATCCCTGCTGCTTGAAAAGCGCCTGCCGGTTGCGGCAGGTGTCGGAGGAGGGTCCGCGGACGCGGCTGCCGTGCTCAGGGGGCTTGCGGCACGGGACGAAGCGCTGCCTGCCATTGCGCGGAACGCCCTCGCACTTGGCGCAGACGTCCCAATGTGTCTTGCGTGCAGGCCCTGCCGCGTCGGCGGAATCGGCGAGGAGATCACGTTCGTCGACCTGCCGTCGCTTCCTGCCGTCCTGGTCAACCCGCGAACGCCCGTATCGACAGCCAGGGTCTTCGCCAGGCTGGAACGACGGGACAACGGACACATGCCCGGCAGCCTGCCGCCGGCCCGGGACGTGCCGGGCGTCATTGAATGGCTGTCGGAACAGCGCAACGACCTGGAACCGGCCGCCTTGGAAGAGGCGCCGGTGATTGCCGACGTGCTCGCGGTGCTGCGCACGAGCCCGGGATGCGGACTGGCCCGCGTGTCGGGATCGGGCGCCACATGCTTCGGGCTCTTTGATGATGAACGGCTTGCGCGCGCGGCCGGCATCCGGATTGCAGCGCTCCACCCCGAATGGTGGCTCGCGACCGGCAAGCTCGGCGATCAGTCCCAACTGGCCTCGCCACGTGCCTGCCCGGGTTGACGCTCCCGATCTTCCGGTGTTTCAGACGAGGCGAACGACGACGTATTCCGTGAGGTCGTTCAGCATGTCGCGCAATTCGTGGTCAGGCAGGAGTTCCAAGGCCCCCTTCGCCCTTGCCGACCATTCAATCGCCTGGTCCCGCGCCGCGGCCGCCGCGCCATGCCGGGCGATCAGTTCCAGCGCCTGATCCAGGTCGCCGTCCTTCTGTTCGCCCCTCTCGATCGTGCGTTGCCAGAAGGCGCGCTCCTCGACACTTGCATTTGCGACCGCCTTGATCACCGGCAGCGTCAACTTCCGCTCTCGGAAGTCGTTGCCCGGTTCCTTTCCGGTGGAGTCCGCATCGCCAAAGTAGTCAAGCAGGTCATCCGCGATCTGGAACGCGATGCCAAATGCGTCCCCGAACTCCCGAAGGGCTTGCACCTGTCGTTCGTTCGCGCCGGCAACAATGCCGCCGACTTCCGCGGCGGCGGCAAAGAGTGCCGCCGTCTTCCCGCGGAGAATGCGCAGGTGCATCTCTTCCGACGTCTCCAGGCTGGCCGCCGCCGACAGCTGAAGAACCTCGCTCTCGGCAAGAATTGCGGCAGCTTGAGACAGGACGCCAAGCACCGGCAAGGAACCGGTCTCAACCATCAACTGGAACGATCTCGCGAACAGGTAGTCGCCGACGAGAACCGAAGACTTGTTGTCCCAAAGCAGGTTTGCGGACGGGCGTCCGCGCCGCTGTCGGCTTTCGTCCACGACATCGTCATGGAGAAGGGTCGCCGTGTGAATGAACTCCACCGTCGCGGCCAACCGGTGATGGTCCTCGCCCCGATAGCCAAATAGCCGTGCGACCGCGAGGGTCAGCATCGGGCGCACGCGCTTGCCGCCCGCTTCCACAAGATGCGTGGCAATCTCCGGGATGAGCGGCGCGTTCCTTGATTGCATCCGCTCCTGGATCAATCGGTCCATGGCAGCAAGATCATCTTGCAGCGCTTCCGCAAGCAGATGGTACGGTTTTGCCAAGACGTAGGTATCCAGACTCATCACACACCCGTCAGAGGGGTCGACAAACAACCGGGTCTGCCATTTATTCATTTCATGAGAGAGCTAATGCGCACGAACGACCCCACGTTGATCGCTTTCGCGACTGCCCTCCTTGAGGGCGAGGATATAGACTGCTTTCAGATGGACGTCCACATGAGTGTACTGGAAGGCTCGATCGGGGTCCTGCCACGTCGCCTGATGGTTCAAGACAAGGATTATTTCATTGCCAGCAGGGTATTGAAAGACAACGACCTGCCCGTCGCTACATGAGTAAAATTGTCGCGGACGCCTTCCTGGGGGGCCGCCTGAGAATTCGCCAGCCCGCGAAAGGTTACCGTGCCGGGTCCGACCCGGTGTTTCTGGCGGCGTCCGTACCCGCGTCGCCCGGCGACTCGGTTCTCGAGCTCGGCACGGGTGCCGGAACCGCGCTGCTCTGCCTGATGGTGCGGGTGCCGGATCTGGCCGTGACGGGCATCGACCGCAATCCTGGCCATGTCGGACTGGCCCGCGAAAACCTCGGTCTCAACCGTTTGACCGGCACGATCATCGAGGCCGACCTCGCGTGCCTGCCCAAGAGCGTCACCTCCCGGCGCTTCGACCACGTGATGTTCAATCCGCCGTATTTCGATCGAAGGACCGGGAGCTCGTCCCCGGAAGCGGAGCGCGAGGCCAGTCGAGGCGTGGAGACGGGAATGGAAGCCTGGATTGACGCGGGACTGCGCCGGACAAAGCCGGGCGGCACCCTGACGTTCATCCAGCGAATCGAACACTTGCCGCGCATGCTCGCGGACGTCGGCACACGTCTGGGGAGCATCCGCATCCTTCCAATGCAGCCGAGACGCTCCCGCCCGGCGAAGCTCTTCATCCTGCAGGGCCGGAAAGGCACGAAGGGCGCGTTTCGCCTGCGGCCACCGATCATCCTGCACGAAGGCGACCGTCATCTTTCGGACGGCGGCGACTACACCGAGGCGGCAAACGCAATCCTTCGCGACGCCGCCGCACTGACCCTCGACGGATGATCGGGCGGGACGCCGCGGGATCATCGCCCGGCGGCGATCGCAGGATTCTCGTCGGCCGGAATCCGGGTGCTTGCCCAGGTCCGGGACTGTCCGCCAGTCGAGTCGAAAGCGGGCGCGGGGAGGGCGACAAAGATCGCCGACAGGGTCAGGTGCCCGGATCGAGTCCGGCCGGATGCAACCCTGGGTGGGATTCAAGCCCCTAATATGACATTTTTTTGACCATCACGGCGTGACACGAATCGCATTTCGTGCTCGACTGGCATTACCGAAACAGAAGGGGAAGCAAATGAACTTGAGTTCGCATCTTCAGGAACTCCGCAAGAAACACCAGGATCTCTCAATCGAAGTCGAGACGGCGCAGCGCAGCCCGGCATTCGACGACCTGGCGATCACCGCGCTCAAGAAGCAAAAGCTGAAGATCAAAGAGGAAATCGAGCGGCTCAGGCACCAGGAACAGGCATAGACGCCGACGCGCTCCGGAACCCGGGGCAACCTGCCGGCGCTTGCAGAAGCCGGCCTGTTCCGTCTGCCACTTTGCCGGTCGGGCCAAGACGGCAAGATGCAATTCGGACATGGTGACGAGCGGCACAGCACGCCCTCAAGGGAATTTCCCGTGATCTCGCATGTTTGGGGGCTTATTTGCTTAACTTGACAGCCCGTCAGGCCTCCTCCTCCGGCACGGCACGCTCGAACGAGACGCCCGCGCGAATGATGCCGGCGGGAGCGGGGAACATGTGCGGCAAGATCTCTCATGATGGAGAATGAAAAGGGAACTTCGTGCTTGGCAGGAAGGTCAATTGTGGTCACGGTGCATTGCGAGGCGCTTTCGACGCCCTCGCCCAAGCCCAAGCCGGAGGAACGACCGCATGGCCCTCGTCGCCACGCACAGGCAGGTTGCCTGCCGCCTGCTGCCGCAGGCGCGCAGCAGCAGGCGGCGGCTCGAGCGGACGCTGGAAGACCGGCGCCGGCTCTGCAGCGCCGCCCTGGAGGAACGGATCGACTGCTGCAGGAAGACCGG
>JAJEAC010000176.1 GCA_022824315.1 Silicimonas sp.
GCCATCGGGGTCGCCTCCTTTGGTGGTCTGTTTTGCAACTACACCATACCTTGTGGCGACCCCGGTTGCCAGGCTTGTCCCGGCAAAATCGCCGAACTCGGCGGGAAATTCGCGCGTCCCAGCGAATTTTGCAAAAGGCTCGGCTCAGTAGTTTTCCGGCCCGTAGACGAAGGGACCCGTGGTCAGCTCACGATCTGCGGCCATCTGGAGATGCGCGTTTCTGAAACCCTCTTCGCTCAAGACCGCACGCAGCAATTCGTCCAGCGCCGCAAGCTGTGCATCGGTCATGTCCCCGCGCTTCATACCAGCTCTCTTGTAAAGACCTTCCGGAAGGTTTGACCAGTTCGGACGTTGCGCATTGTCTGTGAAGTCGAACACGGCGGCGTCGCGCTGACCTGCATCCAGTGTCGCAAGGAATGCGCTTGCTCGTTCGACAATGAGTTGTGTTTGCGGATCGGTCTGCGCATCCGGAAACTGGTCAGCAATCGCTATCTCAAGTGGTTCGGGGGAGAAGTCCGGCGGACCGTCATCGTCATCTAGCGGCTGGGCGCAGAGTGTTGAAACACCTGCGGTCGCCAGGCCAATTGACATGAATGATGCTAGGGACTTGATCATGGTTCCTCAGTCCATCCCTCGAAAAATGCTGGATGACCGCATGATCAGCACCCTTGAGACGGCCAAAGACCTTGAACTCGTGCCGCAGTTCACTCCGGAGATCAAAGGCTGGGGGATCGACCCAAAGGCCTTTTTCATGCCGTCTCGCTCAGCCTACGGAAATTGCCGCACCCTTGGGTATCGCGCCTGGCGTGACAATACCAAGGCGCATGGACTCATCTGGTCTTCGGTTCAGGACAGCGGAGCGAATGCGATACTGCTGTTTGGCGACCGCCTGGACCCAAGATGTCTGGTCGTCACCTCCAGTCGCTCTGTTCGCACGGACCCGACCGCCTTGGGCGACCTGGAGACCGCGGGTCAGCGCGCCGGCTGGACAATCGCCAAGTGAACCAGGCACGTGAGGTGCCGGATGCGTCAATCGCGCACGCCCGGGTCTGCGGAGCACGGTGAGCGGCAACTCTCCTGCATGTTCGGCTCCGCCTCAAGTTCCGGCACTTCCGGTCGCTGGACTGAGAAAGCATCTTGGAGTCGACAAAAAATCTGCCTGCGTGTAGAGCGCTGAAACTTGAGCGCAGGAGACGACCGATGCACGACATTCGCGCGATTCGCGAAGACCCCTCCGCATTCGATGCCGCGATGGCTCGTCGGGGACTGTCGGGTCCATCGTCGGAAATCCTCGCAATCGACAAGGTGCGACGCACCAAGATTGCGGCCGCGGAGGCGGCTCAGGCTGATCGAAATGCGGCTACAAAGGAAATCGCCGCGGCATTGGACAAGGGCGACAATGCAAAGTTCGAGCGCCTGCGTTCCCTCGTCGCGGAAAAGAAGGACGAGATCGCGCGACTCGAAACCGAAGCGGCTGCCGAAGACACGCGGCTGCAAGACCTCCTGCTGACCCTGCCCAACCTGCCATATCACGACGTGCCGCAGGGGTCCGACGAAGACGACAACCAGGTGTTGCATCGTTGGGGCGAGCCTCCCGCGTTCGACTTCGACCCCGTCGAGCATTTCGACATTGCCGGTGTCAGGCCAGGCATGGACTTCGAAACCGCCGCCAAGCTCTCCGGAAGTCGGTTCGTCATTCTCCGCGATGCGGTGGCACGGGTGCACCGGGCGCTGGCCCAGATGATGCTCGACATCCACACGTCAGAAAACGGCCTCACCGAGACCGTGACGCCGGTGCTCGTACGCGACGAACCCATGGTCGGAACGAACCAGCTGCCCAAGTTTGCAGGGGACAGCTATGCCACCCGCGAAGGGCTGTGGTTGATCCCGACATCGGAAGTGACGCTCACCAACACGGTGCGTGAGAGCATTCTCGATGCCGATGCCCTCCCGATCCGCCTGACGGCGCATACCCAGTGTTTCCGGTCCGAAGCTGGTGCCGCTGGCAAGGACACCGCGGGCATGCTCCGTCAGCACCAATTCGAAAAGGTCGAAATGGTATCCATCGTGCATCCGGATGCATCGGAAGAAGAGCAAAAGCGGATGCTCCGCTGTGCCGAGGGAATTCTGGAATGCCTTGGCCTGGCGTACCGCACGGTCTCTCTCTGTACAGGCGATCTCGGATTCGGAGCCCGGCGAACCTATGACGTAGAAGTCTGGCTGCCCGGACAGAACACGTATCGCGAGATTTCCTCGGTCTCGACCTGCGGCGACTTCCAGGCACGAAGAATGAACGCGCGGTTTCGCGCGCGGGACAGCAAGCCGGAATTCGTGCACACGTTGAACGGCTCCGGCCTTGCGGTCGGACGTGCGTTGATCGCCGTTCTCGAGAACGGCCAGACGGCCGATGGAGGCGTCAATCTGCCCGCAGGCCTGCTGCCCTGGCTGGGAGGCGCCACGGCAATCACGCCTGAAGGCTTGCTCGCGTGACGGCGCGGACGCATGGCATCCTCGCCGACCGCTCACGCAGTTCGCGGCATCAGTATCGAGTCTGATCCGGTTGGAGCCCCGATGCGCGCGTCTCTGCGCACTCTTGGAGTTCGCGGCTTCCGCCGCGATCCTTGGGCGAACCCGGACATTGTGAACAGAGTGGCTCCAAAGCAATCGACCAGATCAAGTGCCACTCGATGTGCCCGGTCCGAGATGCTTGCGGAGCCGTGATGGACTCGGCTTCTTCCTGTCGCGGTAGGGATTTTTGTGACCCTGACCGCGAAAGGTCAGCCGAACAGGCGTGCCCGGCAAGTCGAAGTCGTCGCGTAGAGCGTTGACCAGATACCGTCTGTAGCTCTCGTTCAGCTTTTGCGGATGCGAGCACATGACGACAAAGCCCGGTGGTCGGGTTCTGGCCTGAGTGATGTACCGCAGCTTTATGCGACGCCCCCCGGGTGCGGGCGGAGGATGCGCCGCGATCGCTTCCACAAGCCAGCGATTCAGCTCGGCAGTGCCAACTCGGCGATTCCAGACCTCGTACGCCCGAATTAAGGCATCACGCAACCGACCCATTCCGCTGCCATTGAAGGCCGAAACCGCGACGAGCGGAGCGCCGCGAAGCTGGGGCAGCAACCGCTCGAACTGTTCGGACAGCTCGCCGAACCTTGCCTGTCCTTGCCTGACCTGATCCCACTTGTTGACGGCAACCACGACCGCACGGCCCTCACGCTCCGCCAGATCGGCAATGCGGAGATCCTGCTGTTCGAACGGGATCGCGGCGTCGAGAACGACGATCACGACTTCGGCGAACTTGATTGCGCGAAGCCCGTCACCGACTGAAAGCCTTTCGAGCTTGTCCTGCACGCGAGCCTTCTTCCGCATGCCGGCTGTATCAAAGACACGAACCGGCAAGCCGTCCCAGTCAAGAAAGACCGAAATCGCGTCGCGCGTTATGCCCGCCTCCGGCCCGGCCAGAAGACGGTCTTCACCCAGCAACCGGTTTACGAGCGTTGACTTTCCCGCGTTTGGCCGGCCAACCACCGCTACCTTCAGCGGGAATTCTGGAGCGAGAACGCGCTCTTCGTCATTGCTGTCAACGGCATCGGCATCCGGTTCTGCTCCACGCATGCCGGCATCCTGTTCCGCCGTGCAAACCAATTGCTCCAGTTGTGCGTGAAGCTCGTGAATTCCCTCGCCATGCTCGGCCGACAATGGCAGAGGATCGCCGAACCCAAGAGAGTACGCTTCGAGAAGCCCCGCCTCCCCTGCCCGCCCTTCAGACTTGTTTGCCACGAGAATCACGGCAGCGGACTTGCGTCGCAGAACGTCCGCGAGGGCCATGTCGTCCGGCAGGACGCCTGCACGTGCATCAATCAAGAAGAGACATGCATCGGCCGAGGCAATCGTGCGCTCGGTCAGGCGCCGCATGCGGCCCTGCAGGC
The DNA here is from genome assembly GCA_022824315.1 of Silicimonas sp. GTDB lineage: Bacteria > Pseudomonadota > Alphaproteobacteria > Rhodobacterales > Rhodobacteraceae > JAJEFO01. Next base: position 3,933 of record JAJEAC010000176.1, read on the forward strand.
TGTCGTCATTCGCCTCTTCCAGCCCAGCGGTATCCATGACCGTGCAATGCACTCCAGCAAGTCGCGCCTCGCCCTCCCGCATGTCCCGAGTCACTCCCGGCTGGTCATCGACCAGCGCGAGACGCTTGCCCACAAGGCGATTGAACAGCGTAGACTTGCCCACGTTTGGACGTCCGACAATGGCAAGCTTGAAGGTCATGGGTCATGCGCCCATACGGATCAGCGGAAGGCGTGGAGCTGGCCGTCCTCGGTCACAACATACAGGGTTCCACCAGCAACTACGGGACTGCGAACCGCTCCTGCGGGCAAAGCCAGCTGGCCGACCTGTTCGCCTGACGCGGGATCGAACCACCTCAGCAGGCCGTCACTCGAGACCAGAAGCAAGTGCCCTCCGGCAAGTACCGGACCGTAATGCGCATAGATCGCCTTGCGGCGTGCAATGCGCTCGCGAGTGAAATACGGCAATTCCTGCGCCCAGATCGCCTCTCCGGTTGCCGCGTCAAGCCTCATCAGAAAGTTCTCCTCGGACACGAGGAAGACAGAACCTCCCGCAACCCAAACGGGATTGAGGCCGCCTGCGTCGATGTCCCAGATCGACTCGCCCGTGCCTGCGTCAAATGCCGAAGCACGACCAGAGTGATTGCCCGCATAGACGATTCCGCCAGCCACGACCGGCACTGCGGTCAGTTCTGAGAAACGGCTGAATGCGCGCCTGAGTCTCTGGCTTGTGACACTCGCTACCCATGTCTGCGCGCCGGAACCGGTGGCGGCAGCGACCAACTGGCCGGACGGCAGTGGGAAAACGACCTGCGATCCGGCGATCACGGGCGTCGAGCCGCCTGAAATCCCGCTTTCGCTGGTGGCGCCAATGGCCTGCCACAAGATCCGCCCGTTCGCGGCGTCTATGGCCCAGCCCACGGCGTTTCGCGTGACCAGGTAGACAACCCCCTCGTGTACCGTCGGAGCGCCGGATACCGCAGATTCAAGGTCCTGCACCCAGCGCACGTTGCCCGTCGCGGCTTCCAATGCCGTCAAGGTGCCAAAACCCGAACTAGCAAAGACGACACCGCGGGCAACGGCCAGGCCACCTCCTGACCCCTCGTCCGCGTTTTCGGAGGCTGGCGTCAGGTCCTGAACCCACAACGGTTCTCCCAGCGTCGTGTGCGCCGAAACCCGCGCCCTGCTGTCGAGCGCGTAGACGCGCCCATCCGCAATGACCGGGTCGGCCGTGATCCGGTGCCGTCGATCATTGCCCTGTCCGATCGATACGCTCCATGCAAGTGACAGGTCGCGGGACAAAGCGAGATGAGGCAAGTGATGGCGCACGTTGCCGCCAACATGCGTCCATCCCGCATTCTCCAGAGCTGGCGGGAGGGTCAGTGGCGAGACGCGGTTCTCAATGACGCTCCGTGGCGTGCCGGCAATGTCCAGCCGTTCACCCTGAAGCAACTCTTCCCTTTCGCCGCATGCAGCGAGCGCCATCGCGACGAACATCGGAATGACTAGTCTCTTAACCATTTGCACCTCGCTGGCCTATCGCCTCGGCCTATGCATCCTCGGGTGTTCCACCCAAGGCCACAATCAGCCACGAAGCGCGCCTGCGCAAACCCTCTGTTTGCTCTGCATCCGCAAGAATGCCATTCAGTGTCTCGATGGCGGTCTCGGTCTGGCCAAGTTCAACTTCGGCAAGGGCACGCTGCTCGATTGCCAGAAGCCGGAACAGGTTGCCCGGCCTCGTGAGCGGTTCGAGGCGTGCAATTCGCTCCTCCGGCGACGCATTCGAGAACATGACGGATTTCAGGATCGCGAGGTCGCGATACACGGAGGGCGCCTCGGCATCGACCGCAATTCCCTCCAAAGTCGCAAATGCACGCTCGTCGTCGCCTGCTTCGATTTCCGCTGCAGCCTGGAGCAATCGAACGATCGCGTTCCGGCCCGCGGAATCGCCGTCAATGCCGGCAAGAATCTCAACTCGGGCCTCCGGCGCATCTTCCGACAGGGCATTCAACAAGGCGTCGCCGGCTGCTTCGGCTTCCGCCCGGGCCTGGGCCCTTTGCCACTCGAAGACGGCGGCGCCACCTACGACCAGCACGACGAACGCGACGGCAATCCAGCCATATCGGCGCATGAGCCGGAAGAGCCTGTCACGACGGACTTCCTCGGTCACTTCGTTGATGAAGGAATCCTGGCTGGACACTGCAAATTCCATCCATTGCTGCGGTCAGCGCCCTCTTATCGCCTGCATGCGGGAATGCAAAGAACACTTTCCGGTCAAATGGTTGAAATCTTGCCGTCGACTGTCGAATTATGTAATTCACGGCAATAAGACTGCCTTGTTGCACAAAGCGGCTCGCTTGGCCCTTAGGCCTGCGACCGCGAGGACACGAGAGCCATGCGCCTGCTTCCCGTTCTGACGGCATTCCTGGTGGTCACAGCGCTGTACCTTCTTGTGCTCGAGCGTGATGCGGTCCTGAAGCTTGCGGCCGGCAACAGCGTACAGATCGTCGCGACGGACGAACAAGCTGATGCAGACGCCGCGAGCGAGCGGCCTGCGGGCCTCGGCGAGACCATTTCCGTCGTTGCGTTGCGTTCGTTCGCCCAAACCATCGACAGTGCCGTGATCCTGCGGGGCAGAACCGAAGCCGCACGACAGGTTGACGTGCGTGCCGAGACATCCGGCAGGGTCATCAGTGAGCCGGCAAGGCGCGGCGCTACCGTGACCGACGGCGATCTGTTGTGCGTTCTGGACCCTGGCACGCGGCAGGTTGCCCTGGACGAAGCCGAGGCCCGATTTCGAGAGGCGGAACTTCGCTTGCCGGAGGCGGAGGCGCGGCTCGTCGAAGCCGAAATCAATGGCCGCGCCGCAGAGCGCCTGAACGAGGGCGGCTTCGCCTCCGAGACGCGGGTTGCGCAGACTGCTGCGGCGGTGGAGGCCGCACGCGCCGGCGTCGAAAGCGCCAAGTCTGGAATCCAGGCGGCGGAAGCAGCCGTCGCTGCAGCACGGAACGAGCTTGGCAAGCTCGAGATCCGCGCGCCGTTCTCGGGGCTCCTCGAAAGCGATGCGGCAGAGCTGGGCTCCCTTCTCCAGCCGGGATCGCTCTGCGCCACCGTGATTCAGCTCGACACGATCAAGCTTGTCGGCTTCGTGCCTGAACTCAACCTGGATCGCATTTCCGTGGGTGCGTATGCCCAGGCGCGGTTGACATCGGGGCAAACGGTTGTCGGCCGAGTCACGTTCGTCTCGCGTTCAGCCGACCCGGCCACGCGCACGTTCAGGGTGGATGTCGAAATCGCAAACGACGACCTCGCGATCAGTGACGGCCAGACAGCGGAGATTGCCATTCGGTCCGCAGGCCGGACAGCGCATCTATTGCCGCAATCGTCCTTGACCCTCAATGATGACGGTCAGCTCGGTGTTCGGATCGTAAGGGACGAGAAGGCCGCATTTGCCAAGGTCAGCGTTGTTCGGGACTCGGCAGAGGGCATCTGGGTCACAGGCCTGGGAACAGAGGCCGACGTCATCGTGGTCGGCCAGGAATACGTCATTGACGGCGTGCCGGTCGCCGTCCGGTTCAGGGGGCAGGACGAATGACCGGCATCATCGACTGGGCGGCGTCACGCGCCCGAATGGTCATGTCATTCATCGCGCTCTCGCTGCTGGCGGGCGCATTCGCCTACACCCTGCTTCCGAAGGAAGGTGCCCCTGACATCGAGTATCCGGCCATTTTCGTGAGCTTGCCCTTTTCCGGGATCAGTGCAGAGGACAGCGAAGCGCTCCTGATCAAGCCGATGGAAAGCGAGCTTGCCGACCTCGACGGGATCAAGTCCATCAGTGCGACGGCGGCCGAAGGCTATGCCAACGTCCTCATGGAATTTGACTTCGGATGGAACAAGACGCAGGTCTTGGCGGACGTGCGCGACGCAATGAACAAGGCCGAGGCACAGTTTCCAGCAGGGGCCGACCAGTACACGATCGGCGAACTGAACTTTTCGGAATTTCCCATCATAGTCGTCAACCTGACAGGCGCCGTGCCCGAACGGACCTTGCTGCGTGTCGCAAAATCCCTGCAAGATCGGCTTGAAGAACTCGAGCCCGTGCTTGAAGCGAAGCTTGCCGGGCATCGTGAAGAAATGGTCGAAGTCGTGGTCGACCCGCTGCGCTTTGAGGCCATTGATGTCACGGTGAGCGAACTCGTCGGCAAGCTCACGAGCAACAACCAGTTGATAGCTGCAGGCAACGTGGAATCCGAATCCGGTTCCTTCGCCATCAAGATTCCCTCGTCTTTCGACGAACAGCAGGACATCTACAGTTTGCCGGTAAAGGCCGACGGCGACCGGATCATCACGGTGGGCGACGTCGCCGACATCCGGCTGACCTTCGAGGACCGGTCGGGCACGGCGCGCTTCAACGGCGTGAACTCGGTCGCCCTCCAGATCGTGAAACGGAAGGGATTCCCCACAATCAGCACGGCCGAACTCGTCAGGAACGAGATCGAGGCAGCTCGCGCGACCTGGCCCCCCGATCTGCAAACGGCAATCACGGTCGGTGCGTCCAACGATCAGTCGTCGGGGGTCAGTTCGATGGTGAACCAGCTCGAAAGTTCGGTCCTGACTGCCATTGCCCTCGTCATGATCGTGGTCCTGGCAACGCTTGGCACCCGTTCGGCGCTGCTGGTCGGATTCGCCATTCCAACTTCATTCCTTCTCTGCTTCGCGTTCTTGGCGGTCATGGGAATTGCCATCTCGAACATCGTCATGTTCGGCCTGATCCTGTCCGTTGGCATGCTGGTCGACGGCGCAATCGTCGTGGTGGAATACGCCGACAAGCGGATTCAAGCCGGCACCGGTCCGATGCACGCCTTTGTCGAGGCGGCAAAGCGCATGTTCTGGCCCGTCGTGTCGTCAACGGCCACGACCCTCTGCGCGTTCCTGCCCATGCTCTTCTGGCCAGGCGTGTCCGGCGAGTTCATGGGCATGCTGCCGGTCACGCTCATCTTCGTCCTTTCGGCATCCCTGATCGTCGCCCTGATCTACCTGCCTGTCGTCGGCGGGATTTCAGGCCGGCTGAGCCGGATCTTCGACCGGCTTTCGGCGGCGCTTGTGCGCTCCTTTCCCTGGCCGATTCGAGCCGCCCTTGTCATCCTCGCGTTCTGCCTGATGTTCGTCGCCGCCTTGCAGATCCTGAACCCGGCCCTGCTCCCGATGCCGTACGCCGAGACGCTTGGATCAGCGGCAGGTGCTATCCTCTTTGCGGGCGCGGCAGCGTTTTCGTCCGTCGCGCTCAACGCTGTCAAGCCCGACCGCGGAAGGCGTCAGGTGGCCACAAGAAGGAAGCGCACGCCGTTCGGTCACCTGATCGCGTTCATTGCTGGCAACCCGGTGATGCCTGTCGTGACGATCGGCTTGGTCATTTCCATTGTCATTTCGGTCTTCAGCTACTTCGGCGCGAACAACAAGGGCGTCGAGTTCTTCGTGGAAATCGAGGCCGAGCAGGCCATCATCTATGTGCGGGCACGCGGGAACCTCAGCCTCGCCGAAAAAGACGCGCTTGTTCAAGAAGCGGAAACGGTCGTCCTCGCCACTCCTGGAGTGAAAAACGCATTCGCTTTTGCGGGTGCCGGCGGACTGAACTCGAACACCGGAGGCGCACAAGGTCCAAACGACGCGATCGGCCAGATCCAGATCGAGCTCGTGGCATGGGAAGATCGATCGGCCCATGCCAAGGCGCATGGCATTGAGACCAGCGACCTCAACGGCAACGTCGTTCTGGATAGCCTCGAGGCACAGCTCAGCGAAATCCCGGGCATCAAGGTCGAAATCGTGAACTTGTCGCGTGGTCCCTCGTCGGCAAAGCCCCTGCACCTTCGCCTCAAGTTCAACGACTGGGACAAGCTGATCGAAGCGACGCGAATTGCACGCGACCGTTTCGAGGCTACGCCCGGGCTCATCGACATCGACGACAACCTGCCGCTACCCGGTATCGACTGGCAAATTGATGTGGACGTCGAAAGCGCGGGAAAGTACGGCGCCAACGTCGCAACGATCGGCGGCATGATTCAGCTCGTTACGCGCGGCGTCCTGCTGGACACGATGCGCGTGGACTCTTCGGATGAGGAGATCGAAATCCGCGCCCGTCTGCCCGAGGACGACAGGTTTCTGTCAACGCTTGATTCGCTCAAGGTCCGGACCAACCAAGGTCTCGTGCCGCTCTCGAACCTGATTACCCGGAAGCCGGTTGCGCAGCTCGCGCAAATCACCCGGACCGACCAGACCCGTTTCTTCGATATCAAGGCCAACGTGGAAAGCGACCTCGTGAAACTGGTCGATTCCGAGGGCGTGATCGTAGATGTCGTAAGGGCAGCGGATGCAAAGAACGGGACCACGGCCACGCGCATCGCTGAAGAAGGCCTGGACACCATTCCAGTCACGGCCACGGAACGGATCGAGACCTTGACCAAGTGGATCGACGAGCAGAGGCCGTTTCCCGACGGCGTCGACTGGGAATGGACAGGCGACGCCCAGGACCAGGCGGAGTCCCAAGCCTTCCTGCAAACCGGGTTCATGGCCGCGCTCGGCCTCATGTTCATCATCCTGCTGGCGCAGTTCAATTCGTTCTACAACGCGGTCCTCGTGCTGCTTGCCGTGGTCCTGTCCACCACGGGTGTCCTGATAGGCATGCTCGTGATGCAGCAGCCGTTCTCGGTCATCATGACGGGAACCGGCATTGTCGCGCTCGCGGGAATTGTCGTGAACAACAACATCGTGCTGATCGACACGTATCAGGAGTATTCCCGGTACATGCCACGTATCGAGGCCATCATTCGCACTGCGGAGGCTCGGCTGCGCCCTGTCCTGCTGACAACCATAACGACGATGGCAGGCCTGCTTCCGATGATGCTGGGCCTTTCGTTCGACTTCTTCAACGGCGGCTACTCGCTCAACGCCCCAGCAGCACTCTGGTGGAAGCCGCTTGCGACGGCCGTGGTCTTCGGCCTGGGCACCGCCACGCTCCTGACGCTTGTGTTCACACCGTCGATGCTGGCTCTGCGGGTCTGGTTCTGGACCATCCTCGCGAACGCCCTTGGCGCGCTGAGCGCGTTGACCCGTGGCGCAAGTAGCCGCAGCGCACGGGACTGGGCGCTGAAGCGTGCAGCAAGGAAGATGAAAGGAACAGACGTGGTTTGGGACATAGACCCAAGCCCTGCCAGGACTGTTCAGCCACTGCATGAATTGAGGGCGGCTGAATAGCGCCGGACACACAACTGCACTTGAGTCCGGCTCCGGAACCCGCCTGCAGTTTGCGTCTCGGGTTTTCAGATTGCCGGCATCGCCCCGGGACAGGCGTCAGGCTGCGTCGTCCTCGGCAGCCTGCCGATGCCAGAGCGAGGCATAGCGTCCGTTTCGGGCGAGAAGCGCGTCGTGAGCGCCTTGTTCGACGATTTGCCCATTTTCGAGCACCACGATCCGGTCGGCATGGGCGATCGTGGACAGGCGGTGCGCGATTGTGATCACGGTGCGGCCTTCGCCCATTGCCTGAAGCTCGTGCTGAATCTCGGATTCGGTCTCAGTGTCCAGGGCGCTCGTTGCCTCGTCCAGAAGCAGGATAGGCGGATTTTTCAAGATCGTTCGCGCGATCCCGACACGCTGCTTTTCCCCGCCAGAGAGCTTGAGCCCACGCTCGCCAACTGTCGTGTCGTAGCCGTCCGGCAAACCGGAGATGAAGTCGTGGATCTTTGCCGCCCGCGCAGCCTCGATGATCTCTGCGCGTGACGCTTCAGGGCGACCATATGCAATGTTGTAGTATACGGTGTCATTGAAGAGGACGGTATCCTGCGGCACGACTCCGATCGCCGCATGCAGGCTCTTCTGGGTGACGTCGCGAATGTCCTGCCCGTCAATGAGGAGCGCCCCATCGCTTGTGTCGTAGAAGCGGAAGAGAAGCCGCCCGATCGTGGACTTTCCGGAGCCGGATGGACCCACGATGGCAACCGTGCGGCCTGCAGGTACGTCGAGCGTCACCCCCTCCAGAATCAGGTGATTGTCTTGATAACCGAAAGAGACGTCCTGGAAGGTGATCTGGCCGCCGGTGACGGCGAGATCGGGCGCCCCCGGCCTGTCCTGGACCTCGGCGGGCTGTGCCAATAGGTCGAACATCTCTCCCATGTCCACCAGGCTTTGCCGGATTTCGCGGTAAACCGTGCCGAGGAAATTCAGAGGCAAGGTGATCTGGATCATGTAGGCGTTCACCATCACGAAATCGCCTACGGTCAGGGTGCCGTCGGCAACCCCGACCGCAGCCAAGATCATGACGACAACAAGACCGCCTGAAATCAGAAACGCCTGCCCCAAATTCAGGAATGCCAGCGAATAGGATGTCTTGAGGGCCGCGAAGACGTAGCGTTCCATCGCGCCATCGTACCGGCTCGCTTCGCGCTCCTCGGCGCCAAAATACTTCACCGTCTCAAAATTGAGAAGGCTGTCGACCGCCTTCTGATTGGCGTCGGTATCCTGCTCGTTCATTTCCCGACGGATCTTCACTCGCCACTCGGTCACCCTGAACGTGAACCAGACATACAGGAAAATTGTCACGGCGACGGCGACCAAGTACCAAATGTCAAATACGACAGCCAGGACGACAGCGATCATCACCAGTTCCACGACAAGCGGAGCGATGGAGAACAGAAGAAACCGCAAGAGGAACTCGACGCCTTTCACGCCGCGCTCAATGATCCGGCTGAGGCCGCCAGTCTTTCGCGTAATGTGATAGCGAAGCGAAAGCGCATGAACGTGGTTGAAGGTCTCGAGCGCAATCTGTCGCAGGGCGCGCTGTCCAACGGCGGCGAACAGGACATCCCGCAATTGCTGAAATCCGATCGTCAAGAGCCGCGCCATGCCGTAGGCAACGGTGATTCCGACGGCACCTATGCCAAGACCCCAGACTGGATCCACGTCCTCGCCGGCCAGCACGTCAACCGCAGCCTTATAAAGAAAGGGCGTACCAACTGCGACGACCTTGGAGAACAGCAAGGCCAACAGGGCAAGCACGACGCGCCGCCGAACCCATTGCTTGTCCGACGGCCAGAGGAATGGCGCGAGCTTCCTTATGATCCTCAGGCCGCTGTCGCGTTCCTTGGCTGGAGAATGGATGTCAGTCATCCTGCTTTGTCCCTCAACTCCGCAATCACGCCTTCGCCTTTGCACGGCCCGACCTAAGGCGAAGGCGAGACATGCGCACCATGATTCCGCATCCGATCCAATCGGAGTCACTTGCCATCGGCATACCCTGCATCCAACACGATGCTCCCGGATCGACTGTCTTTACGAAGGTTCGCCGATGACATCAAAGGGCCAGACGACGCGTCGCAATCCCAGCCTCATTTGCGCCTTGGCAGATCATTGCCTGATTGGCCGCGCGGCATCGCTGGAGTTGGACCGGACCCCTGTCGCAGCCTTCGTACCGCGGGCGAGCGGCAAAGACGTTTCTCGTCCGCTGTCCAATCAAAAGGGCTTACATGCATGACAAACCATCAGTCAGCCGTACATCGTTCCGCGTCCTGCCCCGGCAATCCGGCGACATGAGGTCAGGAACACCCTCGGACGCGCCGGAACGACCCGCAGGGCCGACGTCCTGCCCGGCCAGCGCAATCCCGCGCCGGGGAATGCTCCGCGCCGCGTTGACGGATGCCGTGCAGGTCATCGTCCTGACGCGCCTGGTTTCGGCCCAAGCTCGTGCCTCGTGTGTCATGTGATCGCTTCCGTGAAAGGCGTCAGGGGACAGGGCGTTGTCTGCGCTCTCCCGCACACCAATCTGACTGAACAAAACCGAAACAGATTTCTGGCCGGTGATTTGTCACGCATATGATCCCCCAATCAATCAGGCACTGCGAAAATCTGACCGGGGAAGATCAGGTCGGGGTCGCGAATTCGGTCTGTATTGGCTTCATAGACGCGGACGTAGAGAATGCCCCTGCCATATTTCTTTCGCGCAAGACCCCAAAGCGTGTTGCCAGGCTGGATCGTGACAAGCGAAACCGGCGCGAGCATGGTCACCGGACTCGTGTCCAACGCTTGTATATCTTCGACCGCTTCACGGAGAAACGGAGTTTCCACACGCGAAATTACACGGCCTTCCGCATTGAGTTCATCGACTCGAAGCGTATAGGTGCCCGTGTCGACGTCCGGCAACGGTGTGCGCCACTGACCGCCTGCGCCCACATCGGCATCGATCAGATCCTCGTTGTCCAGGTAGACTCGGACCGTTTCCGTGCCTGTCGCGCGACCTCCAACGGTGACTTCACCCTTCTCGTCGTAAGCGATTGTGTCCACGGAGACGTTTTCCGGAACCTCGGCGCTGTCACCGGAATCCTGAACTACCTGAACGCCGCTCTCGTCGGAGAGAAGAACGGTCGGCCTGCCTTGAATTTCGTCCGGCTGTTCTGCCTGACCGGTTGAGGTTGCAGCAGACGCGGTTTGCTCGACGTCGGGCTGTTCTGCCTGTTCGGTTGAGGCGACTGTCGATGCGGTCGGCTCGGCATCGGGCTGCGCTGCCCCGTCAGTTGAAGCGATCGAGTCGATCTCTGAAGATTCGTCGCTGGTTGCGTCAGCTTCACTTGCAATCCTCACTGGTGCAACGGGTCCCAGAATCAGGGACGAAGCGCCGTCGAGTACTGTGCCGTCCAACCGGGTCTCGGCCAGCGTCAATTCACGAGGCAGATTTGACACGCCAACGTCGGCGAAAATCACGAAGTTGCCTGTTCTATCCGCGGTGGCCTCTCCGACCAGTTCCCCATTCAGATACAACGAGACCGTCGCTCCGCCTTCGACCCCACGCCCTGCAATGACCGCGCCGCCGCCGGGCTCGATACGAACAATGTCAAACGTTGCGACGCTTTCTGTGATCGACGCGCTCATTTCAGTCGATGCGCTGTCAACTGGCACCACCCCATCAGACTCATCTGCCGCCACAACGTTCTCGATGGTCGGGCCGTCGCCCGTCATCGGCGCAGGGTCCACAGGGTCCGTGGCTGCAACGCTTTCCTGCTCCGGAGCATCCAGGGCTTCTGCCGTTTCCGCCGTCAATTCGTTTTCGACGGTCAGGCCGTCGCCTGTCGCAGGTGCCGCAGGGTCTGCGGCTGCAACGCTTTCCTGCTCCGAAGTATCCAGGGCCTCCGCCGTTTCCGCCGTCAATTCGCTTTCGACGGTCAGGCCGTCGCCTGTTGCAGGTGCCGCAGGGTCTGCGACTGCAACGCTTTCCTGCTCCGGAGCATCCAGGGCCTCCGCCGTTTCCGCCGTCTCGCCCTCGGCGGTCGGGCCGTCGCTCGAGACCGGCACTGCCGGGTCCACAGCGTCGGTGGCTGCCACACTTTCAGGCGCCGCCGTTTCCGGGGTCTCCGCCGTGTCCGCCGCCAATTCGCCCTCCGCTGTCGGGCCGTCGCCAGGCACCGGCGCCGCCGGTTCCAACGGCTCCGTGGCTGCAACGCATTCCTGCTCCGACGCATCCGGAGCGTCCGCCGTTTCCGCCATCACTTCACACTCGACGGTCGGCCCGCCGTCCGCCGCAGGTGACGCAGGTGCCGAAGGTTCTGTGGCTGCAATACTTTCCGGCGCCATCGGTTCCGGAACTTCCGCAGCCTCCGCAGCCACTTCGCCCTCGGCGGTCGGGCCGTCATCCGCAACAGGTGCAGTCGGTTCCGAAGGTTCCGTGACAGCCACGTCTTCAGGCGCCGCCGTTTCCGGGGCATCCGCCGTGTCCGCCGTCACCTCGCCCTCCGGGGTCGGGCCGTCGCCGGGCACCGGCGCCGCCGGTTCAGCAAGGTCCGCAGTCGCAGCACTTTCCGACGACGTCGATTCCTGGACATCCGCGGAATCCGCTATCGCTTCGCCTTCGGCGGTCGAGCCGTCATCCGCAACAGGTGCAGTCGGTTCCGAAGGTTCCGAGATGGCCACGTCTCCCGGTGCCGCCGTTTCCGGGGCATCCGCCGTGTCCGCCGCCAACTCGCCCTCCGCCGTCGGGCCGTCGCCAGGCACCGGTGCCGCCGGCTCCAATGGCTCCGTGGCTGCAACGCATTCCTGCTCCGACGCATCCGGAGCGTCCGCCGTTTCCGCCATCACTTCACACTCGACGGTCGGCCCGCCGTCCGCAGCAGGTGACGCAGGTGTCGAAGGTTCTGTGGCTGCAATACTTTCCGGCGCCATCGTTTCCGGAACTTCCGCAGCCTCCGCAGCCACTTCGCCCTCGGCGGTCGGGCCGTCATCCGCAACAGGTGCAGTCGGTTCCGAAGGTTCCGTGATGGCCACGTCTTCAGGCGCCGCCGTTTCCGGGGCATCCGCCGTTTCCGCTATCGCTTCGCTTTCGGCGGTCGGGCCTTCATCCGCAACAGGTGCAGTCGGCTCCGAAGGTTCCGTGATGGCCACGTCTTCCGGTGCCGTCGTTTCCGGGACATCCGTCGAATCCGCAGTCGCTTCGTCTACGGCCGCCGGGCCGCCGTCCGCCGCAGGTGCCGCTGGTTCCGCAGGGACCGTAGTCGCAACGCTTTCCGCGTCCGGAGCATCCAAGTCGTCAGCAGACTCCGTCGTGGCGGAAGAATCAGTTCCATCGCCAGTGATCGGACTCTCAGGCAGCAGCAATATCCAAAGAATGGCCAGCAAGAGGGCAATGGTGGCGGCACCAATGGCACCTTTCCAAATTGGCTTCACGGCTTGCTGTCTCCTTCAGAGTCTGGTTCGGGCTTGTGTCTGTGCACCTAATCTCCGCCAGGCGCTTGCAGGACAATATCAACGCCTCTAACAGGGGTCAAAACACCTTTTGCAACCATCAGCAGCGAGCATGGCCCAAACGAATCCCTTTTCGCTATGCGTCTATTGTGGCGCCCGTGACGGACGAAACCCAAAGTACCTGCGATCTGCCCGAGCACTCGGGCATGCCATTGGCGAAAACGGATGGCGTCTGATCTACGGCGCCGGCGAAGTGGGAATCATGGGAGCCGTAGCCAATGCCGCGACTTCTGCGGGCGCAGCCGCGATCGGAGTGATTCCAGCCCACCTGGTAGCAACAGAAGCTCCAAGCAGGCGCATCGGCGAACGGATCATCACCGAGACCATGCACGAGCGAAAGAAGATCATGCTGATGAACGCGGACGCTGTGGCTGTCCTTCCGGGCGGCGCGGGTTCGCTGGACGAATTCTTCGAGGTCCTGACCTGGGCGCAACTCGGGCTCCACGAAAAGCCGGTCTATCTGGTCGACATTGAAGGATACTGGCAACCGCTCTTGGCGCTCATCGGACACGTGATTGCCGAAGGATTCGCGGATCCCAGCCTCGGCGATCTGCTCACCGCAGTGCCGGACGTAGATGAGTTGGTATCCGAATTGAGGCAATCAGTGCGCGAAACTCACGGGGGATAGGGTGCCGCGCCAAGTTCCGGGGAAAGTTGCTTCGCAATGCCGCATTGGCGAACTGACGTTACGAGAACCGCGGCTCAAACGCGAACCCGCCGGCGAAACGTGCCGACGGGTCGGAGGAGAGCGGTCGTGGAAGACTACATGCGGCTTGCCACGTTTTCCCAGTTCACGAGATTGTTAAGGAAATTCTCCAGATAGGCGGGACGCTTGTTCCGGAAGTCGATGTAGTACGAATGCTCCCAAACGTCGCAACCGAGCAGCGCGACCTGTTCGAAACAAAGCGGATTTACGCCGTTCTCGGTCTTGGTGACCGCAAGGGATCCATCCGAGTTCTTGACAAGCCACACCCAGCCTGAACCGAACTGACCGACGCCGGCGGCCGAAAACTGAGACTTGAACTCGTCCACCGATCCGAAACTTTCGGCGAGCGCGTTTTCCAGTTCGCCTGGCATGCCATTTTCGCCTGGGCCCATCATTTCCCAGAACTGGTTGTGGTTCCAGAGCTGGCTGATGTTGTTGAAAATGCCATTCTGTGCCACGGTGCCCGCGTCATACGTCCCCCTGACTATCTCCTCCAGTGACTTGCCTTCCCATTCGGTTCCGGCAATCAGCTTGTTGCCGTTGTCGACATACGCCTTGTGATGGAGGTCATGATGAAACTCGAGCGTCTCCGCGCTCATTCCTTGCGAGGCCAGTGCATCATGTGCATACGGAAGATCGGGAAGATCGAATGCCATTGTTGGGTTCCCTTCTGTTGATTTGATGTACACTAACTGCGCAGGGTTGTCGGTCGGGTCAAGTCAGGGCCAGGAAAATTCTGGGAAATCCCGGAGTTTTGTCGGAGGCTTCCGGTACGCCGGGGCGGACGGATGACGGCACCAAAACGAGGGATGCCATGCCAAAGGCCGTGATCATCGGCGGAACGGGCGGGATTGGGGCCGGAATCGCGTGCGCCATTGTCGACAAAGGCTGGGAAGTGACCATCACTGGTGCTACTGAGGACGAAGTCGAAAAACACCGCGAAGCAGCGCCGGACGTCTCAGCGGTCGCTCTGGATGTGACGGACAATGACGCGGTCGAGGCCTTCTTCACCGGCCTGACATCCTTGGACGGTCTCGTGAACTGTGCGGGCATCATCAGGAAACTCGAAGAATACGAACTGGACACCTTCCAGAGAGTGATCGACGTCAACCTCACCGGAACGATGCGATGCTGTCTCGCCGCGCACCCGCTGCTCGCTGCAGGCGGCGGCGCGATCGTGAACACCGGGTCGATGTACACGTATTTCGGTGGACCGCACGCACCCGCCTACACCGCGTCGAAGGGTGCCGTGGCCCAGTTGACCAAGGCACTCGCCGGAAAGTGGGGTTCTGATGGCATTCGCGTGAACGCCATTGCGCCAGGATGGATTGAGACGCCGATGACCGAAGCCATACGTGGCGACGATTCGCGCGAACCGGTCATCCTGAACCGAACCCCCCTGTCTCGTTGGGGCCAGCCTGGCGAGGTCGGTGCACTTGCATCCTGGCTGCTTTCCGAGGAAGCTTCATTTGTTACCGGCGCAACCTACCCTGTGGACGGCGGCTACTCCGCAATGTGAATTACATGCCCACTGAATCCCAAGATCAGAATTCGATGACTCCCTATCAGTTGCCCTTCCCAAGGGAAGCGCTTGACGAAATCGTCATTGCGGATGCCATTCCGGAAGATGAGCGCCTTTGGGTGCCTCAGACCGACACCGTGTCTTTCCGGCCACTATGCCTGAGCCGAAGCCAAGGATACTGGATGAACCTGCTGCGAGTCCGCCAATCCGGCATCCTGTCGCGCCACCGGCATCCACAGCCGGTGCACGGATTCGTCCTCAAGGGAAGCTGGCATTACCTGGAACACGACTGGGTGGCGCACGAAGGCTCATACGTGTTCGAGGCCCCGGGCGAGACACACACGCTGGTCGTGCCCGACGATGTGGACGAGATGATCACGTATTTTCAGGTGAATGGCGTGATGATCTACGTGGACCCGTACGGGAGCGTCCAGGGCTATGAAGACGTCTTCACCAAGATCGAGATGTGCCGGAAGCACTACGTGGATATCGGATTGGGCGAAGACTACGTCGACCAGTTCATTCGCTGAGTCAGGTCGTTCCCTCAGTCAGGTCGTTCCCTGAGTCAGGCGCGGACTGATCACGCGGGTCAAGTGCGCCGAATTCGGGCCGACGGATCGACATCACTTCGCGATGACAACTCGGGAGTCGTGCATCAGATCCGTGTACGGTAGCAGGATCCGATCCGACAACGCCTGAGCGTGTCAGACCTGGCCAATTGCATTGCTGAACGACGTCGAGAAAATTTCTGGATTCATTGAGAATTCACAATGATTCCGTTTTGGCGGCCCCATCTCCGGATCGAAATTTCAGATGTGATTCGAGGCGCGCAGAACGACCACGAAAGCTCGAGTTGCGCAGGCGTCACCGGAGATGGACGACACTCGCGCTCTGTTTTTCAGGTGTCCGCCGGGACGCAGCCAAGACAGCCCTGCCCACTTTGCGCGTCAAAGGCGGCCCGTCACCGTCGACTGTCCGATGCCAACGCTTGCGACGACCTTCCGTGACGAGGGTCTTGGCAAGTTCGACCGGAACGCCTCCCGGATCCTCCTTGTCTGCGGTCGTCTCATGTCAGGCTCTCTACGCTCGTCCTCACGGATCGCAGGAATGCTGGTCGCGCCATGGCTCCGTTGTGACGATGACGCGCGGAAGCCTGCCAGAAGGATCGGGGAGTTTCCAAGCCAAGCGCCTTCAGAATTCGCGATCACGCACCTCAAGATTGCGCCGCAAAGGACAGAAACTGCTGCGTTTGCTGGTCCACATTGTCACGGTCGAGGTGTGGCCGGCAAGCAGGTCAAGCTGATTCTTCTCCCTCAGGATCTTCATGTCGTCACACGCATATCCAGTGATTGTCGTGGATCGATCCAGCTCTGGTCATGTCAATTTGCCGAGACGGCTTGGCAGCGGCGTCGATTGACACAGTCCACTGATTGCATGATACGCAAGAGCGATCATGGCTGCCTTCATATCACTCGTAATGAGCCGACGGTGGCTCGCGGTGTTGGTCTCAGCGCTGGTCTTTGTTCCAATTGCTGCGGGCGTCGTGCGGTTGGTTGAGGTTGACGTGGATTTTCGAAACCACTTCAGCAAAGACGACCCTCGCCTTGTCGCGCTTGAACAGCTGGAAGACACCTACGCACTGTCCGACTCTCTCCTTGTGGCCATGGCGCCAAAGGATGGCACCATTTTCACGCGCGAGGCGCTCGTGGCTGTCGAGGAGATGACCGAGCAGCTCTGGCAAACCCCATTCGTTACTCGCGTCGACTCGATCACCAACTACTCTCACAGTTGGGGAGTCGGAGACGAGCTGATCGTGGAGGCGCTGATCGATGACGCCGCAGGGTTGACCGATAGTGATTTGGAACGGATCGAGAAAATTGCGCTTGAGACCGAAGAGATCGCTGGTCGCTTCGTTTCCCGGGATGGGCGCGTCGCTGGGCTCATGGTCAATGTCGTGCTGCCGGAGGTCAGTCGACAACAGGCCAAGGTGGACGTGGTCGACTTTCTGCACGCCGCCACCGCCGAAGCTCGAGCCAGCCATGCAAGCATGGAATACCACCTCACGGGCGAGCTGTTTCTCAACCGTTCGGTTCGCGATGCGCTAAACGACGAAATGGAGAAACTCGCACCGATCGCGTTTCTGACGATGCTGGCTATTGCGTTCGCATTGCTGCGTTCAATTTCGGCGGTTGGTGCAATTGTCATTATGATCTTGGCGGTCACCTTGTCAGGACTTGGATTCGCTGGCTGGACCGGAATGAAACTGTATGGCGAAAGCGGAGCAGCGCTGTTCGTCCTGATGGCGGTCGCCGTCGCGCACTCAATGCACGTCATCGAGGGCATGCTGGCACAGATGCGGCAAGGCATGGACCGAAGGCAGGCGGTTGCCCATTCGGTTCAATCAAACATGTGGCCGGTTTTCCTTACATCACTTACGACCGCAATCGGGTTCCTGAGCCTGAACTTTTCCGAGATGCCGCCGTTTCGCGTCATGGGCAACATCGTCGCCTTCGGCGCGATGTGCGCCTTTGTTTGCGCAGTGACGCTGTTGCCTGCATTGCTTTCACTCCTTCCCGTGAGCGCCGGGCCCCTCCGCGCGGGCAAGCTCCAGTTCTTCGACCTGTTTGGGCGATTTGTCGTCTCTCACCACGTTGCACTGTTGGTCTCTTTCGGGGCAGTTATCGTCGTGCTCATCGCCGGTGTTTCGCGGATCGAACTCAACGAGAATCCCCTCGAACTTCTCGACAGCAGCTACGAATATCGTCGGTCTACTGACTTCGTCAGCGAGAATTTCGTCGGTTTGGAACCATTCGAGTATTCGCTCAGTGCCGGGAGGGAAGCGGGCATCACGGATGTCAATTATCTGCGTGATGTCGATGCGTTCGCCTCGTGGTACAGGGAGCAGCCGGAAGTCGCCCACGTCTTTGCCGTTACCGACATTCTTAAGCGGCTGAACAAGACCCTGAACGGTGGCAACCCAGACCATTACGCGGTACCGGACGAGTCCGACCTCGCCGCGCAATTCCTGTTGCTGTATGAGTTTTCCTTGCCGATCGGGCTTGACCTTAACAATCTCATCGATGTCGAGCGGTCTGCCACGCGCATGACGGTCGTGTTGAAGAAACTGTCGGCGAAGGAAAAAATCAATCTTGACAACCGTGCACAGGCTTGGCTGCGGCAAAATGCACCAAACCTGGAAACCGGAGCCACCGGAGTAACCCTGGTCGGCGCCTATTCGATCAAGAGGAACATCGAAAAGATGCTCATCGGCACGTTCATCGCGATGACGGTTGTCTCATTGCTGCTCGTCTTCATCTTCCGGAGCCTGCGGTTCGGCCTGATTAGCCTGATACCCAACTTCGTTCCTGCCGCCATGGCGATGGGCGCATGGGGCTACGTGGTGGGGGAGATCGGGGTTGCGGCTTCGGTGGTGACCGCCTTGGCGTTCGGAATTATCGTCGACGACACAATTCACTTCCTCACCAAGTATCTTCGAGCCCGCAATCAGGGACTTCTGCCATCTGAGTCGGTTCAGTCTGCACTCCAATCGGTGGGCAAGGCACTGTTCGCGACGACTGTCGTGTTCGCGCTCGGATTCCTTGTGTTCGGAGCGTCGGGGATGGCGAGCAACCAAGCGCTTGGCCTGCTCATGGGGATAACGGTTGTCATTGCCCTGTTGGCGGACTTCCTGTTCCTTCCGGCCCTTCTGATTGCGCTGGATGGCGCCAAGGAGTCGACCAAGCAGATCAGGGAACGGCTGCGGCTGGACGCCGTTTAGGCGAATCTTCATTTCCAAATTTTCGCAGGACCCCTTGCCATCAGCACGATTGCTGACTTTGGGCAAGATTCGACATGTAACGGTCCCGGCATGTCATGTCGGGAACTTGGCGAGGTTGATCGCCAGCCGGTCAAGGGTCGAACTCCTTCTGTCAGCTGCGAACGCCATGGTCGGGTGCGGCCGGAACTGGCGCCTCGTTTGGCGTCGGCGTGGCCAGGTCGGTGAGAAGGGTTGCGAGGTCGCGGACCGGCAGCCCGTCGAGGGTGCACTTGGCGTCCGCCTTTGCTCGGGCGCTCTCGGAGACCCTTGCCGGCTCCACCGGCAAGTTCCGTTGCGCCTCAGCGCCGTCGCGGTCGTCGTCCTCGAACATCAGTTGTGCCAGGCTCCTGGGCAGGCCGTTGATGGCCGGCACCACGGCCTCCACCGCCTGCTCCTCGAAGATCGCGACGTCGCTGCCAGGCAATGCGGACCATGTCTTCCCGCCGATGGCGAAGCCGGCCAAACTGCAGGGCCAGGCATTCGATCTGCTGGGAATCGACTCTGCCCAAGATGTAGCCATGTAAGTGACAAGTTGACTCTTTCGGAATCCGCCGTTGGTCACTTGAAATGCGATGGATTCCTGTCTGACCGCTGAGTGAAGATCCGCCTTACATCGTCGGCATTCGCAGCTAGGGCCCAGGAGAGGCCTCATGACCCGCAACTGAACCGACAGAAGCGACAAGCACCTACGTCGAAGGTCACCATATCAGATTCAGAATCCAATTCTGTCGGGCCCGGACCGTTCGAGCGGGGCAAACTCTTGTGAGAGACCAATGCCAAAACTGGCGCTTTTCCGCATGCGAATGGTCAATTGCCGCCGATTTGCGTGCGCGATCGCTCAGGCATCAGTAGATGCCCGGCAGCAGGGCCCGGCGGTGCGCCGGATAATCGCTGAACGTCTCCAGATACCAACGGTGGTTACTGCGCGCTCTCGGCGCAAGATTGGCAACGGTGAACAGCAGGAATGCAAGACCGCACGACGACCAGGTCGCGACCGCCCAGCCCAGCCATTCGAGGATTTCCCCGAGGTAGTTGGGGCACGAGACGAACCGGAACCCGCCGCCTTGCGGTATCGCATATCCTGTCCCGCCGGGCCGGCGCAGGCGCATGAGGGTGTTGTCGGCGTGGTGATTGAGCGCGAGCCCGGCGAGGAAAATCCCGACGCCGATCAGGAAGCGGGGATCGGCGAGCCATTCGGTGGCGTACTCGCCGAATTCCGAGATGAAGCGGGCGTTGATGTACGCGTTGATCGCATTGAAGAAAAAGCCGGACGCAACCAGCAGCAGGGGCGTCTTCCGGCCGCGTGCCCGGACGCGAAACGGATAGACGAACGTACGGTTCAGATAGTGGCCCTGCCACATGACCAGAAACAGCAACGGCACGATCTGGAACGCGTGCTTGCCGTCAAGGAAGACCACGAGGAAGAGCAGGGGCGCCGGCAGTTCCATGATGATCCAGGCGAGCCTGGCGGAAATGTGGGGTCCCCAACCCGCGCCCGCGTAGTGACGCCCGTAGGGCGCGGTTCTGCGGAGCAGGTACGGGAACGTCAGGACCGCCATCACGAGGACAGCCCATACCAGCATCCCGTGCAGCCGTTCCTCGGTCATCTCATGCCCCTTCACCCAGCATGCCGTGTTCGTCGAACCAGCGATACGTGTCGTTGACCGATTCTGCGAGAGGGCGCGGGTGGAACCCGAGTTCCGCCCGCGCCTTGGCGCTCGATATCCGCCGATTGCCGTGGGCCATCACGCGAACGGCCGCCGGCGTGTAGAGCGGCCGGCGACCGCGAGATCGATCCAGGAAAACCTGGCAGGGTGCCCACAACCGGGCGACAAACACCGGGAACTGGAGACGGGGTGCGGCAACACCGGTCGCCTGCTGGGAGAGCTGGGCCAATTCGCGCACGGTGTGCCAGCGGCCTGAGACGAGGTAGTTCTCGCCACATCTCGCCTGTGTCTCGGCGGCCATCGTGGCAGACACGACATCGCGCA
This sequence comes from Silicimonas sp., assembly GCA_022824315.1. Lineage (GTDB taxonomy): Bacteria > Pseudomonadota > Alphaproteobacteria > Rhodobacterales > Rhodobacteraceae > JAJEFO01. The sequence continues at coordinate 24,743 of JAJEAC010000176.1, forward strand.
CGTCGACCCAGTCGTAACCGCTCGCGATCAGCGCGGGAATTCGCCTGCGGTAGAGGTCGAGAAAGACCTGCCCCATAGGGGACGGCCCGCCGTCGCAGGGACCGATCACACTGGTCGGATTCAGGATCACGGCATCGAGGCCCCGGTCGATGCCGCGACGGATTTCCACTTCGCCGGCGGCTTTCGAACGGTCGTAGGGATCGTGGTGCGGGCCATCCGCAGGACCGCGGCTCTCATCGAGAACTTCGCCCAAAGGGTGTTGGTCGTAGGCGTGGATCGAGGAAACGTGAACCAGGCGCCGTACACCACATGCAAGGGCCGCCTCCACGACGTTGCGTGTGCCCACGACATTCGTGCGATGGAACTCCTGCGCCCTGACGGCATCGATCGAGACCCGCGCGGCCAGATGAAACACGGCCTCCGCGCCCTCGAAGGCGGCAATCAGCGATTCCTTGTCCAGGATGTCGCCATTGACCCATGCGATATCCAGGTCCGCCGCCGTGCCTCGACGCTCCCGGTAGATCGCGCGGATCCGACCGGGCCCG